>JAMORG010000025.1 GCA_027063745.1 Sulfurimonas sp.
AGCAAAATAGCTATACTTTTAAAGTCGTTGATATCAACAGAATGGAGTTTAAAGAGCTTACGCCAGATGAGAGGCTCCAAAATTTTGACAAACTCTGGGCAAAAGATGATGACTTACGTATCATTATCAAAGAGTATGCAAAACTTGCAGGTATGGATGAGAATGAGGCAGTTACAAAAGCACTGCACTACTCTCAAAAGCTCAAAGATTTTAAAAATATGAAAAAAAGACTCAAAGGAAAACCCGTTGTCGATTAAGAATATTTCTGTTGTTATGATTGTTAACAATGCTCAAAAAACTCTTGATGTCTCACTCTCTTCACTCAAGGAGTTTTCCGAGGTAGTGGTCTATGAAAACAACTCAACAGATGAAAGTGCAAAGATAGCAAAAAGCTATGAGAATGTGAAGTTTATCTCAGGTGATTTTATAGGCTTTGGACCGACAAAAAACCGTGCAATAAGCTACGCTTCAAATGAGTGGATACTCTCACTTGACAGCGATGAAGTACTTTCGCAAGAGTTTGTAGAGAACCTTAAAAAAGAGAATCTTGATAGCAATGCTCTATATACAATTCTTAGAAGTAACTACTACAAAGAACTGCAGATCAAACACTGTTGGGGTGATGATATCATCGTTCGTCTCTTTAACAAAAACAGAACAAAGTTTACTGACAAAAAGGTACATGAAAAGATTATTGATGATGGTTTTGAGATAAAAGCACTCAAAGGTGAGGTAAAACACTACCCATACTCTACAGTATCGGACTTTATCGTAAAGCTTGATAAATACTCTACTATTTATGCAGAGGATAATGTCGGTAAGAAAAATTCATCACCACTCAAAGCATTTGCAAACGGCTCTTTCTCCTTTTTTAAAACCTACTTTATCAAAGGTGGTTTTTTAGATGGCTATGCAGGGCTTATTATCGCCTTTTCTCATATGGCAACAAATTTTTACAAGTACATCAAACTTTATGAGTTAAACAAAGAGCTAAAAGGCAAGTAGCTCTTTTTTCACTGCTTCAAACATCTCTTGGCGCTTCTGCTCATCTGTTGGCAGCATATAGTGTTTTTGCAGTTTTGCATCGCCTATGCTTTTCCAACGCGAAGCACTTGCAAACTTGCTGTCACCAAAAAAGGTCATCGTAGCACAGCCTACAAGCGAAGCCAAGTGGTATGTTCCTGTTGACGTTGAGACAAACAGTTTAAATTGACTCAGCAGCTTTGCAAAGGTCACAATCCCATCAAGTGATAGATAAAAGACGACATCTTCGCCACGGAGACGGTTTTGCATCTCCTCATAGAGCTCTTTTTCATCCGGTCCAAAGGTAAGCACTATCTGATACTTTTTATCTGCTAATTTTGTACGAATAAGCTCTTCATACTCATCCAAGTTCCAGTTTGCATCACTTGAACCGCCAAAACCGACATGAAATGCAATAACATTGCGTGAGATCTCATAATTTACACAAAAAACATCATAAACTTTCTTAGCATCTTCAAATTGCAGCAGTGGCTTTGGAAACTCTAAAGTAATGTCAGGAAACAGCGCCTGCGTGAGCGCCAAGTTATATTCAAACTCAGCCATCTTTACTTCACTGCGTCGCTGCACAACACGCTTGTTGTAAAATATCTGCGCTATCTTTGTTGCCGGTGCTATTCTTTGAGGAATAGAAGCTAAAAACTGTGCAAGTGCCACGCGAGTGTTTGAAAAGAGAGTCACAGAGGCATCTATCTTTGCCTCACGCAACTTGCGTGAGAGTGCAAGAACTGAACTCTTACCATCATCGACTATCACCTCATCGATAAAATCACATGACTCTGCCAAAGCACGGTTAAGCGGTGCTACAAGAGCAACAATTCTGTTTTTTGGATTGTAATGTTTTAAGACATAAAAACTTGGCAGTGCCGTTATAAAGTCACCAAGCTTGTCTGTTCGTACAACTAATATATTCATAAAGTTATTTTATCTTAAAATGGCTATAATTGCACTTATGAAAAAACCGTTCTCATGGGATGACTATTCCGACCAACCGGCACTATTGCAAGACAAGGCTTATAAAAAGCGTATGCGTAAGCGTGAGCTTGGCTCACTGATAAAGATGTTTTTTACAGCTCTTTTTATACTTCCTCTCTCACTTTTTGCAACTCCTTTTGTAAAACGCAAAGAGATAGACTCAAAACACTTTATCTCTTTGGGCGTTGATTTTCAAAGAGAGCCTCACGCAACAAACGAGATGATTGAAGAACTTGGTGTAGAGAACATATTAACACGCTTTAAACTGTGGGAGATGGAAAAACTACCTCAGCTCAAAACATTTTTACAAGAACACAAAAATAAAAAGATTACCCTAAAGATCTTGCAAGATAGAGAACACATCGAAGATTTAACCCTTACAAAAGAGCACCTCACGCAGATTTTCTCAGAGCTAAATGAGCTTGTAGATATCTTTGAGATAGGTTCAACCATCAACCGTGCAAAGTGGGGATTTTTCTCACCGCGTGAGTATCTGGCATTTTACAAAGTTGCCTATGATCTCAAAAGCAAATTTCCAAAGATCAAACTCCTTGGCAGCGAGGTTATAGACTTTGAGTTTCACTACACGGCAGCAACACTCTTTAACTTTTGTAAGTGCAGATATGACGGCATTGCAGCACTTTTGTATGTGGACAGACGGGGAGCTCCTGAAAACACACAGCTAGGACTTGCCCTAACAGACAAACTAGCCCTCCTTAGTACTATGGTCTGGCTGAGCCCAAAAACAAAACAAGAACTTCACATCACAGAAGTAAACTGGCCGCTAAAGGGTACTGCTCCCTATGCACCTACAAGTGAATACGAGTGCGTGAGCGAAGAGGCCTATGCCAACTATATGCTGCGCTACTATCTGCTAAGCTTTGCAACGCAACAAGTCGACTCTGTCAGCTGGCACCAGCTCATAGCGCCTGGATATGGCCTTGTAGACAATCGAGATGGCATCAAAAAACGCGAAGCCTTTGATACTTTTAGATATATGATACAAAATCTCAAAAAGGCGCAGTTTTTACGCCTGGATATTAAGCGTGACTACTATATCATCCAGCTATGGGTTGATGAGAGACTACTACAGATTCACTGGTCACTAAAACCTACAACACTTAAAAATGAGGATTTTTTTGAAGTCTATTCTAAAACAGGTAAACGCCTTAAAAATGAGATACTCGACATCAATGAATCACCTATTTACATTTTCATCACAAAAGAGGTGGGTAAAAAAGTCAATGCAAGTGAGCGTATAGCATGAGAATATTAGTAGTACTACCAAACTGGCTTGGTGATGCCGTTATGGCAACTCCTGCCATTGAGCTTTTGGCACAAAAACACCTAGGAGCTCGCTTTGTTTTTGTAGGCAGTTATGTAAGCATTGAGGCACTCAAACACCATCCACTCTGTGAGCATGCCATTGTCGATGAGACAAAAAAAGCATCTTCTAGACTGTTGGCAACCTACAAACTCGCGCGTGAGATAGGCAGATGCAATCTTGCAGTTACATTTAGAAACCAGCTTCACTCATCACTCCTGCTCTACTTTACAGGTACTGTTGTTACTATTGCAAGACGTTCATGGCACTCGCGCTTTTTACTCTCGCATACTCCAAAAATTGCAACAGACCAACACCTTGTCAAACAATATGCAAAACTTGCGATGGTTGATATCAATAATTTTAGTGAAAATGAAATCGGCCCGCTAAAGCTCTACATAGAACCAAAACAGTTTGAAAAACCGATGCTTGGCATCAATGCTGGAGCGACCTACGGCAGTGCAAAGAGGTGGTATCCTGAGCGCTTTGCAGCAGTAGCTGCTCACTTTAGCAACAGGTATGACATCATTATCTTTGGTGGACCAAATGAAGTTGAGATGGCAGCAGAGATAGAGCAAAACCTTAAAAAACTGAATGTAGCAAACTTTACAAACCTCGCAGGTAAAACAAGCATTGAAGAACTCTGTGCAAATATCGGAGGCTGTTCACTCTTTATAACCAATGACAGCGGACCTATGCACGTTGCAGCAGCCTATCAGGTACCAACCGTTGCTATCTTTGGACCGACAAAATATAAAGAGACATCACAATGGATGAATGAAAAGAGTGTGATTGTAAGACATGAGATGGATTGTAGTCCATGTATGAAGCGGGAGTGTCCGCTAAAACATCATGAGTGTATGACAACTATCACAGCCTCAGAGGTTATTGAGGCTGTAGAGAGTTTGGATTTAAAAGACTAAAAACCCACCTTAAATCCAACATACCAGTAAGAGTTATAATTAAAATCACCACCATTAGAAGCGTAACCTTTATGTGATTTGTAATTAGTATCGATAGAACGGTACCCTAATGTAATGTTGCCATTTTTTATGATTTCAATATCATAACTTAGACGATACTCTAAAAAGCTATCTGCATCGCTAAAAGCCAATGTACTTGGTGCATAATAGAGCTCACCATTTAAATGCATAGGAACATAAGAATTCGCAGGAATTTTATATGCAAACTCTAAACCTAAAGGAACAGATACAAAATCTTTTGTAAAGTTTACTTTAGCACCCATACCAACACGCATACCGTGATTTCCAACAGTACGCATCATTAAAATATTACCTTCAAAATATGGATCTAAATCTGCATGTTCATTATCAGAATGGTCTTCATCTACATTCAAAAACTTTGCCCCTACAAACATTGTATTTGGCTCAACTGCATCATTAAACTGTCCTACATCAAACTTACCACTAATCTCTAAATCTTTATCATTAATATTGATCTCACCTGTATTCATTGCAAAAGCAGTTAATGCTGATGCTGTTAAAAGTGTTACTTTCTTTAACATGTTGCTCCTTGAATTTTCTCTATTGTTTTTGTTGTACTTTTGCCATCGACAAAGTCCACAAGTTTCAATTCACCAGCAAATTCTGTACCGACAACCTCTTTACCTTCATAGTCACCGCCTTTTACTAAAACATCTGGCTCTATCATCTTGATAAGCTCATAGGGAGTATCATCTTCAAAAGGCACCACAAAGTCCACAGCTTCAAGTGCAGCAAGCAGGTAAGCTCTGTCTTCAGCAATGTTTACAGGACGCGTTGGGCCTTTGAGGCGTGATACAGAGGCATCAGAGTTGAGTCCTACAATTAGGACATCACCAAAGCTCTTTGCAATTTGCAGATACTTTACATGACCAACATGCAATATGTCAAAACATCCATTTGTAAAGACAACTTTTTTACCCTGCTTCTTATAGCGCTCTACTATCGCTTTTATCTCATCAAATGTTTTAATGTGTGCATCAGAGGTACTTTTATGCAAACTTGCCTCATACTCTTCTATCTCATCAATGGTAACTGTCGCACTTCCTATTTTACCTACAACGACACCGGCTGCAAGGTTAGCAAACTTCGCCGTCTCATCAATATCTTTGCCTGCTGAGAGTGCATAGGCGATGGAAGCTATGACCGTATCACCCGCACCTGTTACATCAAAGACCTCTTTTGCAACTGTCGGAAAGCGTTTGAGCTTCTCATCGTAGATAGCGATTCCATCTTCTGAGAGAGTGATAAGAGAGATATCAAGCTCACACTCACTTTTGAGCTTTAAGAGTGCCTCCTTAAGGCTTTCTTCATCGACTATCTCAATGCCCGTTGCCAGTTGCGCCTCTTTTTTGTTTGGTGTAAGAAGAGTTGCCCCTCGGTACTTGGAGAAGTCACTCCCTTTTGGGTCCACCAAAACACGTACACCATTTTTTCTTGCGAGTTTGATAACATTTTGACAAAGCTCTTCAGTCAGCACGCCCTTTCCATAGTCTGAGAGGATCACTGCATCATACGAAGCAATCTCTTCACGCAGCTTATTTACTATCTTCTCTACCGATGCAGCTTCAATGTCTTCTTTACTCTCTTTGTCATACCTGAGCACCTGTTGACTTACCGCTATGACACGACTCTTTTTAGATGTTTTTCTTCCATGCTGTACTATGAGTCTGCTCTCATCGACATCTATCTCACGCAACATCTCACGCAGCTCTTCACCATTGGCATCATCACCGATAACGCCGGCAACACTTACATCAGCCCCAAGTGCTTTGAGGTTGTTTATAACATTACCTGCTCCACCAAGGACTGTTGTTTCTTTGTTGATATCTACCACCTGAACAGGAGCTTCGGGACTTATTCGCTCACAACTCCCCCAAAGGTAGTGATCTATCATCAAATCACCAACGACCAAAATATTTGGCTTTGCCTCTTTTAAAATATTCATCTTACTTTTTCACTTCTGTTTCGTAGATGCGTTTTATCTCAGGTACATAGGCTTTTATCCCATCTTCCATCTCATATGCAGGTTCGTATCCTAAATACTCTTTTGTATCTTCAATGTCTGCTTGTGTAAAGAATTGGTATGAACCTACATAAGGATTTGGGATATACTCACACACAGCACTCGTTCCAAGCTCATGCTGCAGGATATCTACAATATCTTGAAAACTTCTTGCTTTTCCTGTTCCAACATTATAGACACCGCTTTTTTTCGGCTGCATCGCTTTGATATTTGCCTGAATGATATCTTCTATATAGATAAAGTCACGAAGGATCTTGTCACTTCCTTCAAAAAGACGTGGATTTTTACCGGCTAAGAGTTGATGACCAAATTGAAGCACCATTGATGCTGTAGTGTTTTTAAAATACTCTCTTGGACCATATACATTAAAGTAACGAAGTCCTACTATAGAGATATCAGAACTCTGCATATACTCATTTGCAATATTATCCATCATCACTTTTGAAAAACCATATACATTGTTTGGCTCTTCATGTCCTACTTTAAAAGTATCACTGCCGCCATAGGTTGCGGCTGAAGATGCGTAGATCATATTCGCATCATGACGCACGGCAAGATCTAACAGATCTTTAAAAGCATTGACATTTGTCTTTATCATAAGATCCTGCTCAAGTGCTGTTGTGTCAGAGATGGCTGCCTCATGAAAGATATAGTCAAACTTGTAGTTTACTTCCAGATCCAGTAAAAGATCTTTGTCGTTAATATCTCCGCTGATTACCTCACCGCTAAAACCCAAAAGATTTTTAAAATGTCCAAAAGATTTAAGGTTCCCGTTACTAAGTGTTTCTCCACTACGAAAAGTATCAAGAACCACTACTTTTGCATCAGGATGATTCTCTTGAAAGTAAAATGCCAGGTTTGAGCCGATGAATCCTGCTCCACCTGTGATTAAAATTGTTTTATTGTTTAAGTCTATATCTGTATATTTCATAAGTTCACCTTTTATTCACTGAGAATAAATTAATTTTAATAAAATAATACCTTTAAATTCATTAACAAGTATTTAAGAAACTTACTATTATAATGCATATGAAACTTTAAATTAAGGAAATGAAATGAAAAAATTAGTAATCGCTTCAATCGCAACTTTAGCAATGGTAACTGCAGCATCTGCAGCAGTAAACTTAAAAGCATGTGCAGGATGCCATGGTGCAAACTTTGAGAAAAAAGCTATGGGTAAATCTAAAGTAGTTGCAGATATGACTCACGCAGAGATCGAAAAAGCTCTTTTAGGTTATAAAGATGGTTCTTATGGTGGACCAATGAAAGGTATGATGAAAGGGCAAGTTGCTCGTTATTCAGACGAAGATCTTAAAGCTGCTGCGCAAACTTTAGGTAAATAATTCTGTATATAAAGAGGCTCTTGCCTCTTTATACTTTTTTCTTTTGACCTATTCTGGTCTGTAATTCTCTTTTTTCTTTTTTAACTCTTCTTTTTTCTTCTCAAGACGAGCAGCATCATTTAACTCATCTACATCATCAAAGAGTGCCGAGTTTAAAAACTTCTCTTGATCATCAAACTGCCCTTTTTTTATAGCCCACATAAGTGCTACAACTGCTATACTTCCTAAAAAAACCGATACACCCAGCATCATCCCTATTACCCAACTATCCATCTTTAGTCCTTATATCCTAATTTTATACGCATTGAGTTACCAACAACAAGCAGTGAAGAGATACTCATAGAAATAGCTGCCACCAGTGGTATGACATATCCGGCCATCGCAAGTGGAATGGTTATGGCATTATAAACAAGCGAGAGTGCGAGGTTCTCTTTTATCATCAAAAATGTACGACGAGAGATCTTAAAACTGTCATAAAGCGCTGCAAACTTGTCATTGAGTAACACAACATCACTCACCTCTATGGCAATGTCACTACCATTACCCATCGCAATGGCGATATCACTCTGTGCAAGAGCTAAGATATCATTCACTCCATCACCAGCCATGACAACACGATGCTTCTCTTTTTGGAGTTTTTCGATGTAAGCAGCTTTATCCTGCGGAGTCAGTTCTGCTACAAACTCCTCTGTACCTACCATCTCTGCTACTTTTTTTGCACTGCGCTCATGGTCTCCAGTGAGCATAATTATGCGAACACCAAGCTTTTTAATAGCTGCAATAGTCTCTTTTGCATCCTCACGCGGTAAGTCAAAAAGCTCAAACTTTGCCAAAAGCTCGCCATCATAGGCAAAGTAAAATTCACTGTACTCACTCTCACTTACAACATCTAACCCTATGGTCTGCATCAGTTTTGCATTGCCGCCGGCAAGCATCTTGTCCTTATACATTGCAGTAATTCCCTGTGAAGGAACATTTTGCAGGCTCTCTAGCTCATAACAGCTCAAATCTTCATCATAGATCTCATTTGCTACTGCTTTTGCTATAGGGTGTTTTGAGTTTAGTAGCAGTGAGTAAAGAAGTGACATATCAAAATCTTCGTAGCGTTTTTGCTCTACTACTTTTGGTCTTCCTTGAGTAATGGTTCCTGTCTTATCCAATACCAAAATATCAGCATTGGCCATTGTCTCTAAAAGAGCTGCCTCTTTAAAGAGTATGCCCCGTTTTGAAGCGATGGAGAGTCCTACAAGAGTAGCTACAGGAGTAGCCAGAGCCAAGGCACACGGACAGGCAATGACAATCACAGAGATTGCTATCATAAATGACTGCTCAAAATTATGAGAGTAGAAGTACCATCCTAAAAATGTAAAAAGCGAAAGAAGTAAAATAGTACTTGAGAAATACTCACTCAAACGATTGGCAAGCTGCTGAATACGCGGCTTGTTATTCATTGCATTTTCCAAAAGTGAGACGATATTACTAATAGTAGAGTGAGCATAGTCCCGTGTTACACGATACTTGATATCCGCATCGATACTCACCGTTCCACTCACAATAGCATCACCCTTTTGTTTGAAGATAGGCTCACTCTCACCTGTTAGACTTGACTCATCAAAAGTTCCACTGCCATCTACAACTTCACCATCAAGAGCTACTCTGTCCCCTGCACCAACGACTACGATATCATCTACTTTTACATCGTTGACATTTTTAGTCACTATCTTCTCATCTTCTACAATTTTCACATCACTTGGAAGATGCTTGTTCATAATATCTAGCGTATCGGCCACACTCTTTTTACTGAGTGCCTCTAAGAACTTTCCAACAAGCACAAAGGTTACAATCATCGTCACCGAATCAAAGTAGGCCTCTCCGCTTCGCGTGAGCGTAATGTAGATAGAGTAGATATAGGTCAGCAGTGAACCGGTGGCAACAAGGGTGTCCATATTGACCGTTTTTGTCTTAAGTCCGTAGTACATTCCTCTAAAAAACGGCCAGCCACTATAAAAAAGAACAGGCGTTGAGAGTACCCACTCACCAATATTTAAAACATGCTTTACATCATCAGAGATGCCGGTAAAGTAACCAGCATACTGTGCTACCATAATGGTCATCATATTCATTGTGGCAAAAACAGCAACGGCAATACGCAGATAGTAATCTTTTCGCTCTTTATTGGCTTTTTCTTCTTGAAGAGAGGCATCATACGGGTAGGCATTGTAACCGATTGCACGAATCATATCTATAATTTCAGAAAGTTTTACAACATCATCATCCCAAACAACTTTTGCTTTATTGTTTGTATAGTTGATATTTGTCGCAATGACACCATCCATATTTTCTAAAGCTTTTTCATTGAGCCACACACAGGCTGCACAGTGAATCCCTTCAATAATCAAAGAGACTTCAGAGAAGCCCTCTTTGTTTACCTTTACATAGCGTTCATAAAAAGCAGGAGAGTTAAAGTTTGCAGAGTCTTCATACTGCTGTGATGGAGGAGCGAGTTTTTCATCACCAAGCTTTTTGTAAAAACCATCAAGGCCTTGTTCACTTAGGAGATGATAAACTCCCTGACAGCCATTACAACAAAAATAATGCCCATCATCTTCAATCATTACATCTTCGCTAAACTCGAGGTGACAGTGGTCACATTTAATTTTCTTGGACAACTTGAAACTTCCCTAATGTTCTATTTTTTTTGAGTTCTTGCCATGGACGGGTATAACCATTCATACAGATATAAACACCTGCCATCTCTTGTGTCTCGGCAAAACCTATTGCCATTCCAAGGTTAAAACTCGCTTCTGACCTATCTATAATATAAGGCTTCATTGCCCCCGTGAGCACAATAACCCTGTCATCAAAGATGGCATCTAAAAACTCTGCAGTCTCATCAATGGTATCAGTACCATGAACGATGACAAACTCCGCCTCATCAGATTCAGCAATAATACTTGCAAGCATTTTTCTATCATCAATGGTCATATCAAGACTATCTTTGTAAACCACCCCTGCAACCATAAAGTGATGCTTTATAGAGGCCATTATCTCATCTATGGCATCATTGTCATAAGGAACTTCAAGCTCCCCTGTCTCTTCGTTGTATCGTTTGTTAAATGTTCCGCCACTGTTTAATATAAGCATATTTACTTCCAAATCTCATCTAGTTTATTTACTATCTTTGTCGCTTTTGATTCTTTTACCTGAGCAGTTTCATCAAAAAGATATGTCTCACGCAGTCCGGCATTGAGCCCTGCTTCAATATCTCTCTCTTTGTCTCCAATGATAATGGAATTTGCCAAATCCACATCAAACTCACGCGCAGCTTCAAGAAGCATTCCCGGTTTTGGTTTACGACAACTACACTCTCCTGAGAGCTTTGGATGGTGTGGACAGTGATAGACTTTTTCTATCTTTATATCTCTTTTGTCAAACTCACGTATCATCCACTCTGTAAGCTTTGAAAAATCTGCTTCGCTGTAGTAACCCCGAGCAATACCTGACTGATTTGTCACTACAAAGATCATATACCCTTGCTCTTGGTAATGCTGACAAAGCTCAAAGATTCCATCTATAAATTCAAAATCTTCTTGCTTGTAGAGATACTCTTTTTCTACATTAACAACACCATCACGATCTAAAAAAAGAGCTTTTTTCGACATTTACGCCTCTACTCCGTCACCAAAAACCTCTTTTTCAATAATATCACAGATGATATGCCCTATCAATATGTGTGACTCTTGAATTCGAGGTGTAGAGTCTGATGGAACAATAAGCGCGATATCTGCCATAGCACCCATCTTACCACCATCACGACCTACTAGTGCAACAGTAGTGATGCCTTTTTCCTTTGCTACTTCAAAAGCGTTGATAATGTTTTGTGAATTTCCTGAAGTAGAGATTCCAAAAAAGATATCACCTTTTTGACCCATACCTGCAAGCTGACGTGAGAAGACCTGGTCATATCCATAATCATTTCCAATAGCCGTAAGGTTTGAAGTGTCTGTTGTAAGGGCAAGGGAAGGTATCGAAGGTCTGTCAAACCCATAACGTCCAACCAACTCTGCTGCAATATGCTGCGCATCGGCTGCACTTCCGCCATTGCCTGCTAAGATTGTCTTTTTGTCACTCTCTTTATAGAGTTTCACACAGAGTTTTGCAACGGCTTCTATCTTCTCTAAAAGCTCTTCATTCTCATATATTGCCTGTTTTGTCTCGTATGATTTTTTAATTTGATCTTGTATATAGTTTTTCATTTTTACACCTAAAATTGTATGCAAAATAATAGCATAGAATTGGTTATATAAAGATGATGAAAAAGGAGTTAGCGGGATTTTATAAAAAGAGTGTGAAACAGAGAGACAAACTCTCTGTCTCTGTTAAAAGAGGAGAAGTCTTAGTCGATCTTCTCAGCTTTTTTAACATCGTAAAGAATATCATCCATTGGGTGACGATACATTGGCATTGCAAGACGTTTTTCATCAAGTACATGACCGATGAAACCGATTGAACGACCAACGATGAAGAATGCGTTAAGAGTACCAGACTCGATAAACTCATTGATCTCTTCTTCGCTGTATCCAAGCGCTCTCCACATATCTACCATTAGTATTCCAATAGTACCATCAACATTTAAGATAAGGTTCTCTTTCTTAGATGTAGTAAGTGCTTCAACAGTTCTTGCATAATCAAGAAGCGGTGTAGCTGGGAAGTGCTCAGCTGCATAGTTCATAAGACCAGTTACACGTAAGTCTGGGTTTTTAAGAGACTTGATACGGTGACCGATACCTGGAATTGGCACCCCTTCTTTTTTCATGTATGATAAGAACTCTTTTGGAGAAAGATTGTTATCATCAGCATATTTAAAGTATTTCGCAGCACCGTCAATAGCACCACCAAAACGTGGACCAATTGTTAAAAGACCAGTTACAAGTGATTCAACAACAGATTTTCCAGCACGTGCAGTTACTTTTGCATTGTGTGCACCAGATACTGCCGGACCATGATCTGCAACAGTCTTAATTACTGTCTCAATGAAATCTGTAGCCCATTTTGGATACTGTTTTTTGAACCATAGAAGTGAAATAACATCACCGATACCTTTACCAGTGTCAGGAGTTGCAACGCTAGAGATTGGGAAACCTGCGTAAGTTGCTTCTTCACCACGATCATCAGAGATAGTACAGATGAAGTTTTTAGGACGACGATTCTTAGGAATGATGTTGATTTCAGGCTCTTCAATCTCACCAATAACACCCTTCGCTTTAAGATCTTCATAAACCTCTTTGATTTTTGCTGGAAGATCATTGAATGTCGCAGGTACGTGAATACCAGCTTCTGCCATAGCTTTGTTTTTCGCTTCAGCAGTTTCCATATCACCATTTGCAGATGCACCTGCGTGACCGAACTGAACACCAGAGTCATAATACTTAGCAATAGTACCGATACACCATGCGATGATTGGCTTAGTGATCTTACCAGATTTAACAGCTTCGATAACTTTGTACTCTTCAGTACCACCAACTTCACCAAGTAAAATCATATACTTAACATCTGGATTTTCTTGCATACGAAGTAAGTTGTCGATGAAAACAGAACCAACGAAACGGTCACCACCAATAGCAACACCCTCTGCGATACCATCTGCATTGATAGCGATGATGTTTGCAAGCTCATTGAAAAGTCCACCTGAACGTGTTACAAGTCCACAAGAACCTGCACGGTGAAGTTTAGAGTTAATGATATTCTCAATTGTACCACCGATATTAGCGATTTTAAATGCACCCGGAGCGATAGCACCAACAGTAGCTGGCCCGATAACAACAACACCAAGCTCACGTGCATAAGCATTCATACCACGAGCAAGTCTTTCAGGAATACCTTCAGCTGTAATCATGATAGTTTTGAAACCACCAATGTTAAGTGCTTCCATAGTTACATCATAAGCAGTTCTGAATGATGCGAAGTTTAAAAGTACATCAGCCTGTGGCTGAGCAGCTTTTGCTTCTGCGGTACTTTTATAGATAGGAACCATAATCTCATCCCCACCCCAAAAGAACTTCTCGAACTTGTTTGAACTCGTTGGTGCTACGATAGCTGCAACAGATGGAGTCTCTCTCTTAATTGTATAATCATAGTCAAGCATTCTTTGGATAGCTGTTTTGTTGTTGTTCCAAAAAATAGCTTGTGTATCTCTAGTAAATAATTTTCCCATCTCTTCTCCTTACTTCTCTTCTAATGCCATACGCACGATATCTGTAACGTGTGTCTCTGGACCATATACTTCAATGTTAAGACCAAGTCTGTCAGCTGCCTCTTTGATGTCTTTTAAACCTTTTTCATAGTTTGGTCCACCACGACGAACATAGATTTTAACACCAACATCTTTCATTTTGTCCGCATACTTTTCAAATGCTTGGATGATACCTGTAAATGTTTTTGCAACATCAGTAAAGTTTGCAATCGCACCACCGATGATTAAGATTTTATCACGACCTTTTGGATCTTTCTCACGAGTCATAAGATCTAAAATAGTCTCAGCGTAGAACTTAGTCTCACCTGTAGTAGGTCCTCCAGAGTACTCACCATAGTTAGCAAGATCTTCAATACCTGCAAAGTCTGCAATAGTGTCAGCATAAACAACTGAAGCACCACCACCGGCAACCATAGTCCAGATTCTAGCTTCTGGTTTAAGAAGTGTAAGCTTTAAAGATGCACCAGTTTTAGCATCAGCCTCTTCAATAGCTTCAACTTCTGGAGATTTAGACTCCATACCAAATGCAGTAGGATACTCAACATCACCCCACTCTTCTACCATCATAAAACCAGCAGTATCATCAAGCTTAGCAACCATATCTAAAAGCTCGATTTTTGTACCTTGCATTACAAACGGGTTGATCTCAAGGTATGCAAAGTTAAGATCACGGTATGCTTTAAAGAAACCGATTGCAAATTTTGCAAAGTTTTCTTTGTCTTCTTCTTTTACATCTGCAGGAATGTTTGCTTTGATTTTCTCAGCAATCTCTTCTTCAGTTGCAGTAATTGGGAATGCTAATTCAGTAACTTTTTCATCCCAACCCTCTTCAACTTCCATACCACCTTCAGCTGACATATAAAGAACATCTTCATCACCAACAACAGTAGCAGAAATATAGTACTCTTCATCTTGAGAGTGTGGAGTAAATGGCTCAACAATGAAGTGAGTTAATCTATCTACTTTTGGCTCACCAGTCGGAGTGTCACCATCAAAAGAAAAATATACCGCTACATCTTCTTTTGCTTTTTCATCAATCCATGCTGCTGCTTTTTCTAAAGTAACATCACCTGGTTTTTGATCTTTAAAAAGAACTAAACCATTTTTACCACGCTTACCAAAAAGCATATCTGGTTTAACAACTAATGGCTTTTCTTTTAACCATGGTTTCTCTTTTGCAGCTTCAAGTAGCTCAGCACCTGAAGTTACTAAAACTGTTTCGTATGAATAAGTAAAATCTGGAAAGTATTTATTCCAGTGTTTTGCTAAAATTGACTTTGCGTCGTATTCTCGTATCGCTTTTTGAGCCATAGAAACTCCCTATTTTGATATTTGTGGCTAATTCTATCATAACTCATTTAATAAATATCTTTGCCCTCTCTTAAGTAGGGAAATGCTCTAGTTTTTGTTTAATTTAGTAACATCAGCTTTATATAAGACCTCACCTCTGTAACGTATTGTTACATCTGAATCTTTATTACTGTTTAGTGGTAGGCTTTTTAGTCTGTAAGCGTTACATTTTTCAATGCCATAAAAGCGAAGTCGACTCTGCATTTTTGCATCTGTATCAATACACTTTATATTTTTACTTTTAAGTGCGTGAGCCAACTCCTTTGCTACATCCATATTATAAATAAAATTCTTTTTAGGATTATCCAAAAGAAGATACAACTCTTTATTAAAAAAAACAACCATAGTATTGGCCAGAAGCAAGACAAAAGCCGTTACAAAAATAGTACGATACACTTTTCTATGTTCTTTTAAACGTACCCGATAAGAGCTGGCAAATGTTTGTGCCGCCAAAGGCAATGCAATGATAAGGTAAGGTGCAAACTCTACGATATCTATTTTTTGTCTAAAGGATGTTATTAAAGAAAACAGCAGAGCCGTTGTTGAAACATACCACAGCATATCTTTTTGACCAGTCAGATAACGTCGATACAAAACATAGAAAAGATAAATAAAAATAACAGGTGTCAATATGGCACTATAAAGACCTATAGTGTCTAAAAAGTGTCCTCGAGGATAACCATGTATAGTAAACCCGTACAGATAAATAGATACAAGATACAAACATAATGTATAGAGTGCAAAATATCTCTTTTTATGTGTAAGAGCAAAAATAAACAAACCTAAAAAAAGATATGCAAAACCTCCGTCAATCAAAGCATAGAAAAATAAAAGAGCATACATTCCTTTTTGACTCAGTTGAGCAATATAGAAAAAAAGTAAAAGACCAAATATCAAAAAACCAGCATGTGAAAACACCACAGCAGCACTTACCACACCAGGCAAAAGAACAAAAGTCAAAACAAGCCAAATTCTATTTCTTTCATTGGAAATATATTGCTTAGAGAGCTGATAGATTAAAAAGATACTTGCAAAATGGAAAAATAAAAAAGGAAAGCGCAGAGCAAAATCATTATGGCCAAAAAACTTCAAAGATGTAGCAACTATCTGTTGTAAAAAGCTTGTTTCATTATAGAGTAAGTATGCTTCTGAAGAAGATATAGAAAGACGAGATGATTCAAAAAGTAATATAGCAGCATCTATTACAACTATGAGCAATAAGATGAGTCGATATTTCATAATTTTAAGAAATTTCCTATCATCTCATGCCCATACTCACTCATAATAGATTCAGGATGAAATTGAACACCAAAGATATCTTTATCTTTTACCTTTAAAGCCATTATCTCCTCATCATCAGTTGAAAATGCAGTAGGTTCTATTGTATCTGGCAATGTGTTTTTATCAACGATTAAAGAGTGATAACGTGTTGCTCTAAACTCTTTTGGAAGATCTTTAAAAATTGCAAAATCACCATTTTGCTTCATTATAGAGGTCTTTCCATGCATCATATTTTTAGCACGAACAACATCCCCTCCAAAAACCTGAGCAATGCTTTGATGTCCCAAACAGATACCAAAGATAGGTACTTTATCTTGAAAATGACGGATAACATCAAGTGTCACACCTGCTTCATCTGGAGAAGCTGGACCAGGAGAAATGATGATTTTTTCCGGATTAAGTGCCTCTATCTCTTCTACACTCATCTCATCATTACGGATCACTTTTAAGTCAGCACCCAATTCACGGCAATATTGAACAATATTGTAAGTAAAACTATCATAATTATCTATCATTAAAATCATCTGTTCTGACTCCTCGGAAAAACACTTGCAAAAAATTATATAAATCAATTTATTTTTATAAAGTGATTATACCAAATAAATATTTAGCCTACTTTAGAATATTTTTTTCTTTTGATTTGGATTGTAAGTTATCTCCAGTATCTAAAAGGATTGCAAGCCATTTTGTATTTGCATTGGCATTAAATATTATCTTTGCCATAATGGTAAGTGGAATTGAGAGCAACATTCCAACCATACCAAGTAACCATCCCCAAAAAATCAAAGATAAAAAAACCACCAAGGTTGAGAGACCTAAACCTCTGCCCATGATTTTTGGTTCTAAAATAGAACCTATAACAATATTGACAAAAAAATAAAGCAAAGAGACTAAAAATGCACTAAAAGCTCCAAGCTGTACCAGTGTAATAAGTACCGCCGGAATAGCTGCAAGAATGGAGCCGATATTTGGTATAAAGTTAAGTAAAAAAGCCAATACTCCCCATAAGAATGCATAGTCCGTTCCTATTAAGCTCAGACCCAACCAAATAATAAAACCTGTAAAAAGGGATATAAGTGCTTTGATGACCATATAACTTTTAATCTGAGAAAAAATCTCATTGATATGCTGCATGGTTTTTTTATGACCATCCATGTAGAGTATCTTTTTTACAAAGTGTTGAGATTCCAAAAGCATAAAAGTCACCGTTAAAATAACTACAAAACCATTTGTAAAAAGTGCTCCCAAACTTTCAATCAAAGAAGTTACAAAATGCATTAATTGTTTTGTATTTAAGATATTTGCTATCTCACTTACTGGAATTTCTATACCAAAATTTTCTGCTGCGTGAGAGATATCACTATAATAACTTGTAAGCTTTTGAGCATAATTATCAATATTTTGACTAAATTCATGTACAGAAGTACCAATAAGTTTTGCCATCATTACCAATACTATCAAAAAAGCAGATATTACAAGGAATATGGCAATAATTTGAGGGACTCTTTTAGCTACTAAAAATCCATATGCAGGAGAGAGGATAATCGCTATAAATAAAGAAAGCAAAAACGGTACAAGAATAGGGGTTATAAACTTTACACCGGCAAAAACTACAACTATTGCAGCCACCACGATGATATAGTAACCAACAAAACTCTCTTGTGTTTTTTGCATCTTATGCCTTTATCTCTTTTTTATTGGTGAGTGTTTGGAGATAGTTTGAGATATTTATCAGTGAAAATGTTACAAGAAAAATCATCAAGCCCGGGAAAAAACTCACCCACCATGCAATCTCTATAACATCTTTTCCACCACTTAAAATCGTACCCCAACTCATCTGCGGTGCAACGATACCAAGCCCTAAAAAACTAAGCCCTGATTCGGCAAGTATAGCACCCCCTACTCCAAAAGTAAAGCTTACAAAGAAGATAGGTGCTAGTATTGGTGCATAATATTTTAGAAGTATTTTGCTTTTTTTTACTTTTGCTATATCTAAGATCTTTATATAGGGCTGTGAGCCTATTTTAAAACTCTCAGAACGGATAAGTCTTGCTGTCGTCATCCATCCCGTAATGGAAATAACCACAATAAGTACCCATACCGATGCATTTACATAAGAGACAAGTGCCAAAAGTAAAAAAAAGGTAGGAAAGGTCAAAAAAAGATCTACTAAAACAACAAATGCTTTATCAATCTTTCCTCGAAAATATCCAGCAACAGAACCTAGAATAAGTCCGATAAAAGATGCGACAAGTGCACTCCCTACCCCGATAGAAAGTGAAACCTTACCACCTTCTATAAGACGAGCTAAAATATCTCGTCCCAATCTGTCTGTACCAAAAGGATGCAAAAAAGAGGGCTCCAGCAAAATAGCATGAGGATCTAAGATATAGGGATCTTGCGTATATACAAAACCTCCAAAAAAGGAGAAGATAAAGAGAAAAAGAAGTAAAAAAATACTAAATTTCGGCACTTTACTGTTTGATTCCAAGAAGTGTTTGCATCATCTGATCAATAGTTGTAATGACTTTTGCAGCTGCACCATACGAAGTCTGATATTTTATAAGATTTGTCATCTCTTCATCTATACTTACTTTAGAGACAGAATTATATTCCATCTCTGTTGCATTAAACTGAGCCGTTACCGTGTCATTTCGTGTAATAGCTGAATTTGTAGCAATCCCGACATAGGTTGCCGTAATATCAAACATTCCATAAATAGTAGTATCATATACTTCACTGTCAACTTGAAACTTATAAGATTCAAACTGTTGTTGAACCATATCAAGTGCCAAACGACTATCACCTGCTGTTGAAGAGTATCCGGCACTTATCTTTGTAGGATTATCCTCAAACTTATTGTTTAAAGATATATCACGAGCATTATGCCCATCTAAATAACGTCCAAGCCCTAAAGCCCCTGCAAAGTTACTGCCAGATGAGAAGTTGTCATTTTCCAGTTTGTCCGCTATTGCAAATGTATAACCCTTTGATTCGGCATCAGGATTTACCATTAACTCTAATCGTAAATCACCATTTGCTGCCGTTTGAAAGTTAAAAAGCAAATAATCATCGATATCATTGTTTGCATTTGAATCATTGTTATCATCAATATTCGCTTGAAGTTGGCTCTCTATAGAGTTACTGCTTCCTTTCATGGTCGTAGCATAGTCTATCGTCATTTCTCTTCTTGCAACTTCATTTCCGTCAATATCATATACAATAAGATCAAATGCACCCGTATTTATGTTTAAGTTCGAATTGACTAAAGGAGTGTCTTTATTGATAGTCACTAGGTTTGAGTCCATCTTTGTTGTAGCATTTTGTGCATACAGATTATTTGTTGCCTCTATTAAGCCTTTTGCAAAAGCATCAAGATCTGTTACTGTTTTTTGCAGTATTCCATCCACTGGCATACCACTTGTTGTATCAATAGCTCCACCACGAAGAGCAAAAATAGCACCCACACGACCACTTCGTATATCCTCTTCAATAGGAATCAACACCCCATCTTGACGTTCATAGCTTACACTGTAAAAGCCATATTCATTATTATCATTTGTTACTTTAAGAGGATGATAGCTACTTCCATCAACTATATTAAAACCATTGACGCTCAGAGTGTAACTTCCACTACGCGTGTTGGAATTGGAATCTATTTGAATATTTGATTCAAGTTGCCCTTGTTTTACCTTTGCACCTATAAGCCGTGATAAACTACGCTCTATAACATTTCTTTTATCACGTAGATCATTTGCAGTATATCCTTCACTTGACTCTGCGACTTCGATGGATATATTTAAATCTGCCAGCTGTTTTGCAAGAGAGTTTACTTCATCAATATTTACTTTTAGTTGTTCATTAAGCTGCATTTGTAAACCCAGAGCCTGCTCTTGTGTCTGAGCGATATGCTTTGTCAAAGTCTCTGTCTGCTTTGCCAAAGCAACTTTTATAGCATCATTATCAGGGTTGTCTGCAAGCGTTTGCCACATATTGTAGTACTCGGCAAGGTCTGCTTTTATTCCAACACCATCAATCTCGGGAAAGTAGGTAGAGAGCTCTTCAAGTGTCTGCTTTTCAAAATCACTGTACTCTTTATCACCAGATATCGTGCTGTATCTGTCAAATACAAAATTATCAAAAATTCTTTGAATATCTTGTATCTCTACACCGTTTCCCACTTGTCCTGGCATTGTTTGGAGTGGTGTTGTAGCTGCACTTACAACACGCTGACGAGTGTAGCCCTCACTCTCGGCATTTGCAATATTATGTCCCGTCGTATCTATACCAACTTGCGCTGCACTTAAACCAGAGTATCCAATTCCAAGTGTATTAAAGATAGATCCCATGATTATGCCCTTACTTCAAGAATTGCAGCTTCTTTTGATGCTACTTTTTTATACCCTTGCATCTCTGTAGGAACAAGTCTTTCTAAAAAATCATTATATAAATTACTTACTATCAAAACGAATTTCGCATATTTTTTATTGATATCTTTTAAATTATTTAACTCTGTTTTTAGTTCATCCAAAAGAGTATGTTGTTCTTGCGTGAGCAGATTTGGAAGGTCTGTGTTGGGATTTTGTTGTATAAGAAGAGCAATTTCATGGTCAATCATTGCTTTTTTTGCTTCAAAACTTTTTAGCTTTTCCTCTTTTAGCGACAATCGTTCAAACTGGGGGTCGTGCTTTGCTGTTTTTATATCTTCAATATCTGCTGCTGTTATCGCAATTAAATCTCGTAAATCTTCTAAAGCACCTTGTAAATGATGAGAAAGCATCTCACACCCCCGTTATTTTATTTCTAAAGTAACTCGTCCGCCATTTTTGTTGCTAATGCCGTCAAGTCCACTTTGTACTCGCCAGAGTCTATAGACTCTTTGAGTCTCTCTATCTTGGTTTGACCGCTCTCTTTTGAGCTAGTCACCTTTGCGTTTTGTTTTAGTTCTTTGTTCTCATTTGCTACCGTGTTATAAGCACGTCCTGCGACTGAACCATTTAGTGATGAAATCATAATCTTTCCTTTAAAGCATACTCATAGTTTTTCTATACTTCTATATCGACAAATTTATGATTTCCTAAACTTTTTTTAAGAACTTTTTTGACTTAAATAATCATAAAGCATCTGCGAAAATCCAAAGCTTCCCGCACTTGCTTTTGCAAGTTCTTCTCTGTACATAGATTTATAAATCTTATCCCCTGGGTCATTTTGATCTGAGAAAAGATTTTTTTCATCTTTCATGGCGTTATCAAGAAGCATTTTTACAATAATAGACTCAAAAGCATCTGTCTGCTCACGCAGCGCTTCATTCTCTGCTTTTTCATCTATTTTTGGTATATCTCTGTTTTGTGAAATCAGTTGTGATTGAGCATTGAGTGCATTTATTCCATAGTTCATTATATTACCTTTAACTCTGCAGAGATACTTCCAGCACTCTTCATAGCTTCCAAAATAGAGATAATCTCTTTTGGAGTAGCCCCTAGTTTTTGAAGTGAACGCACAAGGTTTGCAACCGTTGTTGTTCCCTTTTTTGTATATACTTCATTCTCATTTAAACCGATAACAAGATTTTTATCTACTTCCATAGAACCTTCCGGTTTTGAGATATTATCCTGTTCAACTATCTTTATCGTGATATCCCCCTGCGTGAGGATAACAGGACGCAGTTCTATATCTACACCAGCAACGATAGTTCCAGTTTTTTCATTGATGATGATTCTGTTTTTTGGTTTATAGTCCATATCTATGTTTTGAACCTCAGCCAAAAACTCAATCATAGATCGGTTTTTTGGGCGTTTGAGACGAATACTGCGTGAGTCAAGTGCTACGGCCACCTGTGTATTATAAAAAGCATTGATCGCTTTTTGAATAGCAACAGCATTAGAAAATCCAGCCTCTTTGAGTGAAAGTGTCGCATACTCTTTGTGAAACAGATCTATATTTATCTCACGTTCGATAAAACCGCCATTATAGACGATACCTGTTGTCGGATGCGACTCAGCACCGGCACCTCGGACATTACGCCCACCGATGCTTACCGGTCCCTGTGCAAGTGCATAGATCTTACCATCAACCCCTTTTAGCGGTGTCATAAGCAGTGTTCCACCCTCTAAACTCTTTGCATCACCGATTGAAGATACGGTAACATCAAACTTGTCCCCCTGACGGGCAAATGGTTTCATCGTAGCAGTAACAACAACCGCTGCAACATTTTTAGACTTGATATCGATTGGATTCATATCGATGTTCATCGCTTTGAGCATATTTGAAATTGACTGGAGTGTAAATTTTGAAGTAGTACCATCTCCGGTCTTTTTCAGACCGATTACAAGAGAGTAGCCGATAATCTGATTCTCACGCACACCGACAATGTTTGAGACATCATTTATCTTTGTTGCGTGAAGAGAGAAAACAAAAAGAAAAAAAGTAAGTAGTATTCTCATTAAGCCTCATCCTTGTTTTATATACAAGGATTAAAGCAACTCCTATTCCATCTCTGATTTTTGATAATAAGAGAGTGTCGTTTTTCCAAATTTTTTGGATTTTTTGAGATGATAAGGCCCAAGCTCTGTAGGAAGTTCTAGCCCACTCATATGCTCCACTATAACCATATTAACATTCTCTGGTGGTAGGTTTTTAATAAGTTCCATTGTTTTATCATAAATATCTTCCATCCCCTCACGGATGCTAAAAGGCGGGTCAATGTAGATATAAGCAGACTCTTTTGCTTTTTTAAGACGAGTCATCACTTGGCCAATATTTGTAAAACTGTCTCCTGCAAAGACCTCGCAGGCTGATGGGTCAGTCTGTGCTATGTTTTTTTGCAATACACGCAGAGCATCTCTGTCTTTTTCCATAAAATAGATCTTCTTTGCTCCACGACTGAGTGCCTCAAGACCGATAGATCCCGAACCGGAAAAGACCTCAACAAAGTTTGCATCGACTATGTCAAACTGCAAGGTATTGAAAAACGACTCTAAAACAATCGCTTTTGAACTTCGTGTCGTTGTTTTTGAAGGAAGCTCCAAACTTTTACCCTTATATTTACCAGCAACTATCTTTTTTGTTAGTTTATTACTTTTCATAAAATGCTTTCACCGCTCTTAAAATATTCTCTTTATACTCTTGCGTGAGCGCATCAATACGCTTTTCTAAGATTGAAAAGTCCATACCCTCATCTTCAAGGTACTCCTGTTTGAGTATCTCTTTTTCATTCTCACGACTCTCTTGTTTGTAAAGCTCCCTATAACGACGCTCCAGTGCCAAGATAAGCTGTGATTTTGAAAATGGTTTTACAAGGTCTGCTTCAGGTGTACTTCCTATATAAAAACAGCGTTTATCATCACCTATACAAGCTTCATCTCGAATCACCAGATCACTTTTTTTTGAACTACTGATATAGTTTTTTAAAAAAACTTCCAATGATTTTTGTAACAGGGGTGACTGACACGCAACAGCAACTTTCATCTCTTTATCCTTCTAAATAATACGTAAGTGAATAGCGTAAATCGCTATCTAAGTCTTCTAAAGCAAGCAACCACTTCAAATAGGCAAAATCTTCCTGCAGTATCTCTTCAATATAGCGCCCCTGATATTTGCCAAAGGGGAACTTCTCCAAAAGTACATTTTCAAAACTAAGCCTAGCCATCGTATCAAGATCAATCTCCTGATGCAGATAATCATAAAGCATCTTTATCAAGAGTGCGTCATGCAGAGCATGATGTGCGATTAAAGCATCTTTGATGCCACAAAGAGCTTTGTATTGATTCTCTTGGCGATAGAGTTTTAGCTCATATCGTAAAAACTCCAGAGTAAAGATCTCACACTCCTGTATCGTGTGCTTTACAAGCTTTTTTGTATCTATAATTGTACCATTCCAAGACAAACCGCCTGCACTTAAAAAAGCAAGAACAAAAGAGGCATCATGCACCACCAATGTATTTGTCTCTTTGTTTAGCTCAAAGAGCGTCTTATATACAGAACTCTCACGCAAAGGTTTTGCTTTTGCAATCATCTCATTTGTTATATTATGCAAAGCTGAAGCTTTTGCGGGAATCTTCTTAGCTTCATTGACAAGAGTATAGTCACTTTTTAAAAACTCATCTTCTTCAAAACAGAGCAGTCCCAAAGAACAGATTTTATCATCAGACTCAAAACCAGTTGTCTCTATATCTAAAAAGATCAACATTTTACAACCTTAACAACCTTACAGCGAGCACTCAAAAACACAAAAGAAAAATAAGCAGCTACAGCTATGAAGAGATAAAGTGTATAGATGCTAAACCAGTCAAAGAGAGTAACACTACTACTCAAAAGATAATTCAGTATAACTGCCAAAACTATCTCGGCTGCAACCAGCCAAATAAGCAGCATAAACCATCTGCGCCAGACTTTTACAAGATCTCCATAGCCTATTGTCTCTATAAATGCTGTGTTTGCTTCTTTTTGACACACCTTTAACTTCAATACATACCCACCATAACAACGGTTAAAAAGATACTTGACACTTCGAAAAAGTGCTATTAAAAGAGCAATATTTAACGAGACAACAAACCAAAAGTGCCAAATATCATAAAGCGCTGCAAGCACTTCATCATCTAATGTCAGCATGCCCTGCCGTACATAGATAAAGAGTGTGGCAACTCCACTTATAAACGCAGCAATAAAAAGCGTACACAAAACAACTCGAACAAGCCAGAAGAACCAAAGAGAAAAATAAAACTTATTCATTTGTATTGGCGAATTTCCCAAGCATTGTGTGGTAATGTTCCAGGTTCATAAAACTCTTTTCAAAACGAAAACGAATAACAAACTCAACAACTTGCTCACGCAGTTTTTCATCAACATTCTCAACCCGACCAAAATAGGCAAGTGAGATATTTTTACTCTTGACCTTGGCATCTTTATCATAGGATATTGCCAAGATTTGAAGGTATTTCCCCTCTTTTATCTCGCCTAGATTCTCTTCACTGAGTGATACACCCGAGAGATTAATCGCCTTGAATTTAAAAATATCCGAAAAGTTATGTATCTTTTTATCAATGCCTATTGTCGAAAAAAGTTTTTGTAGTTTTGTAAGGTTCTCTTTACGAGCAAGCTCATATGATGATATTTGACTCGTAATCTTTTTTAGTCTCTCTAACGCTGAACTCATCTTACTTCCTACTGTCATTGCTTTATTAGTTAATCGAAGTATAGCAAATTTAAGATATAATATCATAACAAATTATCTAACAATTAAAGAGAATTATGGACTACTTACACATTAAAGGCTCATCGAAATTAAAAGGCAGCATCGAGATATCAGGTGCTAAAAATGCTTCTTTACCACTTATTGCTATGAGTATCTTGGCAAAAAACACTGTAATCATTAAAAACCTTCCCTCAGTTGCAGATATCAAAACACTTTTAAAACTTTTAACAAACCTTGGTGCAAAATGCAACTTTGAAGACGAGCATGTAGCGGTTGATACAAGTTCCATCAATGAAACAAAAGCAACCTATGACATTGTAAAAACAATGCGTGCTTCTATTTTGGTACTTGGACCATTACTTACTCGTTTTGGGCACTGTGAGGTCTCACTCCCTGGCGGGTGCGCTATTGGTCAGCGCCCAATTGACTTGCACTTAAAAGCACTTGAACAGATGGGTGCAGAGATTGATATTCGTGCTGGCTATATTGAAGCACGTGCTCCTCAAGGACTGCATGGCTGTGAGATCATCTTTGACAAGATTACAGTTACCGGAACTGCAAACATTGTCATGGCTGCAGCTTTGGCACATGGTGAGACAAGCATTATAAATGCAGCACGTGAACCTGAAGTCGTTCAACTGTGTGAAGTACTTGCAAACAGTGGCGTAGAGATTGAAGGTATAGGAACTGCCGTTTTGAAGATAAAAGGAAGTGATGGAAAACTTTTAGAGATAGATGAGTTCGAGATCATTCCAGACAGAATAGAAGCCGGAACATATCTCTGTGCCGGTGCTATTACCAACTCTGAACTGACTATTAACAAAGCAGAACCAAAACACTTAGACTCGGTACTTGCGAAACTTGAAGAGATGGGCTTTTGTCTTACCATAGAAGACAAAAGTATAACCATTCACCCTATTGACAAGCCGATAAAACCGGTAAAAATAGTAACACAGGAGTATCCTGCATTTCCGACAGATATGCAAGCACAGTTTATGGCACTTGCAACGCAAGCTGAGGGTGTCTCTATCATAGAAGAGCGTTTGTTTGAAAACCGTTTTATGCATGTAAGTGAACTCCAACGCATGGGAGCAGATATCTCTCTCAATGGCCATACTGCAACGATTAACGGTAAAAGCAAACTCACCGGTGCAGATGTTATGGCAACAGACTTGCGTGCTTCAAGTGCACTTGTTTTAGCAGCGCTTATCGCCGAAGGGGAAACTGATATTCATCGTATCTATCACTTAGATCGTGGGTATGATGCTTTGGAGAAGAAGTTAAAAGCAGTAGGCGCTCAGGTTGAACGCCTCAAAGAGAAGGCCTAGTCGCCTTCAAAGATTATCATCTCATAGAGACTGTTTTTTGTAACAAGTGCTTTGTCACGTGAGACAGAGCGGGCATTTTTCGCAGCTTCAACCTCTTGACGAAGTTCAGCTATCTCTTTTTCCATCTTATCAACTGTCTCTTTCATACGTAAAATGATATCAACACCTGCTAGATTCACACCTAGCTCACGTGTAAGACGTAAAATCAACTTAATCTTATCAATATCACGCTGTGAATACAAACGGATACGTCCGTTTGAGCGGGATGGTGTAATTAGATTCTCACGCTCATACTGACGTAAAGTCTGTGGGTGAATATCAAGAATTTTCGAAACTATACTGATTAAGTATACTGGTTCATCATAGTGGTGCATATTCACTCCTTATATTGTTTTTGGTAACTTCTCTTTCATCATCTCAACTAACTCACTGTCGAGATCCTCAACTTTAGGGTTGACAATGTTTACTTTGAGATATAAGTCACCACGTTGTTTTGTTTTTCTATTCATCGCTCCCATACCTTTAACACGGAAACGCTGACCGTTTTTCGTATTTTGCGGGATTTTGAGTTTTATCTCTTTCTCTAGCGTCTGTACAGCAATTTTGTCACCAAAGAGAGCTGCATAGAGAGGAATATCTATAGTTTTAACCAGGTCATCCCCTTCTCTCTCATACTCTGGAGACGGTGCAACTGTGATTTTTAAAAGCAAGTCACCTTTACGACCGTTTTGCGCATGTCCTTTTCCTCTGACACGCAGCTTCTCCCCTGTTTTTACACCGGCAGGAATCTTAATGTCAAAACGCTCTCCATTAACGGAAACAGAGTGTGTTCCACCTAAAATAGCTACGCTAAATGGAATTGTAACATTTGCTTCAATGTCAAGATTTGGCTCTTGATGGAAACCTCCACCAGCTCCGCCAAAGCCACCAAAACCACCGTCAAATCCACCACCAGATGAATATGTTCTGCGACTTCCGCCAGCTCCCCCTTGGCTAAATCCACCAGAGAAGCCGCCTCCGCCACCGAACATCTGACGAAGGATCTCATCAAGGTCAACATTTGCTCCTTGACTTTGAGAGAAGTCATGGAAGTTTTGACCACCAAACATCGCATCACCATACATATCATACTGCTCTTTTTTCTCTTTGTCACTGAGAATCTCATAAGCAGCATTAATCTCTTTGAATTTCTCTTCACAGTTAGACTCTTTACAGATATCCGGGTGATACTTTCTTGCTAATTTTCTATACGCTTTTTTAATCTCCGATTCACTTGCATTTGGAGATACTTCAAGTGTTTCATATAATGATTTACTCATAATTTACATCCTATATATTTTAAATTTTCTAAAAACTGTTCTTAATTTTGACAATATTATATCATATAACTTGAGCCAATGTCAATCAACTTGAGACAAAAATTGAGTTAAAGTGACGCAAGGTTGAAAATAAACAAGAAACAAGAGGATATAAATAAAAATTAAAAAAAGAAAATCTAGAGATGAAGATAAAATAAAGACTAAAGAAAGTCCAGAGCTCTTTGCTCTGGTACTTTATGTTTGTTAATGTAAGAAGTGTCTCACACCTGAGAAGTAAAGGCTCATACCATGCTCATCAGCAGCAGCAATAACCTCATCATCACGGATAGACCCACCAGGCTCAATCACATTTTTTACACCTGCTGCTGCTGCAGCGTCAATAGAGTCTCTAAATGGGAAAAATGCCTCTGACGCAAGCGCAGCACCTGTTACATCTAGCCCCATCTCTTTAGCTTTTTTAAGCGCACACTGTGCAGCATCAACACGGCTAGTCATACCCATACCAACAGCTACCATAGCAGCAGCTTTTACATATACCACACAGTTTGATTTTGTAAGACTTGCTACTTTGTAAGCGATCTCAAGATCTTTCATCTCTTCTGGAGTTGCAGCTTTTTTACTTACAAGTTTTGCATTTTTAACTTCATCATCATTTACTTTGTCAGCATCTTGGAAAACAAATCCGCCATCAATGTGTTTAAAATCTTTTTTATCATTTGCAAGTACAAGTTTATCACTTCCCATCTCAAAAAGCTTGATACGCTTCTTCGCAGCAAATACCTCTTGCGCTTCTTCAGTGATACGACCAGCAATAACTACCTCTAAAAAGATCTCATTCATCTTAAGAGCTAACTCTTTAGTCACTACACCATTTACTGCTACAACACCGCCAAATGCAGAAACAGGGTCACACTTGAGTGCTTCAGTGTAAGCATCTACAAGATTATCACGAATTGCAAATCCACAAGGGTTTCCGTGTTTTGTAATACATACAGCATTGTCATCACCAAATGCCGCTGCGATTTTAATAGCACCGTTTAGGTCATTGAGGTTGTTAAAGCTTGCTTCACCTTTAAGTGTTTTAAAGTTGTTGCTAAAGTGCTTGTCAAACTCATAAAGTGCACCTTTTTGGTGTGGGTTTTCACCATAACGAGTATCCATCACTTTCTCACCTACGATAAACTGCTTTTCACCAAACCCTTCGTTAAAACGCTCGTTCATATAATTTGCAATCATAGAGTCATATGCAGCAGTATGCTCATACGCTTTTATCATATAGCCACGTCTAAACTCTTTTGTATTTTTCTCATTTTCAATCGCATCGATTACTTCTGCATAATCTTCAACATTTGTAACAATGATTACAGAGTCGAAGTTTTTTGCAGCTGAGCGAACCATTGCAGGACCACCGATGTCGATGTTTTCAATAATCTCATCAAAATCATCAGTCTTCTCGATTGTCGCTTTAAAAGGATAAAGATTGACACAAACAAGGTCAATCGCTTCAACACCAAGCTCTTTTGCCTGATCTAAATGACTCTGCTTGTCACGACGATGCAAAATTCCACCATGAACGTAAGGGTTTAGAGTCTTTACACGCCCCTCAAAACACTCAGGAAACTTTGTTACTTCATCTATTTCAATAGCATCTACGCCATTTTCACGAAGCAGTTTGTATGTTCCACCAGTAGAGATAATCTCATAACCGTTTTTTACAAGCGATTTACAAAAATCAACCACACCTGTTTTATCACTAACACTGACCAATGCTCTTTTTTTCATCTCAAGCCTTACATTAAAATATTGGTGCCATTTTATCTAAATAGAGTTTAGAAGATGGTAAACTTAAAAAAACTCTTGAGGAAAACCTATGAAGAATATAGCAATTCTCTGTTCTGGCGGTGATGTATCTGGAATGAATCCGGCAATCAAACACTTTGTGGAATACTCTATAAAAAAAGGACTCACGCCTTTTTTTGTCTATAATGGATATGAGGGATTGATAGACAATAAGATTATGCAGGCAAATTATGAAGATGTTGCAGGCATTATTAACAAAGGCGGTACAAAGATTTTCTCCTCACGCTCCAAACGTTTTATGCAAAAAGAGTACAGAGCACAGGCAAAAGCAAATCTTGATAAACACAACATAGATATGCTAGTAGTTTTGGGTGGAGATGGATCATTTCGTGGTATGGAAGTATTTTACAAAGAGCATGGTATTAAATTTTGTGGCATTCCTTCTACAATAGATAATGACATAGCAGGAACATCTTACTGTCTTGGTGTCGATACGGCACTTAATGTCATCCGCAATGCCATAGACTCCATTCGTGATACTGCATCCTCTTTTGGTAGAGCATTTGTTATAGAGACAATGGGCAGAGAGTGTGGCTATCTGGCACTTGTCTCTGCACTCACCTCTGGTGCTGAACTCTGTCTTATTCCCGAAGTACCTTATAGATTGCAAAATTATGAAAACAATTTTCAAAAGCAGATACAAAATGGCCGTCGCTACTTTATCGCTGTTATTGCAGAAGGGATTGCAGATGAGTCTCAAAAAATTGCCCAATGGTTTGAAGAAAAAATCGGCATAGAGTCACGCATCTCTATTTTAGGGCATATTCAAAGAGGTGGCAATCCGACAGTCTATGACAGACTCATGGCTTACAAGTTTGTCTCTCACGCAATAGATGCACTTTTAAATAATCAAACAAATTCCGTTGTCTGTTTTAATGAAGATGGATTTTCTTATAAAAGTATTGACGAAGTTGCAAAACGAAAATATAGACTTGATAATACATTACTCAAAAGTCTTAAAGAGATGCAAGATGTATAAGCTCAGCTATTTCGTTCCAAAAGAGGCAAAAGAGAGTACAAAAGAGGCTCTTTTTAAGGTTGGTGCCGGTAAGTTTAGAAACTATGACTGCTGCTCTTTTGAGAGTGAAGGCACAGGACAGTTTCGAGCACTAAATGGTGCAAATCCATACATTGGGAAAATAGATAAAATAGAGTATGTACAAGAGTATAAGATTGAGATGATTTGTGAAGATGCTCTTATAAAAAAAGCTATAGAGGCTTTAAAAGAAGCACACCCCTATGAAGAGGTGGCTTATGAGGTGATCAAGCTAGAAGAGTTCTAGAAGTCACCGTTTGCAGCACGAGCTGGAATCTCTTCCATCGCAACTTTAACTTTTGCAGCAAGCTCTGCCATCTCATCTGGTAGTGGATAACCACCGTGAATTGCAAGAGTAAGATCCATAGTGATTAAGTAAGCATCACCGTTTCCATATTGAACATACATAATTCTACACGGCATAAATCCACCAAAATATCTAGAGTAGTTTAGGAAAACTTTTGCAATATGAAGTGAACATAAAGACCAAATACGAGCCTCTTTTACTTCATTTGGTTTTGCATCTTCTTTTGTAAACATTTTAACATAGCCAGTTACACGCATGTTATACTCTTCAGCAAGCGCAGTAATCGACTCTTTTACGTCATCACCAGTGATGTCTTCGGCAACTTTGTACTCTTTCATCATAGCACGTGCCGGATCACCATGTTCAACAACTTCTGTAAACATTGCATCATATGCATCCATAGCACCGTCATCAAGCTTATGTTGACCAGTTACAGCTGTCCATCCCATGTGCATTGTTGAACATCCTGTTGCAAAAAAAGCAATTCCGATTGCCAATAATGCTGTAATTATACTTTTACGCATTTTAATTCCTTTGTATCTAAATTCTGTGAGATTATACACTTATTAATATAAAAGTTAATTGAGATTTAAAATTAGATTTATGTAAGAAAAAGATAAGTATTGCTAATATAACAGAAGCGTCTTGTGCCGGTGATTAAAAATCACCGTTTGCAGCACGAGATGGAATTTCATCCATAGCAATTTGAACTTTTTTAGCAAGCTCTAGCATCTCTTTTGGAAGTGGAGCTCCACCATGAATAGCAAGTTCAAGATCCATAGTAACTAAGTGTCTCTCACCATTTCCATACTCAACAAGCATAATTCTACATGGCATAAAACCACCGAAGAATCTTGAATGATTTAAAAATACTTTTGCGATATGAAGTGAACATAAAGACCATATACGAGCCTCTTTTACTTCATCTGGTTTTGCATCTTCTTTTGTAAACATCTTCACATAACCAGTCACACGCATATTGTACTCTTCTGCAAGTGCTTCAATAGACTCTTTTACATCATCACTCTCAATATCCTCAGCAACTACATAGTCTTTCATCATAGCTTCTGCTGGATCACCAGTTTCAATTACCTTTGTAAACATGTTCATATATGCCGGCATTGCTCCTGCATCCAAACTTGTTGCTCCTTTTATCATTGGACCAAACTGTACATAAACAATAATTGCACCTGCAATAACTAAAGCACCAATAAGTGCTAGAATATTTTTAATCATTCTATTTCCTTGAGATTTATATTTGTGTGGAATTATACAGTGAAAGATATAAAAGAAAGTTAATAGTATAAATTAAATTTTCTTATAGCTTATATAAGAAAATCTAAATTTTTAAGAAGTTTGTAACAAAGGGAAATCCCTTTGTTTAAAAGTAATTACAAATCTTGTTCAACAACTCTTTTAAAAGTATTATAGTAGTTGTCTTGAAGCTCATCCATACTCATCTCTACATTGTTGATTTTTATTTTACTGCCGCCAACAACACCTATTTTCTCACAAGCAAGACCGTTAAGCATTGCTTCAAATGCTTCTGCATTCTCAGGTTTTACTTCAATGATAGCACGGTGCATAGATTCAGCGAAGATATCTCTCTCATCCTCAACGCTCATGCTCACATTACAGCCAAGACCTGAAGTAGCTGCCATTTTTGCAAGCGCAATAGCCACACCACCACTACTTGCATCTTTTGCACACTCTAAAAGATGTTTTTTATTTGCTTCGATAACAAGGTCCCAAAGTGCAAGCTCTTTTGCATAGTCAATCTCCGGCATATTTCCGGCAACAACACCACAGATCTCTTTCATATAAAGTGATCCGCCAAACTCGCTTTTGCTCTTACCTACAAGATAGAGCAGATTTCCCTCTTCTTGAAAGTTTGACATTAAAACATTGTTTTGGTCATCATTTACACCAACAGTAGCGATTGACGGTGTAGGAAATACAGAAACACCGTTTGTTTCATTATAAAGTGAAACATTTCCACCGATTACCGGAGTAGTAAGCTCGGCACATGCCTCTTTGATACCAAGACATCCTTCTCCAAACTGCCACATAACTTCAGGGTTTTCAGGGTTACCATAGTTAAGACAGTCTGTAATTGCAAGTGGACGAGCACCACTCATGGCAACATTTCTACCAGACTCAATAACAGCTGCGGCAGCTCCTTGTTTAGGGTCGATATAACAGTAGCGTACATTACAGTCAGCACTCATAGCCAAGGCACGGCCATTCTCTTTTACACGAATAACAGAGGCATCAAGCTCTCCACCTTTTTTGATCGTGTTTGTTTGTACCATAGAGTCATACTGTGTATATATCCAAGACTTATCTACTACTTCCATAGATTTTGTAAGCTTTTCAAATGCCTCTTGATTTTCTACTTTTGGAAAGTCATTGATAGTAGTATCTTTGATAAGGTCAAGATACTGAGGGCGCTTCATTGGACGGTTTAGCTCAGGTGCCTCTTCAGAAACAGGATCTACCGGAACTTCGGCAACTTTTTCACCATGCCAGAAAAGTTCCATATTCCCAGTATCAGTCACTTCTCCGATAACTGCCGCATCAAGATCCCATTTTTCAAAGATTTTAATGATCTCTTCCTCTGTACCTTTTTTAGCACAAAGAAGCATACGCTCTTGAGACTCTGAGAGCATAAAGTCATACGGAGTCATACCCTCTTCACGAGCAGGAACTTTGTCAAGATGCATAATCATACCACTTCCACTACGACCTGCCATCTCAAAAGATGAAGAGGTAAGCCCCGCAGCTCCCATATCTTGAATACCAACAACATGATCGGTTTTAAAAAGTTCCAAACAAGCTTCAAGAAGCAGTTTTTCAGTAAAAGGGTCACCCACCTGAACAGTAGGACGAAGTGATTTTGACTCTTCAGTAAAGCTGTCAGAACTCATAACAGCACCACCAAGACCGTCACGACCTGTTTTTGCACCAACATATAAAACAGGGTTACCTATACCTTCTGCTTTGCCATAGAAAATTTCATCACTTTTTGCAAGTCCGAGTGTAAATGCATTTACCAGAATATTTCCATTATAACACTCATCAAAACTTGTCTCACCACCGATAGTAGGAACTCCCATACAGTTACCATAACCACCGATTCCTTCAGTTACACCACGAACGAGGTATCTTTGATGTTTTGAGACGTCATCTTTACCTAAGATATTTCCAAAACGAAGTGCATTCAGATTCGCTACCGGACGAGCACCCATAGTAAAGACATCACGCATAATTCCACCAACACCAGTTGCAGCACCTTGATAGGGTTCAATAAAACTCGGATGATTGTGTGACTCCATCTTAAAGACAGCAGCCATTCCATCACCAATATCAATAACACCGGCATTCTCACCAGGACCTTGAATAACCCATGGTGCAGATGTAGGAAAACCTTTGAGGTGTATCTTTGATGATTTGTATGAGCAGTGCTCAGACCACATTGCAGAAAAGATTCCAAGCTCTACAAGATTTGGCTCACGCCCTAAAATCTGCTTAATATGCTCATAATCCTCTAAAGAGAGTTTATGATTTGCTAACTGTTCTTCTATATTTTCTAGTTGTTGGCTCACGGGAGTTTCCTAAAATTTTGGTTTTTAAAGTCGGATTATATCAAAATGTCGGTAAAAGTTATTTTAATGGAAGGCATAATCTGCTTTTGTACGGATATTTTTCTTTAAAGAGTAGATGTTTTTATAGGTAATATCCTCTATCTCATACTCTTTTTGACCATTTGGCAATTTTATCTTAAACTCATCACCTATCTCTTTTCCAAGCATAGCCTTTGCAAGCGGTGAATGTACTGAAATGAGTCCGTTTTCAGGTTCACTCTCAAGTACTCCGCATATTGTATAGACTTCTTCTTCATCACTCTCAAGATCTATGAGCGTAACAGTAGAACCAAACGAGACACGCTTATGATCATGCAATGATGGGTCAATAACCTGTGCATTTTGAATCATTTTATTAAGGTAAAAGAGGCGCTTATCTATAAAACGCAACTTCTCTTTCGCAGCTTGATAGTCGGCATTTTCACTTCTGTCACCAAGTGCAGCTGCAACAAGTTTCTCTTGTGCAGTCTTTGGTTTTTCTACTTCTAAAAGGTATTTAAACTCTTCTGTAAGAGCATCATATCCTTCTATACTCATCGGCTCACGCAAAGGACAACTCCTTAATGATGAAAACCAATAATATAGTACGTCTCTTTATTTGGCAGTTTTTCCAAAGTTACTTTATACTTTTGGCTAAAATGTTTGATCTTTTCATGTGCTTCTTGGGCAAGTTCAGGTGTTGGAGAATCAACCTTTATTTTTAGGTGTTTTGTAGTGTTTGAAAGTGCCACATAAGCATTATTGACTTTTAAATGGTCGTTTAAATCTAAAATATGTTTTTCAATTTTTTCATACCCTGGTGTATTATCTTGAATCTCTTTGAGCTGTTCAATAAGTGTTTCATTTGGTGCATAACCTAACTGTATTAAGAGTGCTTCTCTATCCATAAAACTTTTCCTTTAATTTTGTAGTTGAAAAAATAATATCAGTTTTTTGTAAATATTCAGTATTGATTTATCTATTGATACTATAATTATGAAATAATTAAAGATGTGTAACACTTTTATTTTATATTTTAACAAAAAGAGAGCTAAAATGACTGAAGCAATACTCAAAAAAATCAAACAACTTCCACCACTGCCAGAATCTGCCATGCAGATAGAAGCGGTTTATCAAGATCCGAATTCTACCTTTAACGATATGGTAAAAATCTTAGAAAAAGACCCCCTTTTAACAGCAGATATCCTCAAGGCTGCAAACTCTCCACTCTATGGTTTCTCACGTGAGATTACAGCTATTTCTCAAGCAGTAGGTCTTTTTGGAATGGGAACGGTTCGTGGCTTTGCTCTTGCAAGTATTGTCAAAAAAAGCTTTAACCTTGACCTCTCACCTTACGGTATCACTGATGAAATGTTCTCAGAACTCTCAAAAAAACAAAATGCACTCGTTACATCATGGTGCCTACGCAAAGAGAACAGACTCATGGGTGTTCTCTCCCCTGCAGCCTTTTTGGTCGAGATTGGAAAAGTACTTATCGCTCAACAAATAATGGCTGATAATAAAGAAGCAGAGTTTCGTGATGCACTAGCAGAGTTACAAGATGTTGAAGCAGCGGAAAAAGAGATCGTTGGTGTAGATACACCGGAAGTAAGTGCAACAATCTTTGAACAATGGAAATTTGAAGAGAACCTTGTTGATGTTATCCGTAACGCTCAAGAGCCGCAAAATGCAGCAGATGAAGATAAAAAAGCTGCGCAAATTCTAAAAGTAGTACGCGTTGCAGTACCAATAAATGGGAAAGTTACACCAGAGAGTGTTGAGGCGGCCAAAGCTCTTATAGAAGAGTATGATCTTGACATGGAAAGCTTTGACAAGGCTATAGAGGCATTTTTATAATTGAAAAGCATTAAATCTCTACTCATCAAGCTCACGCATGGCGTGAGCCAACAAGATCTCTCTCCCGAAGAAATTACATCTGTTAAAGAGTGGCTGGCACAAGGCTATCTCACGCAAGAAGACAATCGCTATAAATTCAACTCGAAATATCGTGCCGGTACACTTGGACTTGTGCAAAAAGGTACTGCATATCTTCATGTCATAGGAGAGAATGTCAAAGACCTCTATATCGAAGAGGTCGGTAATGCAACTGAAGGTGATCTCATTATTGCAAAACGGCTGCTTGGCAAGCGTGGTACACCAAGTGCAAAAATTGCTGAGATTGTAGGGCGTGAAGTCAGTTTTTCAGTTGCTTATATTATTGAAAAAGAGGGGAAAAAATCTCTTGTTGACCTTAAAACCGACTACCCAATCGGAGCAGAGCTCACGCAAGAGGAGTTAGTTAAGCATTCACTTGGAGACCTCTTTAAGATTGATAATCAAGAAAACACCATTATGGAATATCTTGGTAATCTCAAAGATCCAAAAGTAGATGAAAGAATAGTTCTTGCACAGTTTAACAAACATGATGAGTTTGAAGAGGATGTTTTGGAGATTGCCAAATCATTTCCTCTTGTAGATGCAAAAAAATACCCAAAAAGAAAAGACCTGCGTGAGCTTGATTTTTGTACTATTGACCCTGTAACTGCAAAAGACTTTGATGATGCAATCTACTGGGATGAAAAAAATACAACTCTCTATGTAGCAATAGCTGATGTAAGTGAGTATGTTACTCCCTTTGGTGCGCTTGACAATGAAGCGATTTACAGAAGCTTTTCTATCTACCTGCCACACCGTTCTATTCCTATGCTGCCACGCCAGTTAAGTGAAACACTCTGTTCACTGCAACCTCATGTTGACAGACTTGCTTATGTTTTTGAGATGAAACTTGATCTGAACAAACTTGAGGTTGTTCACTCTGATGTCTATGAAGCCCTGATTCATTCAAAAAGACGTTTTAACTATGAAGAGATAGATGCTTTTTTTGAAGGAAAGCTCAAAGCACAAAACAGTGATGAAGCACGAATTCTCTCTATGCTTACAAAATTGCAAAAGGTCACTGATGCCTTAAGAAAAGAGCGTCTAAAAGTCGGTTTTGATTTTCACTCTACCGAGATAGAGATGCAACTTGATGAGCAGACAAATCTTGTAGCAACCACAGTGGCAGAAGAGACACCTTCACATGCACTTATTGAAGACTGTATGCTCTTAGCCAACAAAGAGGCAGCTTCAAGATATGAGCGTGGTATCTTTAGGATTCACGAACCGCCAAGTCAAAGCAAGCTACAAAGCCTCTATCAGGAGCTCTCTGCAATTGGTATCAATGTAGAGATAAAAAGCACTATTCGTGAGACTATTGTAAACATTCAAGCACAGGCACGTGAGATGGGTCTTGAGAGTGAAGTTGATACACTTATCATCCGTGCACAGATGCAAGCGCGCTATGCACCGCTTAACTCCGGACACTTTGGTCTTGGTTTTGATGCATACACACACTTCACTTCACCTATTCGTCGCTACTCTGACCTTATCGTGCACAGGTTGCTTAAAGCAATTGCAAAAAATGACAAAGAAGAGGGCTCTTATGTTTTAAGAAACATTGAGACTTTAACAATGACCATCAGTGAAAAAGAGCGTGAAGCAAGCACTATTGAGATGGACTATAAAGCAAGAAAATATGCACGCTGGGCAGAATCACAACTTGGAAATGAATTTAAAGCAAAAATAACTGCAACAGATCCTGAACTTCGAGCAGATCTCAATGATGAGATCGTCGGTGCACGTCTTTATATAACAAACAATGAAGATGTCGTTCTTTTTGAAAATGTACGTGTAAAAATAGAGCGTGTTGATTTAGCTCGTGCTAAAATCTATGCTGCTATCGTAGGAAAAGCTGACTAATGTACAAAAATGAGTTTGACAAACATATAAGAAACAAAAGTATATCAAACTCTTTTGTTTTCTTTGGAGAGAGTCATTTTCTCATCGATATGTACACAAAAATGCTCTCAAATGTAGAAGAAGCCAACATTTTGCAACTCTACCATGATGAGTATGACTTTCAGAGTTCAAAAGCACATCTCTCTCAAGCTTCTTTATTTGGTGACAGAAATATTCTCATCATAAAAAGCGAAAAGAAAGTACCAAAAAAAGAGCTTGACACACTTTTGGAGCTCTGTGTAAAAAATGCTGACAATATCTTTATCTATGCCTATTACGGAAGTGACCACAAGAGCTATGCAAATGCAAAAAGTTTTGCGAAGACAAAAACAATGGCAGTACGTTTCTTTCATCCAAAAGAGCATGAGGCTCAAAACATTCTCTTCCAGCTTGCACAGGAAAAAAATATCAAAATTGACAAATATGCACTTGCACATCTTTTAAAAGTTCATAATAACAATCTCTCTTTAGCCGCAAACGAATTGGAAAAATTTACAATTTTTGATAGAGAAATCAGCATAAAAGACATAGATACTCTTGTGTTTGGCTTGGGTGAAATAAATCTTGATACACTTATAGAAAAGTTATTACAAAAAAAAGATTTTAAAGATGATCTGCAAAATATTTTAGAACACGGAGAAGACGAAATACGTATCATCACTGCCATTACAAGCTATCTTACACAACTCTATATGTTTAACATTTACATTCGCGTCAATGGTGCTCCAAATGCACTTGAGATCTTAGGCTACCCTGCTCCAAAATTTGTCATTGAGAAAAAAGCTTCACAAGCCATAAAAATAAAACCTCAAAGCTTCTATAAACTTCATAGACTCCTGCTTGAGAGCGAACTTGCAATGAAAAGTGCCCATATCAATAAAGAATCCATTCTCCTCTCAACACTTATACGTTTTCAAAAAAATCTTTAGACATACTTAAACACAACTAATAATCATTCTAATTTAAAGATTCTTACTGTATAATACGCTTATGAATAATTTTACAGATTTACTAAGAGCACACAACTTAAAAGCAACACCTCAAAGACTCGAAATTGCAAACACCCTTTACAATCAGGGACATGCAAATGTTGAAGAGCTTTATGATACATTGCTAAAAAAGTTTCACTCAATATCACTTGCTACCATTTATAAAAATATAAACCTTATGATAGAGAATGCTTTTATCCAAGAGGTAAAGATTCCAAATGCAAAATCTGTATATGAACTAACAAAAGAGACACACTCACACTTAGTATGTAAAAAATGTGGAAATGTTGAAGATATTACACTAGATCTTCGCCCTGTATGTGATCTTGCTATGCACTCTACAGAGTTCCAAATAGATAAAGCAGACCTTGTTTTCTCCGGTCTTTGTAAAAAGTGCCAATAACTCCTTTTCTTTAATATCCCCTCAGCACTCTTTTTGTATAATTGCGCATTAATTTACTCCTAAAAGGAAATACCAATGCGTGGTTATAAGATTTTTGCCGGAAGTGCAAGTGTTGATTTTGCAAAAGAAGTTTGCTCAATTTTAGATGTCCCTTTAGCAAAAGCTGATGTTAAAAAGTTTAGTGATGGAGAGATTTCTGTTCAAATCGCTGAAAGTGTTCGTGGTCGTGATGTTTTCATCGTTCAATCTACAGGTGCACCCTCAAATGACAACCTTATGGAACTTCTAATCATGACAGATGCACTGAAGCGTTCATCTGCACAAAGTATTACGGCTGTTGTTCCTTACTACGGTTATGCTAGACAAGATAGAAAAGCCGCTCCTCGTGTACCAATTACAGCGAAACTTGTAGCTGACATGTTCCAAACTGCAGGAATTGACAGAGTAGTGACAATCGACCTTCACGCAGGTCAGATTCAGGGATTTTTCGACATTCCGGTTGACAACCTTTATGGTTCTATCACTTTTGAGCATTACATCAAAAGCAAAAATCTGAAAAACCCTATCATCGCTTCTCCGGACATTGGCGGTGTTGCACGTGCAAGATACTTTGCAAAGAGAATGGGTCTTGAGATGGTTATCGTTGACAAACGTCGTGAGAAAGCCAATGAGAGTGAAGTTATGAACATCATCGGTGATGTTGAAGGCAAAGATGTCATTATGATTGATGATATGGTAGATACTGCCGGTACTATGGTAAAAGCAGCAACTGCACTTAAAAATAAAGGTGCTACAAGTGTAATGGCATGTGCTACACACGGAGTTCTCAGTGGTAAAGCATATGACAATCTTGACAATGGTGAACTGGATGAACTCATCATCACAAATACACTTGAGTCAAAACCGCATAAAAAGATAAAAGTGCTCACAGTAGCACCACTCTTTGCTGAAGTTATCAGAAGAGTTTATCACAACGAAAGTGTTAACTCGCTCTTCGCATAATATTTTAGAAATACAAGGAAATAAAACCGTGCAAAACATTAGAAACTTTTCAATCATAGCGCACATTGATCATGGTAAATCAACACTCGCAGATAGAATCATCCAAGAGTGTGGAGCTGTAAGTGAGCGTGAGATGAGTAGCCAGATGATGGATACTATGGACATTGAACAAGAGCGCGGTATCACCATAAAAGCACAGTCAGTTCGACTTGACTATGTAAAAGATGGCCAGCACTATATTCTTAATCTTATAGACACACCGGGGCATGTTGATTTCTCTTATGAAGTCAGTAAATCTCTGGCATCTTCTGATGGAGCACTGCTTATTGTCGATGCCGCACAGGGTGTTGAAGCGCAAACTATTGCAAATGTTTATCTTGCCCTTGACAATGACTTAGAACTTATTCCCGTTATTAACAAGATAGACCTCCCCGCAGCCGATCCTGACAAGGTAGCAGAAGAGATCGAGACATCTATTGGTATAGATGCAACAGATGCTGTACTCGTGAGTGCTAAGACAGGAATAGGAATACGTGAGCTTATCGATGCTATCGTTGAGCGTATTCCAGCTCCAAAAGGCAACCCTGAAGGTCCGACAAAAGCCATTATTTATGATTCATGGTTTGATCAGTATCTTGGAGCTTTGGCACTTGTTCGTGTATTTGACGGCGAGATAAAAAAAGGTCAGACTATTAAGCTTATGAGTAACTCTGAAGAGCACCAGGTGCTTGACCTTATGTATCCACACCCTCTTAAAAAGATCAAAACGCCTGCTATTAAAAGCGGAGAGATCGGTATTGTCGTTCTAGGTCTTAAAGAGGTAAGTGTTGTCAATGTTGGTGACACTATAACAGATGCTAAAAACCCATGTGCCCAGCCTGTTGGTGAGTACGAACCTGCAAAACCTTTTGTATTTGCAGGCCTCTACCCAATCGATACAGACAAGTTTGAGGAGTTGCGTGAGGCACTTGAGAAGTTAAAGCTCAATGACTCGGCACTCTCTTATGAGCCAGAGACCTCTGTGGCACTTGGCTTTGGTTTTCGTGTAGGATTTTTGGGAATGCTGCATATGGAGGTAGTAAAAGAGCGTCTTGAGCGTGAATTTGGACTTGATCTTATCGCTACTGCACCATCAGTTGTCTATCATGTCTATCTTACAGACGGAAGTATGGTTGAAGTACAAAACCCAAGTGAACTTCCAGAGATTCAAAAGATAGATCGCATTGAAGAGCCATATGTAAAAGCAACGGTTATTACACCAAGTGAATATCTTGGAAATATTATGAATCTTCTTGTCTCAAAACGTGGTATTCAAAACAAGATGACCTACCTCAATGAAGAGCGCGTTATGCTTGAGTATGAGATTCCTATGAATGAAATAGTAGTTGACTTTTATGACAAGCTCAAGTCTATCTCTAAAGGCTATGCTTCATTTGATTATGAACCAAGTGAGTTTAAACCAGGTGATCTTGTCAAACTTGACATCAAAGTTGCCGGAGAGGTAGTTGATGCCCTTAGTATCATAGTCCCTCGTGACTCTGCAGTCAGTCGTGGCCGTGCACTTGTAAAACATATGAAAGAGATCATTCCTCGTCAGCTCTTTGAAGTAGCAGTACAGGCATCACTTGGCAACCAGGTAATCGCGCGTGAGACAGTCAAATCCATGGGGAAAAACGTAACTGCAAAATGTTACGGTGGAGATATCACTCGTAAAAGAAAACTCCTTGAGAAACAAAAAGCGGGTAAAAAACGTATGAAGGCCATAGGCAAAGTACAACTCCCGCAAGAAGCATTTATGTCTGTTTTAAAAATGGACTAAAAGGCTCTTTTTTGAAATGTCTGCTGTGTGAGAACTACTCCCTCACACAGCATATTTGCAAAAGCTGTCAAGAGCAGTTTTTACAACCCTCTCTTTATAAACGAACTCTTCCAAATGGCATAGAAGTCTTCTCATTTTATAGATACGAAGAGATAAAACCACTCCTTTTTACAAAACATACAGATTTGGGCTATCATATATATACACTTTTAGCAAAACTCAGTTTTAGAGAGTTTGCACAGGAGTTCAAATGGAGTGGTTATGTTGTCTCTATTGCCATAGATGATAATACAAAAGATGGCTATGCACATACCGCAATATTAAACAAGGCCCTTGCCTGCACATCTATAAAACCACTCTTTCATAAACTGCATGCACAAAACCCTATCTCCTACTCCGGTAAGTCACGTGCATTTCGCCAGGCAAATCCAAGAAATTTTAATGTAAATGATTTTAGAGAAAAGGAGGTAATTGTAGTAGATGACATCATCACAACAGGAAGTACCTTGCGTGAGGCGACAGATAGACTTACAAAAGAGAACAAAGAGGTTCTCTTTTGCCTGACACTCTGCGATGTCAGTAAAAAGTAAAACTTAGAAAAGTCCTTTTAAAAGATTGCCAACATCTTTTGAAAGATGTTTTTGCAGCTCTTTTGTAACTGCTTTACTAGCCTCTTTTTTCAAAAGATCTTTTGCATCTATGCTGATTTTTGGTTTGTTGATATCACCTTTGAGCTTGATTGTAAGAGGGTGTTTATTTGCAACAATAGCAATTACTGAATCAATATACTGTTTTTTAGAATCTATATATGTATTTTTTGTAACGATTGAAGATGTGTTTGAACGAAGATCAAGTGATGCTAAAATTTTCTCTTTGTTGATTTTTGCACTTACATCACCGCCAAAACGTTGTTTATAAAGATCAATCTTAGCATACTGTTTTGTAAGATCAAGCACTGCATTTCTGGTAAACAGACCATCTGTAATCTTACCGACAAAGTTACCCTGTGAAGCTGCTAGATTATAATCCAGTGTAGCTGTGATGTTTGACTTGAGTACTTTTGGATAGATAAGCATATCTAAGATATCCAATGTCTGCAATCCTTTTAAATCTGCATGAAGATCATCATTATGCAGTTTTGCATCAACTGCACCCTGAGCAATATTTGAGTGCATTGTAATATCAAGATCTTTTGCTTTTACAATATCTCCATTGGCTTCAAAACTTCCCTTTAAGTGTCTCTCTGTTGCAAAATAGAGCTTATCAAGGTCTGGTACTTTTACTCTGTAATCACTTTTAAGAGATGCATCTTTAAGATTGAACTTTGCACTTTGTATATATAGATTAGCAAGAGTTGATGCTAGTGTGAGCTGTGTATCTGCTATATTATTTTTAATATGTGTTGTTGTATCACTTGCAAATGTTGTTTTTGGCATACGAGATTTAAACTTATACTCTTTTGTTATAAATTTTGAATCAAGTACTCCTTGACGAATTTTTGTTGTTACCACACCCTTGAGATGTTTTGGATCTGCATTGGTAATATCAGCATGCATGTCAAAGTTACCATCAGCATAGTGTGGCTGTTTTATCATATAGAGTAGTTTTTGAAGCTTAAGCCCTTTAATGTCAAGCTGTACTGTTTTTGGCGCAAAGTCAGCTAAATTGGCAACAAATGTAGTCTTTGATGCAGCTATATCACTTTTTCCATCAACAACAAGTTTTGCTTTGTTCCCTTTTACTGTACCATTTAGATGAAGTGGGCCACGGACATCTGCATTGGTCAGAGGTTTAAGCACAGCCAACTCTTTTACATCTACACCATAGACTAAATCAAGCGCCAAAGGTTCTGGTTTTACATTACCGCTTGATGTGATTTTTGCAAGGTTAGAGAGAAGTGTGTATTTATAATCAATATCATCACCTTTGAGTTTTGCATCTAAGTTCATAGAGAAGTCCGTCTTTGGAATAGTGATGTTAAAATCTTTTTTCATAACAGCAGTGTTAAGCTTTCCATCTTTTGTCACTAAAAGTACATCACCATCAAGATTATGTGCAGCAATCGAATTGAAATTCAAATCAAGATTGACTTTTGCACTGGCATACTCTTTTTGTTGTAACATATGCAACAGTGCCGGCAGATCCAAGTTTTCAACTTTAGCAATAATTTTAGAAGGGTTGAACTCTTTTAGTGTTACAGAGTAGTTAGTGTTACTTTTTGCAACATCACTGCTCCCTTTTACATCCAAAAGCGTACTATCCCCCTTTATAGTCCCCTCAGTCATAAAACTATCTTGCAGCTCCATTGATGTCAATGGTTTGAGCGTTTTAAGCTCTTTAAGATCTACCTTATACTTTAGGTTGAGTGCTTGTGAAAAAGGAGAGTATTCTCCTTTTAGAGCTACTGTATTGTTTTTATTTAAAACAAGTAAGATATCGATATGGCTCATACTCAGTGAAAAACGCTCCAAAGTGCTTGGGAGCTTTGTCTGTTCTTGTATCTTCGCCTCGACAATAGGCTTGATAAGTCCATTTCCAAATGAAGTAAACGCTACAACATAAACAGCTCCAACAAGAGCTATAACAAGTCCTAAGAACCAATATATATATTTCATCTCTCAATACTCCAAAAAATAGTTATATAATGATACTATATATTAGAGTGTTTTTAGTAACAAAAGAAGAGTTTTATAGTTGATATTGATAGACTCAAGTTAATTTACTAAAAATATTCAATTATTACTTGACATTGTTGCACTCAATGTGTATAATATGCTTAACTTTTTAAAAAAGGAGATTTTTAACAATTATGGCAAATGAAAAAAATAATGAAAATATAGAAAATGAAGAGAATATAGATTCCCAAGAGAGAGAGGCTCAATCACAAGAGCCTCAAAATGAACTAGAAGTGTTAGAACAAGAGCTTAATGAGTGTAAAGACAAATATGCTCGCGTTCACGCAGATTTTGATAACATCAAAAAAAGATTAGAGCGTGAAAAATACACAGCAGTTGAATATGCAAACGAAAAATTTGCAAAAGATATGATTCCTGTAGTAGATTCACTCCAGATGGCACTCAAGTCTGCTGAGGCAGATGCACCGGCTGAAGAGTTGATTGAAAAACTAAAAGAGGGAATCGAACTGACTCTTAAACAGTTTATGACTGCTTTAGAGAAACATGGAGTAACAAGGGTATCTCACGATGAACCGTTTGATCCAAACATTCACAATGCAGTACAAAGCGTTGATCATCCAGAGATAGAAAGTGGTCAAATCGTTGAGACTTTCCAAACTGGATACAAATATAAAGAGAGACCATTGCGTGAGGCGATGGTTGTAGTTGCAAATTAACAATTAATTTGCAGCAATGCGACATAAGTTGCAAAAGATATGCTAAAAGTATCTTATACTTTCAGCAGAAATAAAAAATAAAATTTAAATTTGAAAAAAAAGGAAGTTAAAATGAGTAAAGTAATAGGTATAGATTTAGGAACAACAAACTCTTGTGTAGCAGTTTATGAAGGCGGGGAAGCAAAAGTTATCCCTAATGCAGAAGGTAAAAACACTACTCCATCGGTAGTAGCATTTACTGATAAAGGTGAAGTTCTTGTAGGAGATCCTGCAAAACGTCAAGCTATCACAAACCCTGAGAGAACTATCTCTTCTGTTAAGAGAATCATGGGTCTGATGATGAATGAAGAGAACGCTAAAATCGCTCAAGAAAAAGTTACATATAAAATTGTAGACAAAGATGGTATGGCAGCTGTTGATGTTGCTGGTAAAGTATATACACCACAAGAAATTTCAGCGAAAATTCTTGCAAAACTAAAAGAAGACTCTGAAGCATATCTTGGTGAAAAAGTTACAGACGCTGTAATTACAGTACCTGCATACTTCAATGACAGCCAAAGAAAGGCAACAAAAGATGCAGGTACAATCGCAGGTCT
>JAMORG010000026.1 GCA_027063745.1 Sulfurimonas sp.
TGGAAGAGGCTGGATGGTGTTTTATGTTTGCGCAGAACCATCACCCTGCGATGAAGTTCATTATGCCTGTAAGAAAGTCTATAGAGACAAAGACGGTCTTTAATGTTTTGGGACCGCTTACAAACCCTGCAAACATTAAAAAATATATGCTCGGTGTCTTTGATAAAGCATTTGTTCCAAAGATGGCGGAAGCTCTTAAGATAAACGGTGCAAAATCTGCTCTTGTCGTCAGCTCACAAGAGGGAATGGATGAGATAGGCATTAGCGGTATCACTCACGCAACACGCCTCAAAGATGGCAATTTGGAAGCCTTTGAGATAAACCCTGAAAATTATGGACTTAAACTTGCACCCCTTGAAGCGATAGCCGGTGGCGATGCAAAGGTTAATGCAAAGATTATGTTTGATGTTTTTGATAACAGTGCAACGGATGCACAACGTGATATAGTGCTTTTAAACACGGCAGCATCATTAATGGTTGATGGACTTGCTCGTGATATTCAAGATGGGCTTGAGATGGGGCGTGAAGCACTTGCAAATGCCAAAGCGAAGCAAAAGCTCAAACAGATAGTAGAGATCTCAAACAAGTTATGAAAAAAGAGTACAAATTATCACTCGAAGAGCTGCCTCGGCTCACGCAGGATGTTTTAGAAGAGTTTTCAAATGGTGTAATCATTTTACAAGGTGACTTGGCAGCTGGAAAGACAACACTTGTCAAAGCATTTGCCAAAAAACTTGGCTGTGATGATGTAGTAACTTCACCGACGTTTTCTTTACAGCAGTGTTATGGTGATAACATATACCATTACGATATCTACAATCATGGACTAGAGCATTTTATGGCTTTAGGAATGTTAGAAGAGTTGGACAAAGAGGGGCTGCACTTTATAGAGTGGGGCGATGATGATCTCATAGAACTTTTAGCGTCTGTTGGGATTGATGTGATGGTCATAGATATAAAAAAGATTTCAGATAAAGCAAGAGAGTACAGTATATGCACACACTAAAAGCGGTAGATTTAAAGAAGAAGATAAAAAACCTTGAGATTGTTAAGGGAATGAGCCTTGAGGTAAAGAGTGGAGAGGTTGTAGGCCTTCTTGGACCAAACGGAGCAGGGAAGACGACTACTTTTTATATGATATGCGGACTTGTCGAAGCTACAGATGGCAAGGTCTATTTTGATGGAGAAGATCTTATCGGTATGCCGCTGCACCAACGTGCTCGAAAAGGCATCGGTTATCTGCCACAGGAGGCTTCTATCTTTAAAGATCTCAGTGTTGAAGATAATCTTATGATAGCCGCAGAGGTAGGTATAAAGGGTAAAGAGGCACAGATGGAGCGCATAGAAGAGCTTTTGGATATGTTTAATATTGAGCCGATTCGCTACCGAAAGGGTATCAGTCTCTCAGGAGGGGAGCGTCGTCGTGTAGAGATCGCTCGTGCGCTTGTAAACAAGCCAAAATTCTTACTCTTAGATGAACCTTTTGCAGGGGTTGATCCTATTGCAGTGATGGATATTCAAAAGGTTATTCATCAGTTGGTATCGTATGATATCGGTGTACTTATAACGGACCACAATGTTCGTGAGACACTTGATGTGTGTGACAGAGCTTATGTTATTAAGTCTGGAGAGCTACTAGCAAGTGGTACAAGTGAAGAGATAGGACAAAATCCTGATGTTCGTAAGCACTATCTTGGCGAGAGCTTTAAGCTTTAAGGACAGTAGAGAGATATGGGAGCATTAAGGCAGACACAGAGTGTTGAGACAAAACACAAACTCTCAAATACTCTGCGTAA
>JAMORG010000027.1 GCA_027063745.1 Sulfurimonas sp.
GATGTAAAGCGATGCGGTTTTTATAATCTAAAAGAGGGCATCATTGAAGAGGAGAGCTTTTTATTTGAGAAGCTTGAGCGCCTAGAAGCGCATATTGATGAGCTTTTGAGCTTGCGTGAGGTGAACTTTGAGAAGTGTGAAGATACCAAAAACTGTAACTACTGCCCTTATGCAGTAATGTGTGGGAGAGGCTGATGGCATTTGTAAATAACTTAGCCTATGAGGCGAGTGCGGGAAGTGGAAAGACCTTTATGCTTGTTGTGCGCTATCTCTCACTCCTTTTTCGTGGTGCAGATGCTTCTAAGATTTTAGCCCTTACCTTTACCAACAAGGCCGCTGCTGAGATGAATGAGCGTATCATTGAGACACTGGAGCATCTGGAGTCTCGAGGAGAGCTTTATGAGATAGCAGCTATAACAGAGCTGAGCCCTGAGTATCTGCTCTCGCAAAAACATCGATTACTTGCCTCTTTTTTAAAGAGCAATACCAAGATTATGACCATAGACAGCTTCTTTACACAGCTGCTGCGCAAGTTTTCACTCTATGAGGGATTGATGCCGGACTTTACAACACACGCTTCACAGCATGAAGTAAAACTACTTTTACGTTTTTTAAAAGAGGTGAGTGTTGCCGGTGAGAAGGAGACGCTTATCAGACTCACCTTAGAGGCGAACAAGCGTGTACGTGATATTTTTGCTCTGCTTGATAACTTTTATGAAAAAGAAGAAGAACTCTCAAGGCTTTGCTTTGCTCCAGAGCCGACAGCACTACTTGAAGCAAAGATTATGGAACACTTTAATGCACTTGCACAGATGGTCACAAGCTCAAAAACAGCTTCTGCAACGGCTAAAAAGTCAGTCGATGCAAAGAGCATAGAAGAGCTGCGCCAAAAAGCATGGCTGGAACGTGAGACACTCAACTACAGAACCTTTGCAAAGTGCTACACTCCCGAGATGGATTATGAACTGCGTGAGATACAGCAGCTACTTGGGAAGTACTACAGCGCAAAAGAGCAGAACTTCTTTTATGGTCTGAGTCAGTTGCTCAAGTGCTACAAAAAGGCAAAAAAGGCACTCTATAAGGAAGAGAGTGAGCTTGGGTTTTCCGATGTGACACAGCTGCTCTTTGCCATCTTAAACAGAGTCGATGACAGGGAGTTTTTATACTTTAGAATCGATGCTGCCATTGAGCATATGCTTCTTGACGAGTTTCAAGATACTAGCATCATGCAGTACAAGATACTCAAGCCGATGATAGAGGAGATAACGGCAGGAAGCGGTATCTTTGAAGATGGCTCTTTTTTCTTTGTCGGTGATGTAAAACAGTCTATCTACCGTTTTCGCGGCGGAGTCTCTGCACTCTTTCATCAGGTAGCGCGTGAGCAGGGAACACGCGTTGAGAAGCTCCTTACAAACTACCGCTCAAAAGCAGAAGTGGTCTCTTTTGTAAATGATGTTTTTGTTGACAAGATAGCAGGCTATACGCCACAGCTTGTGCGTGAGGGAGCTGAGGGTGGTTATGTTGAAGTTTTGGAGAGTGACGGACTTGTAGAGAGTGTTGCATTTAAGGTCAAAAAGCTTTTAGAACTCGGTGCCAATGAGAATGACATCGCAGTTTTATGTGTCACGAATGGTGATGGTGAGTTGGTAAAAAACACTCTCCAAGAGGAGGGGGTCAGTGTTGTTACAGAGACGACTACAAAACTTATCAACCAAAAGAGCATTAAGGCAATTATCGAGTATATGAAGTATCTCTATTTTAAAGAAGATATCTATCGATATAACTTTTTTGCTCTTATCGAGCAGCCTCTTGCTGCCATAGAGCATGTGGATATCTCGAGTGTAAAACTCCACGCCATTGCCAAAAAGATAATTGAGAAGTATGGGCTTTTTAGCGATGATTTTCATACGATTCGCTTTTTGCATACTTTGAGTCACTATAAAGATATTGACGCTTTTGTCTTTGAGTATGAGCGACTCGATGTAAGTGCTGCTGCGAGTGATGTAAGTGGTGTGCGAGTGCTAACCATTCACAAATCAAAAGGGCTTGAGTATAAGCATGTTATTGTAATGGATAGAGTAGGTCGTGGGAGTAACCAAAAAGAGAGCATTATCTATGAGTATGATGGTATTGAGCTGCAAAATCTCTTTTTGCGAACCAAAGGGCGTGAGAGTCTGGACGTAGCTTATGCCAAAGCCCTGCAAAAAGAGAATGCGTTAGAGCGTGAAGATAGCCTCAATGCACTCTATGTTGCTTTTACCCGTGCCAAAGAGCATCTCTTTATTATCCAAAAAGAGAAATCTTCTGCTTTTAGCATAGTTGAGCTCTCAGTGATGCAAAGAGGAGAACTCCTTGTAGAGAAAACTCCAAAAGCAGCGCACAAAAAGCATCTGCCTTTGGTCTATGAAGAGCTTTATTATGGTACACAAAGTGACCTGCTTGCTACGCAAAAGAGCGAACAGGAAGATCTCTCGGCCATCAGTTTTGGTCTGGCACTTCACTATATGCTTGAGATGATGGAGAGTTTTGATGAGGCATCGATTGCAAATGCGAAGATGCTGCTGCTTAATAAGTATGGCGCAACTTTAAGTATAGATGAGATAGATGAGCTTGTCAAAAGAGTTACTATGCTTGTTAACAACAGAGAGTTTTTGGAGTTAAGTGAGGGGAAATGTTTTAAGGAGAAAGCCCTTCGCTACAAGAAGAACCTGCGCTATCTTGATCTGTTGGTACACAAAGATGATGGAAGTTATGTGGTGATTGACTATAAAAGTGCAACATCACATAGTGATGAGCATAAAAAACAGGTTGGCTCTTATGTACATGCCGTAAAAAGTATTACAAAAGAGAGTCGTGTCAGTGGGTATCTTTGCTATCTGCTTCCAACCAAGATTCAACTAGTTCAGGTCTAGGTTCTGAGATATAGTAGCCTTGGGCATAGTTGGCTTCCATCTCTTCAATAGCGCGGAAGATTTCTTTTGAGCTGACAAATTCGGCGATGACAGGGATTTTTTTCTTGTGTGCAAAGTCAATAATGGTGCTTGTAACGATTTTGCAATTGATATCATCTGTTAAATGTTTGATAAAACTGCCATCTATCTTTATAAAGTCTATTTTGAGATTGTTTAGTTGTGCAAAGTTGGAACAGTGCGCACCAAAATCATCAATAGCAATTTTAAAGCCATCATCATGCAGTTTATTAAGAAGTTTTTGAATATTTTTGTCTTGGGAGATACTTGTATGCTCCAATACTTCAAAAGTAATGCGTGAAGCGGCAATTTTACACTCTTTGATAGTGGCATTGATAAAGTTGCTAAAGTCAGGATTTTTGATATCATACTCACTTACATTGATGGTAAAATCTTTGTCCGTATCTTTTGCAACACTGCATACATTGTGAAACATCTGTTTAAAAATCTCAAAAATCTGACCGCTGTAGAGCGCTGCATCTAAAAAGTGAGCAGGAGTATAGACTTTTCCTTTATATTCAAGGCGTACAAGTGCTTCATATTTGGTGATTTGTCGCTTTTTGAGACTGTAAATGGGTTGATAGTAGGTTAAGATCTTATCTTTTTTAAAAGCCTCTCGTATGCGTGCACCCCAAAGAGAGTTTGCATGAATTGTCCGTACAATGTTGAGGTTGTCACTGTAGAGTTTTGCATTGTTTTTCCCATGAAGACGAGCCTCTTTAAGTGCAAACTCTGCTTTTTGAATGATATTTCCATCTTCATTGAGAACAACACCAAGGCTTGCAGTGAGGTGTAGTTTTTCACCATTATCAAGTTCAAATATATGTTTTTGAATATTCTCTTTAATATCTCGTATGCAGGTATCAACATCTCTTGGCTCTTTTTCATAGCAAAGCAGGGCAAAGACATCGGATTGTAGATGAAAAACATTCATTTGCTTTCCATACTCTTCTTGAAGAAACTTTGCAAAAGCACGCAAAACTTTGTCTCCATACTCAAAACCTTTGTGGTCATTGATAAGACTGAAATCATCAATATTTATCAAAATGAGCGACTTGTTGCCAGCTGTATCAAGTTTTTCGGAGAGCTTTACCCTGTTTGGCAGTTGTGTGATTTCATTGGTTGTCATTCGTTTGTAGATGGCATCTCTGCTCTCTTGTATCTCTTTAAACTGATCGTACTGTTTAATAGCAGTACGAATGACATTAAAAAGTTTTCGCTCACTGATCTCATCATACTCTTTATAGTCATTTATATCATAGCGCTCTATTATCTCTTCTGGAGGCATAGTTTGAGCCTCTTTGCTCGCTAATAAAATGATACGTGTGAGTTTGTTCTGTAGTTTGTTGCGAATGTAAGAGACAAGCTCAAGTTCCAAAGAGGGTGTTTGCATGGATATATCAATAAATGTAACGGCTATATCAGGATGTTCTTGAAGAAGGGATTTTGCTTCATCTATATTTTTTGTATGAAAGAGGTAGAGTCTTTTATTGTTTATATAGATATTTTTTGCAGCTGCTTCTATCGCCGTGTGAAGAGTATTGTTATTTTCAACGAGTAAAATTTTCCAGACCTGCTCTTGCATAAGAGCCCCTTTTTATAGATAGCTTCATACTTTATTATAACGAAGAAATTATAAAAAACAAAGTCATTTGTTTTTTATGCCTTTAGCAGCGCTCCGTCTTGGAGCTTGTAAACGCTGGATGCAAGCTTTTGAATCTCTGCAGGGTCGTGACTGACCATAATGGTTGTTGTCTCAAAGCGTTTGTGGAGTTCTAAAAGCTCATGCTGGAGTTTTATGCGCATCTGGGGATCAAGTGCAGAGAGCGGTTCATCTAAAAGCAGCAGTTTTGGTTTTCTCATCAGTGCTCTGGCAATGGCAACACGCTGTTTTTGTCCGCCGCTGAGGTTCTTTGGATAACGTGAGGCAAGACCGGTAAGCTCCATCATTTGCAGCAGTTCATGGGCAAGTTTTTCATCTTTTTGCACAAAGAGCAGATGCTCTTTTACTGTCATATTCTCAAAAAGTGCATAGTCTTGAAATACAAAACCGATAGAGCGCTTTTGAATGGCCAGTTTATGTGTGTGCGTGAGCCACTCTTCATCTTCAACTTTAATTATTCCGTCTGCATCTTCAAGCCCTGCAATGATGCGTAGAAGAGTGCTTTTTCCACTCCCGCTTCTGCCTGTTATGGCAAGAAATTCACCTTTTTGTATTTTGAGTTGCACATCGAGAGGAATAATGCCCTGGGCACCTTGCAGTTCTTTTTTTACAGCTATCTCTACCATTAAAAGCGTCTCCTTTTTTGAAGTGCATTAAAAAAGTAAGCACTTAAAAGTACAACAAAAGAGAGAGCAAGCATAATAGCACTGTAGATATGTGCCGTGCCATACTCCATGGTCTCTACCATCTCATAGATAGCAACCGAGGCAACTTTTGTCTCTCCGGGAATGCTTCCACCAACCATCAAAACAACACCAAACTCTCCGACAGTGTGGGCAAAGGTGATAATAAGTGCTGTAAGCAGGGCTGGTTTCATATTTGGCAGAGCGACATAAAAAAGTGTCTGAAGTCTGCTCTTTCCTGCAATATAGCTGGCTTCTATCATATGTCGATTGAGTGATTCAAAACCGTTTTGTAAGGGTTGCACCATAAAAGGCAGAGAGTAAAAACAGCTTGCAACGACAAGGCCTGTAAAAGAGAAGACAAGTTTAATGCCAAAGTGTTCTTCAAAAAAAGCACCGATGGCAGCATCGGGTGAGAGTGCCCACAGCAGATAAAAGCCAAGTACTGATGGAGGCAGTACAATAGGAAGTGCTGTGAGTGTTTCTAAAAAAGGTTTTGCCATTGAGCGAGTCTGCGAGAGGTACCATGCAAGCGGCAGGGCAATACAAAAGAGTATGAGTGTTGTCAGTGATGCCAGTTTAAAAGAGAGATAGAAGGGTTCAAAACTCATTGGTAACCATACTTTTGAAAAATTGTTTTTGCTTGCTTGCTAAAGAGATAGCGATAGAACTCTTTTGCTGCATTATTTGTTTTTGCGTGCGTCAACAAAAGAGCACTCTGTTTTATCGGTTTGTAGAGAGTAGGATCTACATCTATCCAGTTTACTCCTTTTTGAAAGCGGCGTAGCTGAGGTGCATAAAGAGCAGACTTTGCAATAAAGCCAAAGTCACTTGCATGCAGTGTATAGTTGAGTGTTTGGGCAATAGACTCTCCATAGATCAGCTTCTTTTTAATCAGTTTGTAGAGGTGTGCATTTTGTAGGGCTTCTATGGATGCTTTGCCATAAGGTGCTGTTTTTGGATTGGCAACGGCAATGCGTTTGATTGTGCTTTGTCGTAAAATATTAAGACCTTTTGAAAAATCATGCTTGTTTACGCTCAAAAGAGCAAGTGCACCTTTTGTATATACTTCAGGCTCACGCAGCCCTTTTTTTGCTGCATAAAGCTTTGTGGGATAAGTAGTGTTGGCACTGAGAAAAATATCATAAGGTGCAGAGTGAAGAATTTGTGAGGCAAGTTTACCACTCCCTGCGAATGTTATTTGAATTGTATCGTTTGGATGTTTTTTTTGAAAATCTGCACGCAGCTCTTTTATAACAAAAGTAAGGTTGGCTGCTGCTGCGACTTTGACAAGCTCGGCGTGAAGTGAGAGTGTAAAAAAGAGTAGATAGAGTATGAAAATCTTTCGCATAGTCTCCTCCTAAAAGAGATAGTTGAGCTCAAAACGAGCATCTATATAGTCTGATACATCAGATGAATTACCACGAAAATCCCTGTAACCCAAACGCATTCTGTACTGCAGATTTGGTAAAGAAGGCAGGTTTTGTACTAAGCCTGCATAGTACAAATAGCTTTGTGCCAAAGGTGTCTTTTTTCTGTCTCCGTCAATATAGAGTATAGAGGTTTGCAAAAAAGGTTTGGTATATATGCCTTTTTGATTGGCACCTTTTACAAGTTCTATACGGTATGATTTTGTGTTGGCCTTCCAGTTCTTTATTCCCATTGAACGGGTATAACCTGTTGTTGGAAAACCTCTCCACGGTGTTACCAAATCGGCTTTATTTAAAATATTTGTATAAGCGAGATTGAGCTTATAGTCTGAAAATCGTGCTACTAAACGAGCAGCTATCATATCACTCTTTAAAGAAGAGGGATCTTTATAGGCATCAGATCCGTTAAGAAGTGGTGTTAAAGAAGCTCCGGCTATTGCTCCTGCTCCATTGTCAAACTGGTGAATATAACGCACTCCCGGTGTTATAGAAAAATTATCAATACTTATTTTATAGTTTGCTTCTGTCATTACTTGCGAGAGAAGTTGAGGAACAATATATGATGAAAAATTCAGTTTGAGGTTTTGAATCGATTTATTTTGTATATCAAGTATGATAAGCGGTGCATCTGTTGGCTTGTTAGCTTGGCGTAGTTTTGTGTATGTAAGACCTTTTAGCATTGCCGAGTCATCATTTTCACTCCACTGAGGTTTTTGTACATCTCCTGCTGAAAGTGTGTCTCCTACCATAAAAAGGGCGTGACTCTTTTTGTGATCACGTAGTTTTTGTTTTGTAAGATATGCAAAAGTGATAGCTGTCTTTGGCAGCTCACGCGTTGTAAGAACTGCTCCGTCAAATGTGTTTGGAATCATCTTTGTATCATTTGATTTTGTGTAAAAGGTCTCTACAAGCTGCCGACCTATACGCAGATTTGTTTGAGAATAGGTATAGCCAATATTTGCCTGACCCAGTACACTCAGATGCGTACTGCCGTTATTTGCATACTCAAAACGACTAAAAGTGTCTTTGCCCGCTTTAAAGAGAGCATAGATATCATCTTTGTTAAAGAAGGCTTTTGTATAGTAAAATGCGATATTTGTATCAAAGCCTTTATAGCGGGCACTCCTATATACAAGACTGCCTCCAATACCTGAAATTACTTGGTTTTGATGTGTATTGTCTTGTTGTTTGTAGGCAAAGTAGAAGTTGTTGTTTCTGATTCTTCCAAAAATTTTTCCTTTGCTAAAGACCTCTCCAATAGTAGAAACATTGTTGACTTTGTCAAAATAGATAATTTGACCATTTGTCTTTATCGCCTGTCGAATCTCTTGATTTTGGGCATATAGCAGTGAAGTAAAGATTCCCGCTGCAAGAAAAATCTTTTTTATAATCATCTATTTTCCTGTAGAAAAAATTTAAGATATAATAATATTCTTTTTTAGATAAATAAGCGATGAATATGAGAGCCGATTCTTGTCCAAAACCTTATAAAAACCTTATTTTAAGCTATATATAAGTTTATACAGCTATACTTCCACTACTAAAACAGATGTTTACTATGTAATCATTCTAGATATTTGTTATAAATTCCTAAACGAAAGGTTCATGAATGAAATTTACTAAAATTGCAACTCCTGAACAAATCGATCAAAAATGGGTTTTGATTGATGCTGAAGGTAAAACTTTCGGTCGTTTAATCACTGAGGTAGCTACTATCTTACGTGGTAAAAACAAACCATGTTTTACTCCTAACATTGACTGTGGTGATTATGTAGTAATCATCAATGCTTCTAAAGCAAAATTCAACGGTCTTGGTAAAATCGCTAACAAAGAGTACTTTTCTCACTCTGGTTATTTCGGTTCTACTAAGAGTGTTAAAATGACTGAGCTTTTAGAGAAAAATCCTGAGAAACTATACAAATTAGCGACTCGTGGTATGCTTCCTAAAACTAAGCTTGGTGCTAAAATGCTTAAAAAATTAAAAGTTTACGCTGGTGCTGAGCATCCTCACACAGCGCAACTAGCTAAGTAAGGAGTAATTACATGGCTGAAAAAATATACGCAACTGGTCGCCGTAAAGCGTCTGTAGCAAAAGTATGGTTAACTCCAGGTTCTGGTAAAATCACAGTAAACGGTCTCTCTTTAGATGCATGGTTAGGTGGACTTGAAGCGAAAAAACTTCGTGTTAAACAACCTTTAACTATCACTAAACAAGATGAAAATGTTGATATCGTAGCTACTACTACTGGTGGTGGTTTCGGTGGTCAAGCTGATGCACTTCGTCACGGAATCTCTCGTGCACTAGTAGCATTCAACCCAGAGTTAAAAACAGTTCTCAAACCAGAAGGTATGATGACTCGTGATGCTCGTGTTGTTGAACGTAAGAAACCAGGTAAGAGAAAAGCACGTCGTTCTCGCCAGTTCTCAAAGCGTTAATCTTTTATCGTTTTGTCTCTTTTCAGGGCTTTGGCTCTGGAAAGACTCTTTTTTATCTTCCTCTCCAATTCACTTTATCAATTTTTCACAAAAATAAATTAAATCATATTCTTCTTAATAAAGTATTTGTTATCATAACAGCGAAATTTTCAAGGAATACAATATGAAACGAATAAACAATATTTTGCTAGCAGCACTCTTTGCAACTTCTCTAAGTGCTAATTCTGATGCAAATAACCTTACAGAGCTTTTTTCAAAAGGAAAAGCCTATGGGAATATCAAATACTATTACATCCAAACAGATAAAGATAAAACCTATACAAATCAGGCAGATACATCGGCTCACGCAAACTCTATCGGTGGACAGCTTGGTTTTAAAACAGCACGTTTTAAAGGTCTTAGTGCAGCTGTGACTTTTATGACAACCAATCCTTTTTTACTCAATGATAACCCTGCAAAGGTAGATACTTCCATTATTGCCAAAGATAACGGTTCTCGTGGTGGTGATGCTACAAAAGGCTTTTCAGTTCTTGGTGAGGCATACATCGGCTTTGATTACAAAGGTGCAAATGTAACATATGGACGTAAGATTATCAAAACACCGCTGATGCATGCCAAAGAGGTGAGAATGCTGCCTTCAACTTTTAATGGTCTTTATACCTCTTATGCAATCAATAAAGCAAATAAAATAGGTTTTGACTATATTACAGAGTTTAAACAAAGAACATCTGATGCGTTTGTAAATATAATTGAGCATGCTTTAGGAGATGATACAAAAGCAGTTACCGGTTCTGATGGTACTTATATGTTGATGGCAAACTATAATTATAAAAAAGATGCTCTTAAAATAAATGCATATGATTGTTATGCAAAGGACTTTATAAACTCTGTGTATTTAGATGCAGTTGTCGATACAACACTTGAAGGTATCAAGTTTCATATGGCAGTACAGTATATCAATCAAAGAAGTATAGGAAATGCAGAAGATAATCTTGCTAAAGCCGGTTCTATAACGGGTGCTAAGAAGGTACGTTCTAATGCATTTGGTGCGACTGTTTCAGGTACACTGGATTATGGAACATTGACTCTAGCATACTCAAAAGTTCTCAAAGATGATAAATATCATGACTCATTGGTGCTTCCGTGGGATGGTACACCGCTCTTTACAAATATGATAACATCAAATGACCTTTTTCAATCCATCTATGGCAATGCACTCAAAGCTGACAGTATCTACATAGGTGGTTCTGAGGCTATCAAGATTGCTTACAAGCAGCGTTTTGACGGAGTGGGACTAAAAGGTGTCTCTTTAACGGCAGCTGCAATGCGCACATCAAATGCAAAGTTTACGAAAGGTGCGCAGTATGATTATAATGCAGTCCTTGCTTATAAGTATGATAAAGTACTCTCTTTTGCACTCAAAGGTATCTGGGTAGAAGAGAATGCAGGTGCAGATAAACTAGGAAATGTTACTCAGCTAAAACTTCTTTCTCAATACCGTGTGATTGCCAACTATAAGTTTTAGCATTAATGAAAATTTTTATATAATACCCTCAAAAAGAGGGTATTGTTATATGCGAGTAGTTTTTTTTATTCTGTCTTTCTTACTACTCTCCCTGCAGGCAAGTA
>JAMORG010000028.1 GCA_027063745.1 Sulfurimonas sp.
CTTTGAGAATGAACAGACACTCCACATCCCTCACGCACTGATGTATGCTCACGCACTCCCAAAAAACACTACAGCCATAGCTCTTGGAATGGGACTTGGCAATGAGTTTAGCGAGGATGAGCTCTTTGGCTTTTTAGATAATGAACTGCCACTGCTTATAGATGCTGATCTCTTTCACTCTCCTGCGATTTGTTCTCTTTTAGAACGTAAAAATATCGTACTTACTCCCCATCCGCGTGAGTTTATATCACTTTTACATCTTACAGAGTTAGCAGACATTACAGTAGAAGAGCTCCAAGCCAAACGATTTGACTATGTAGAGCGTTTTTGCAAGGCTTACCCTCACGCGACCCTGCTTTTAAAGGGGGCAAATGTACTTATAGGTCAAGGTGAAACCCACTTTGTAAACCCTCACGGCAGCAGCAAGCTGGCAAAGGGTGGCAGTGGCGATGTTTTAGCAGGGCTTATTGTCTCTTTGCTTGCACAAGGCTATTCTACGCTTGAAGCAGCTATACATGGCTCCTTGGCGCATACGCTTTTGGCAAAGAACTACAAAGGTGCTGATTTTTCTCTTACACCAAATGATTTAATAGAGGGGATTGGTAATCTATAAGAAAGCTTATGTTATAAATCGTAAAATAGATACAAATAACGCTTATGAAGCTACTCTCTATGAGGACAAATCCTCCCGTGGATCACGAGCCTCACAGAGAGTAGCTTCAACGCTTTCATATATCAAAAACATAACAAAGTTAACAACAGATAGATTAACTTTAAAAGGAAAACGAAATTATGGATAACAAACTAAAAATCGGAAAATATGAACTTGGTTCACGCCTTATCGTTGGAAGCGGTAAATACGACTCTTTTGAGATGACAAAAGAGGCAACACTTGCGAGTGGAAGTGAACTTATCACTGTTGCAGTACGCCGCCTAAATATCACAGACCCGGACAAAGAGAACCTTCGTGATACATTTAAGGGGACAAATGTGAAGTTTTTACCAAACTCTGCTGGGTGTGTTACAGCAGAAGAGGCAATCACTACATTTAGACTTACTCGTGAAGCGACAGGAATTGACCTTATCAAGCTTGAAGTAATCGGCGATACGCAAAAAACGCTTTATCCTGATGTATTAGAGACTATTAAAGCGTGTGAAGTGCTCTATAAAGATGGTTTTACCATTATGGCATACACTTCAGATGATCCGATTATGGCAAAAAGACTTGAAGATGCAGGTGCTCATGCAGTAATGCCTTTGGCTGCTCCTATTGGAAGTGGTCTTGGAGTACAGAACCCTTACAATGTTGTTTTTGTGCGTGAGGCTGTTGATGTTCCGGTAATCGTTGATGCGGGAATCGGTTGTGCGAGTGATGCGGCTTATGCTATGGAGCTAGGTGCTGAGGGAGTTTTAACAAACACAGCAATTGCACAGGCAAGTGACCCGATTGCCATGGCTAAAGCTATGAAACATGCTGTTATTGCAGGTCGTATGAGCTACCTTGCAGGAAGAATTCCTAAAAAGCCATACGCAACGGCTTCAAGCCCGGTTGACGGACTGATCCAGTTCTAGTTTGACCTCGCCAGCGCGGCGAAGTCAACTTCTTCTTTTTTACTCTCTTCTACTCTCTTTTTATCCTCTTCAAAACTACCACTTGAGAAGATATACTCATGTTTACCTTTGTTTAAAATGCACCCTTTTATTCCTGGGCTACAGGCTACATTTAACAGTTTGCAGTGCCCTTTAAAATCATGCTGACATGTCCA
>JAMORG010000029.1 GCA_027063745.1 Sulfurimonas sp.
ATAAGCTCACTCATAGAGACTATTCCACTTTTAACAAGCTTCGTATAGTAGAGTGGCAGAGCATCACTTAAAGCCTCACACCCATAGGCAGCGTCATAAAATGCCACCTCTTTGTTTACAGGTGAATTTGGTTGATGCAGAGTTGTAAGTACATCAATATCACCATTTTTAAAAGCCTCCAAGAGTAGCTCTTTGCTCTCTGTTGATGCGAGCGGCGGGTTGAGTTTTGCTGTGGTGTTAAAGCCTTCACACGCTTCATCTGAGTGTAAAAGGTGGTGAATAGAGACCTCACAGCTCACGCGCACTCCCTCTTTTTTTGCTTTTGCAATGAGCTCGACCGAGCGAGGAGAGGCGATGGATTTAAAGAGTATCTTTATGCCAAAGTGGCGAGCAATTTCTATCATACGAGAGACATGCAGTACTTCACTAAGTTCAGGTATGCCTGCAAGTCCTAAGCGTGAGCTTACATCACCATCAAGCATCACACCTGCATTTATCAGTGAGTTATCCTCTGCCTTACAAAAGAGTGTCACATCATACATCTGTACATACTCTGCTATTTTGATGGCGAGGTTGTTCTTTGCAGTTGTACTCATATAAGGGGCAATGACACCTTTTTTAAGCAGTATGGCGATGTTTGAGAGCGTCATATCACTCTTTAGGGTATTAAGCATCACATCGATTGTAACATCATCTATGCCTTTGATGCCGTTTTGTGCAAACTCCAAGACCACCTCATCATCAATGGCAGGCTGGCTATCAGCATTGAGCACAATATGCCCTACTCCACCGCAAGCGGCCTCTTTTGCAATCTTATGAATGTTTTTTGAGTTAAGCTGTGCATCTTTTAAACGCACATTAAGGTCAATGAGCGCTGGCATGACATAGGCACCATTTGCATCAACTACTTCATGGTTAACAGCTTCAATACTTGGCGCAATCTTGCTTACCTTACCATCTTCTATGAGCAGATCAACTCTTCTCTCTCCATCAACATCACAAACAACTGCATTTGATATAAGCATTTTAGACCACCTTTGATATAATGGTGATATTATAAGAAAAGAAGGCTTAAAACTGATGAAAATCCTCGTCTGCGCACTCGAACACTCTGCAAATATCCACCTTGCATCCCTTAAAAAAGAGCTGGGGGATGATGTCGAGCTTGTCGGTATCTTTAACAAAGAGTTAGGAAACAGCATAGTTGATCTGCGCTCTTTGGCGATAATGGGCATTGTCGATGCACTCAAAAAACTGCGTTTTTTCTTTAAACTTGCCGATGAGATGGTAGAGCTCTCACAAGAGGCAGATAAAGTTCTACTTATCGACTCATCAGGCTTTAACCTGCCACTGGCAAAAAAAATAAAGAAAAAATACCCTGACAAAGAGATTATCTACTACATTTTACCCCAGGCCTGGGCATGGAAGAAAAAACGTATCCCTGTTCTTGCTCGTACCATTGACCATCTCTGCTCCATTTTGCCTTTTGAGCCTGCCTACTATCCAAAAGATGCACCCATTGAGTATGTAGGACACCCTCTGCTAGACCAGATAAAGCAGTTTAAAACTGAGCTGCGTGAGGATATACAACACATTACCTTTATGCCAGGAAGTCGAAAAGGAGAGATAAAACGACTTATGCCTGTCTTTCGGGAGGTGCGTGAGGCTTTAGAGATTGAAAGAGCTACCATCATCGTACCAAAATACTTCACGCAAGAGAGCATCGATGAGCTCTATGGAGACTTGAGTAGTTTTGAAGTGGTACATGATGCTCACGCAACACTCTACGATGCTGATTTTGCCTTTATCTGCAGTGGTACGGCAACACTTGAAGCAGCACTTATTGGAACGCCTTTTGTGCTTGCATACAAAGCAAAGGCCTTTGATTATTTCATAGGGCGTATGCTGATAAAGCTCAACTATGTTGGACTTGCAAATATTATGTTTGAGAAGTTTAAAGGAGAAGCGATTCATCCTGAATTTTTACAGCATGAAGTAACAAAAGAAAATCTCTTAGAGGCATATAAGAGCTATAAAAAAGAGGCATTTATCACTCATGCAAAAGAGCTGCGTGAGTACCTTGGCTCTGGGAGTTCTAAAAAAGTAGCACAGATTATAAAATCTTAGCGCTTCTCTTTTTTGACTTTATTCATAAAGATCTTTTTACCTGTAGTTTTTGGTGCTCTTTTTGGTTTATCATCTTTTTTGTCACCTTTTTTGAACTCTTTTTTAAAGTCACCCTTAGGCTTTTTGTCATCTCGTCTCTCTGATTTTTCTTTGTCAAACTTTGGAGCTTCGCGAGTAGAGTCTTCATAGCGTTTTTTTGCTACCTCTTTTATCTCCTCTTTTGAGAGTTTTTTTCTTGTTGGTCTGCTGTCTGTTTTTTTTGCTTTTTGCGGATACTCAAAGCCTTCTACTTTTTCTTGTTTTATAGCACGACCTAAAAGCATCTCTATCTTGTAAAGAACTCTTTGTTCCTCTTCATTGACAAGCATCACAGCCATCTCTTGTGCGCGGCCTACACGCTCTACATAGACAATAGGCTCTACTGGCATATCGTAACTGATGATAAGTGCAGCTCTGAGTGACTTGTTTTGAACAAGCTCTTTATCTTCTACAACTTTTACATCATACTTGGCAAGACTTTCTTGCAGTTGTGCTACATCTTTTGAACATACTACTACTGTCTCTTGCGTGCTGTTTTGGTCTATGATTTTTTCTAAAAGTTCTACTTTTTTCTCTTGCGGGCATGGGTGTATTTTGTGGTTTGCGGGTTTTACTGTAATTGTCGCAGGCATTTGTTGGCATCCTATATGGGTATTATTACTGTAATTATACCCATTTATGCCAAAAAGAAGAGAAAGTTTTAAAAATCAACTCTCTGTAAAAAAAGTTCCGGTTCTACAAAACCAACAATACGTTTTGATTCAAGCAGTTTCCCGCTCTTATCAAAGAGTAAAATCACAGGAGGTCCAAAGACACCATAGGCTTTTGCGAGTTCTTTTTGTTCTTTTGAGTTCTCTGTCAAGTCTGCACGAATGAGTACAAACTCACGCATCTTCTTTTGTACAGCAGGGTCTTTAAAAGTTACCTCTTCTAGCTCTTTACATGCTGTACACCATGCAGCTGAGAAGTCAAGCAGTACCTTTTTTCCTCTGTTTGCATCAAGCAGCTTTTGCAGCTCTTCTTTGTTTTTTACAACTTGAAATTCTAAAGCATTTGCATTTTGAGCACTTACATGGCTTTTCTCTTTGGCTGTTAAAAATCCCAACGGTTTTGTCATACTCGCATTCCCTGCAAGCACACCTACAAATAGAGCTACTGAGTAGATAAAGAGCAAGAAGGCAACTGTACGTTTAAAGATATGCCCCTCTTGCGTGAGCGCTCCAAGATAAAGCCCAAAACCAATACCCAAGAAACTATACAGCAGTACAATCACTTCATACGATACTACTTTCTCAAGCATCCAGATAGCAACACCCAGCATAAGCACACCAAAGATGGCATTAACCAATGTCATCCAAGCTCCCGGTTTTGGCATGAATTTACCGGCACTCACACCTACGACAATGAGCGGCAGTCCCATACCAAGACTCATCGTAAAAAGAGCCGCTCCACCTAAAAGTGCATCACCTGTTTGACCGATGTAAACAAGTGCACCTGCCAATGGTGCTGCAACACACGGTCCAACAATTAAAGCAGATAAAAAGCCCATAATTGCCACACCGACAAATCCGCTTCTGTTTGAGTTTTGACTTACCTTGCTTACAAGAGCATCTGGAAGTTTAAGCTCATAGTAACCAAACATAGAAAGAGCAAGTGCTACAAATACAGCGGCAAAGGAGTAAACCACCCATGGATTTTGCAGTGCTGCTTGCAGGTTTGCACCAAAGAGTCCGGCAAGAACTCCGGCTATTGTATAGGCCAGTGCCATGGCAAGCACATAGACAAGAGAGAGGAAAAATGCTTTTTTGGTAGTAAGTCCTTCACCTTGTGATACGATGAGCCCTGAGATAATAGGTATCATAGGAAAGACACATGGTGTGAGTGAGAGCAGTACGCCAAAGACAAAAAATGTCGCAAGGACAACAAAAAATGAGCTCGATTTGATGGTATCTGCTATCATATCCGTCTCAGACTTTTGTGCTGTAGTTTGTTCTTTTGACTCTTTTGCATTACCAAGTTTTGATACATCTATCTTTACACTCAAGACTTTTTCACTTGGCTCATAACACAATCCTTCTTCCGAACACCCCTGATAAACGATCTTTACCTTTGCATCAACAATACCGCTAAGAGAATCATCTTTACCTAAAGTAAGTACAAACTCAGGTGTCTGTAAAAAGACCTTTTCACCTTCATGCTCAACTGCTGTCGGTGCCTCTATAGACTTTATATAGAGCCCTTTTGGCTCAAGAAGCTCGATCTTTAGCTCTTTTTCATAAAGGTAGATACTTTTTGCAATCTTTACACCTGTAATTATCTGTTGTCTATCATTAACTTTGGCATAAGGTTTAAAAGCCTGATTGGGCATTAAGAAGTCTGCATTTAAAGTAATAGCTCCAAAGAGCCAGATACCCATAAACACATAGAAAATATTTTTTTTCATTTATAAGCCTTTTTAATAGTAAAAATATAGCACTATCTTACACATTTTTTTTTAAACTTGTATTATAATACCCAAAAAGAAAATAAGAGTAAAAAATGAACATAGAGCCAGATACAGAAATATGCGTGTGTAATTCACTCAGCGTTGCAGATATTGCCAAACTTATTAAAGAGAAAAACCTTAAAACTCTTGAAGATATTTTAGAAAATAATGAAACGCCAATAGGAGATAAATGCGAGGCATGCCATGATGAAGGCTACCATAATGACGGACTAAACATTCCTATGGTACTTTCCATGGTTAAGAGTGGACGTTTGTAGGAATCTCTACTACAAACTCCGTTCCTCCATCTCTGACATTTACTTTGATATCCCCGCCAAAATGTTTTTCGACAATCATTTTTGACATATACAGACCAAGCCCTGTACCATTTTTGCCTTTTGTACTGAAGTACGGCTCAAAAAGTCTTTTGAGATACTCTTGTTTGATACCACCTGCTTTATCACAAATAGAAATAAAAAGTTTTTCATCTTCTTTATTTACTGTAATAATGATCTCTTTTTTATCAAGATCACTTTTTTCATAAGCATCAATTGCATTGTTAATGATATTTAAAAGCACCTGTATTAACTCATTTACATAGACCTTGGCTTCTATATCTTTTGCACCTCTTACATAAATGCGGATATTTGATTTTTTTGCACGTGGTTCTATAAAGCCTAAGACCTTATCCAATAGATCTTTTACTTTAATGGTTGAGAGCTCTTTATTTGGATGAAAATAAGTTTTGAAGTCATCAATTGTATTAGAGAGATAAACAATGGAATTACTGATATTTTGTAATGTCTCAGATATCTCTTTTTGGCTGATATCTTCACCCATCATCTCTTTGAGTTGCAGGTTTGATATTTGCAGTGTTATAGTATTGAGAGGTTGTCTCCACTGATGCGCTATCATAGATATCATCTCACCCATTACTGCCTGTTTTGACTGTGTTGTAAGGAGTTCATCTTTTTGAATAAGCTCTGCAACCTTTTCTTTTACAGTGGCTTCTAGTGACTCATTTATCTCACGAAGCTCTTTAGTCTTTTCATTTACCTGCTTTTCCAACTCTTTGTTGAAGTTTTTGAGTTTTCTCTGATAATAGACCATAATAAAAAAGATAATCAGCATCACAAAGATGACTTTAAATGTCAAAGAGTAATCAAGCGTACTTTCATATCTGTTGATACGCCATGAATTAATGATATTTTCTATTTTTTGATTAGGAATCTTGTCTAATGCTTTTTGAATGATACTCTGTAAAACAGCTTCATTTTTTTGAACCCCTATAGAGCCGTGAATAGGGTGTTTTTTTGCTAAAAATCCATTTATTTTCAGTTTTCCATAACCATATTGGTCAATAATATAATCGGCCTGTTCATCTATAGCTATAATTGCATATGCCTTACCATATAGAACATCTCGAACCATTTTATTTTTATCATACTCGACTTTTATCGTTAAATAAGGATAAAGATATTTCAGATAATCACGCAGTGACTCCTTTTGAATCAAAAGAACCTTTCCTTGTAAGTTCTGAGGATCATCAACAAAAGAGTTTTCAAGCTTACTAAGCAGTGCAAAACTTGTTGCACTAAATGGTTTTGTCTTGTTAAGCATAGGAAAATTATGCGCCTCGCTCACAACAACTGAGAGCATCTGACATCTCTTCTTTTGAAGGTTTTCATGAAGCTCTTTTTCAGATCTTGCAGGAACACCTTCAAAATTCAGACCAGTCATTTCAGAAATGACTTGATACACAGAAGCCATCTCTCCTGTCATATGGCCATTTTTATATCCATCAATCGGAAAAAGATCATAATTCGTACATACTTTTATATTTTGATGTTCTTGTATATATTTTTGCTCTTCTTCGGTTAATTTCAGATTTTTCAATTTTGCCGGTTCATAGACATACTCATCAAGTTCTCTACCAAAAAGGCCATATTTCTTTTCAAACAGCTCTTTTTGTTTTTTTAAAAAGTTTGTATCAATAGAACCTATTTCATACGTATATGGAAGAATAAGATGCTGAATTCCATCTGCTTCTTTTTCAAGGTCATCAATCGAAATATCTGAATTATATTTATCGTGAATAATACGTGCCAACTCTTTTTTATGCGTGAGTGCATACTCCCAGCCACGTTTTGATGCATCAATAAAAGCCTGTGTTCGTTTAGCATGTTTTACAAGCTCTTTTTGAGAGGTAAACAACTCCAACTGCATAATAAAGAGATTATCATCACTGGGATCGAGCAAATTGTATTTGACACCCATTCTATCAAGTATATAGGGCTGATTCGATATAAAAGCGGTCATGGCTGAGACTTCACCATTTACAAACTTGTCAACTTTATAGGTGTGTGGTACCAAGATAATATCATCAACATTGACACCATAGCCTTTAAAGTATTCACCAAAGTTCAACTCAAAGTCCTCTTTTGTAGAGGCCATCACTTTTTTACCGATAAGATCTTGTGGGGAGTGAATATCCGGAGTAGTAATAAGCACAAGTGCTGCGCGTTTAAAATATGATGCCAGCAGAACAATCTCTTTACCCTTGAGGTAATCAATTAGCGTCAATGAGTTATAGATTCCATAGTTGGCACGACCCGAGAGTACCTCATTTTCTATATCCAGACCATAAGTGTACTCACGCAGCTCTACATCAAGCCCGGCACCTTTATAAAAACCCTTCTCTTTTGCTGCTATAAAACCTGCAAACTCAAACTGGTACTTCCAGTGCAGCTGCAGCGATACTTTTTCCAACTTGTTCTCTGCTGCGTGAGCAAAGAAGGTAACAGAGAGTAAAAAAAGTATAAAAACATATCTCATCTATAATCTTTTAAGTACATCTTCAAAGCCACCTTTGACAATCTCTTTTACACAACAGGCTATCATTAGATTAACAGGATGTGCAAAGTCCTCTATCAGACGCTCTTTATCATCAACAAAATAGCCCTCACGTTCAAACTTTTCATCCTCTGCAAAATTTTCTATATATGCTTTTGTCTCCTGCATATATCCATAGACCTCTTTACCAAGTCCATAAGCAAAGCCACACTCCCAAACAGTTCCACTGTCTGCTTCTTTTCCACGAAAAGGATTCAAATTAGCTATAACAATGTCTGCTTTTTGTATCATTGCAACATTCGCATCAAATATATCTTTGGCAATTTTGTGTTTACTCTGAGAAAAATCAACTACATTATCAAGTGGATACAGGCCCTCATAACCATACTTTTTACATAAAGCCACAAGCTCTTTCCCGATTTCAATAGAGTTTTCCTCAAAAACATCCGGACCGGCAATATATATCTTTTTCACGTACTTCCTCTTTTTCATAATGAGTCATAAATATAAACGATTTTATCATAAACTTACTAAATTGTAAAAATTAAAAAATATTTCTCCTTCTTTACTTAAGCAGTTTATTAGTTGCTATTGCTTATTCTACAAAGAAAAAAGTAAAGAGAGTATTATGCCCAACAGATTAGCAAATGCAGACTCCCCATATCTCCAACAACACAAAGATAATCCAGTTGACTGGTGGCCATGGTGCGATGAGGCCTTTGAGAGAGCAAAAGAAGAGAACAAAGCCATTTTTATCAGTATCGGTTACTCCTCATGTCACTGGTGTCATGTTATGGAAGAGAGAGTCTTTGAAAATGAGGAGTGCGCAAAGATCTTAAATGAAAACTTCATCTCCATCAAAGTCGATCGTGAAGAGCGTCCGGACATTGATAAGTTCTATCAAGAGGTATATATGTTACTCAATCGCAGAGCCGGTGGATGGCCGACATCTATCTTTTGTACACCGGACAACAAACCTTTTTATGCAGGAACATACATCCCACCTGAGTCCGAGCAAGGCAGTATTGAGGGTATGGGCTTTATAGAACTTACAAAACTCATAGCACGAAAAGTCAAAGAAAATGACCCTAAACTCTTTGAAAATGCAGATGAGATCGAGAGTTTTATAAAACAGGTTGAGCATCCAAAAGAAGCAACGGTTCTCAAAGAGGATTTTTACAAGGTCTTTTTACGACAGGCAAAAAACAACTATGACACACGTAACGGTGGTTTTTCTGACAGACCGAAGTTCCCTCACGCATCAACACTCCATGCACTTTTAGTTATAGACAGGCTCTATAATGACAAGAGTGCAAAAGCAATGATTACCAACACACTTGATAATATGAAAAAAGGCGGTATGTACGATCTTGTTGATGGTGGATTTTGTCGCTACAGTGTCGATGAAAAGTGGCTTGTACCGCACTTTGAGAAGATGCTTTATGACAATGCCCTTTTATGTGGTGTGTATAGTGATGCCTATCTGCTTTATGAAGAGAACAGCTACTTAAAAACAGCGCGTGAGATAGCAGACTTTATACACAACTATATGAGCGAAGAGGGTCTTTTTTACTCTGCAAGTGATGCTGACAGTGAAGGTGAAGAGGGAACTTACTTTGTCTATAGCTACGAAGAGGTCTATACTGCACTCAAAGAAGCAGGCTATAATGATGCAGATAAAATGTGTGAAGCAATGAGTGTCACACATCACGGAAACTTTGAAAATGGCAAAAGCATCATCCGTTTTGAAGCTGAGATACCTGAGTGGTTCGATGATGTAAAGATCATCCTCCAAAATATTCGCTCAAAACGTGAGTACCCATTTATAGACAAGAAAGTACAAACATCTTGGTCGGCTATGATGATAACAGCCCTTTTTAAACTTGGAACGATTGATACTAAATACTATGAATATGCAAAAAAATCTCTTGATAAACTACTTGATACGATGCTTATTGATGATAGACTCTACCATACGACACTTATTCACAAAGAGCCAAAGGTAGAGGCATTTTTAGAAGATTATGCCTTTTTATCACAAGCACTTCTGGCTGCTTATAAGCAGACGCAAGATGAGCTCTATCTTATCAAAGCACATCAGATGATAAACAAAGCATTGGAGCGATTTTATGACAAAGGCTTATGGAACTTCAGTGATGGTGAGTTTAGTGTAAAAGCAGAAACAACTGACAATACCTACACTTCATCTGTATCTGTTATGGTAGAAGTACTACTAAGCATTGCAACTCTTTTAGAAGATGAAAAGTATGCACACTTTGCTTTTAAAACGATGGAGTACAACTCCTATGATCTTGGTAGAAAAACCATCTACTACCCATATATGCTCACGCAGGTACTTCGTTACCTAAAAGAAGATCGTATCATCAAGACATCTGTGCAAAATATACGCAATCATGCCTATGAGCTTGCTAAAATTCGCTACCCTTTTGTTCTTTACAAGGCAGATGCAAATGATGGCTATATGGTGTGTGGAAAAACAAGCTGTTTTGCCAATACAAAAGATGTAAATGAGCTAGATACTCTTGTTTCAAACTCTTTTTAAACTTTAAAGGCTTATAATTATTTTATACAAGGATAGTTATGAGTAAAAAGAACAAAGAAAAAAAGATTAAACACACTAAAGGTGACAGAGTAGCTGTCTGGAAAAAGCGTGAGACCATCGAGTATGAGGTCGAACTCAAACGCCTCCAGATAGAGCTGCTCAAGATGCAAAACTACATAAAAGAGACAGGTCAAAAGGTTTTGATGATTTTTGAGGGGCGTGATGCAGCAGGAAAAGGCGGTACCATCAAACGCATCACAGAGCATCTCAACCCCCGTGGTGCCCGTGTCGTTGCACTTGACAAGCCAAGTGACATCGAAAAGACACAGTGGTATTTTCAGCGCTATGTTACCCATCTTCCAGCAGCAGGAGAGATAGTTCTTTTTGACAGAAGCTGGTACAACCGTGCCGGTGTTGAGCCTGTTATGGGCTTTTGCAGCCAAGAGGAGCACAAAGAATTTTTGCATGAAGTACCCGAGTTTGAGAAGATGCTTGTCAACTCTGATATCAAGATATTTAAGTTCTACTTCTCAGTAAGCAAAGAGGAACAAAAACGCCGCTTTGAAAAACGTAGAACAGATCCGCTCAAACAGTATAAACTCTCTCCTGTCGATGAAAAATCACAGGGACTGTGGGACAAATATACCATAGCAAAATACTCTATGCTTTTAGCATCGCATACAGACCATGCTCCATGGACCATTATCCGCTCAGATGACAAGAAGAAAGCACGTATCAACACCATAAAACATATCTTAAACCACTTCGACTATCCAGACAAAATAGATGCAAAAAAACTCAAAGCTGATGACAATATTCGCATTTCTGCTGATGATGAGATACGCATTATGGAGACGGAAATGAGTCTTAAAAAGACAAAAAGCTAGCTCTTTGTTAAAGATATTTGGCTATAATCCTCTTTTTAATTAAAGAGGTTTTTCATGTTTAAAAATATAGGTAAATTTATATATATGATTGAGCTTGGGCTCAAATATAAAAAAATCTTCAAAGAGATTTACTTTCATCCTTTTTTAACGATGAAGTACCGCTATCAAAAGCTCTCACGTGCTCGTGGTGAGTACTCCAATAAAGTGCTTGATTTTTTAAATATTGAAGTAAAACTCATAGGCGAACTGCCAAAAAAAGACAGAATTCTCTACGCTATGAATCACCGCTCCCTGCTTGACATCTTGGTTATGGAAAATATCTTTATGCGTGAGAGTAAAAACGGGACATGGATAGCAAAACAGGAGCTCTTTGAAGACCCTATATATGGAGAGTTTTTCAAATACAGCGGATGTATCAGTGTTGATCTGGAGAACAAACGCGGTCTGCTTAACTTCTTCAAAACCATCAAAAAGGTTTTTTCAAAAGTAGATGATATGAACCTCTACATCTTCCCAGAGGGTGAACGCTTTAAAGGTGAAGGTATCCACAAGTTTCAAGGTGGTGCACAAAAGATTGCCAAAGCAAACAACTTAAATGTTGTACCGGTATACCTTAAAGGTAAAATGGAAGAGGTCTTTAAAAATGCTCCTTATAAAGAGAAGTATGTCGTTGAAGTCTATATGGGTGAAGTGATGGGATATGAAAATATCGAAGAGAACTACTTAGAGTTTTATAACAGCGTAAAGGATAAATAGTGCAAAAACTGACTTTAGGGGTAAATATTGACCATGTTGCAGTATTGCGTGAGGCAAGACGTGTCAATGACCCGGATATTCTTGAAGCGCTCTTTGTAGCCTGTGCCAATGGAGCTGACCAGATTACAATTCATTTGCGTGAGGACCGTCGTCACATTCAAGACAGTGATGTTACAAACATCATCAGACACTCAAAACTTCCGGTAAATCTCGAGTGTTCCATAAACAAAGAGATATTGGAAATCGTTGCTTATGAACGCCCGCACCGCGCTACACTTGTTCCTGAAAAGCGCCAAGAGGTAACAACAGAGGGCGGGCTTGATGTTTTTGGCTATGAAGACGAGATTGGCTACGCAATAGAGCGTCTGCACGATGCACTCATTCCGGTCTCTCTTTTTGTAGATCCAAGCATAGAGGCTATGGAGAAGTCAAAGGAGCTTGGAGCTGAGATGGTAGAGCTGCATACCGGTCTTTATGCCAACCTCTTTGCAATGCTGCACTCAAACCTCCCCTACTCAAACCACTCTGTAAAAGAACTTGAATTTCCTCGCAACGAACTTGAAGTTCGCCTTGAAAAATCACTCTCAGAGATCAAGATGGCAGCACTCCATGCAAAAAAAATTGGTCTTGAAGTAGCAGCCGGTCATGGACTTAACTACCATAATGTAAGCGATATTGTAGCCATCGATGCCATATCCGAGCTCAACATTGGTCAAAGCATCGTTGCTCGCTCTGTCTTTAGCGGACTTGCAGATGCTGTGGCAGAGATGAAGCGCCTTACAACACGATGAGTCCTCTTCCTACCATTGCCATCAGTGTCGGTGACCTCAACGGTGTCGGTATTGAGATAGCCCTAAACTCTCACGCAGCAGTCACAAAACTCTGCACTCCCATCTACTGCATAAACAAAACTATGCTCACGCAGGCTGCAAAAAAACTGGGTATGCAAGTTCCACAAGATATGCAACTAGCCTCTGTTGATGGTGAATTTAGCATCAAAGAAGGAAGTGTAACAAAAGAGAGTGGCAAGTACTCGTATGATTCTTTTATGAAAGCCATAGAATTATGTGAAAACAAAGAGGCTGTCGCTGTTGTAACCATGCCTATACATAAAGAGGCATGGATGAAAGCAGGACTAAAGTATAAAGGTCATACTGATCTGCTTCGCAAACACTTTAATAAAGAAGCCATCATGATGCTAGGCTGCCCTTCTATGTTTGTAGCACTCTTTACAGAACATATGCCGCTAAAAGATGTAGCAGCTGCACTTACATACAAAGATCTCAAAAGATTTCTACTCGATCTACACAATTCACTACCGAAAGAAAAAGTGGCAGTACTGGGACTTAACCCTCACGCAGGTGATAACGGTGTACTGGGAGATGAAGAAAAGATAATCACAGCAGCCATAGAAGATGTCAATAAAGAGGTAGGTTTTGAGCAGTTTATAGGTCCTGTTGTACCTGATGTCGCTTTTGCACCCTACTTTCGAAAGAACTATAACTACTATGTTGCGATGTACCATGACCAAGGACTAGCCCCTCTCAAAGCGCTCTACTTTGATAAGAGTGTCAATATTTCACTCAATCTGCCTATTATTCGTACATCAGTTGACCATGGAACAGCCTTTGATATTGCCTATAAGCATCAAGCGAACAACCTTAGTTACATCAATGCCATAAAGAGTGCTATTGAATTTATAAATAACTAAAAGATAATTATTTTCCTTTAAGAATTTTTTGCTATACTTTTGCCAACAAAAGGCTATAGTAGTCTTAATTATTTCATCTGAAGGAAAATAAAATGAAAAAAATCATCACACTTGCACTTACAGCTGCATCATTAATGGCTGGCTCACTGGTACAAGAGGCAAAGAATGCAGGAATGGCTGCTATTCCAGAATCTCAAACTGAGCTTTTAAAGCTTATTGACAATCCTAAAAACCCTATTACAAAAGCAAAAGTAGAACTTGGTAAAAAACTCTATTTCGATCCACGTCTTTCAAAGAGTGGTCTTATCTCTTGTAATACGTGCCACAACCTCTCTAAAGGTGGAGACGACGGTATGGAAGCGGCAATCGGTCACAAATGGAGAGCAAACCCACATCATCTAAGCTCTCCTACAGTTTATAATGCTGTATTTAATGACAAACAGTTCTGGGATGGTAGAAGTCCAGACTTAGAAGACCAAGCACAAGGTCCTATCCAGGCAGCTCCAGAAATGGCAGCAACACCTGAGCATGTTGTAGCTGTTGTTACTTCTATGCCTGAGTATATAAAAGAGTTCAAAAAAGCATATGGAAAAGATGTAAAGATCGACTTCAAAAAAGTAGCTGATACTATTGGTATTTTTGAGCGTACACTTGTTACTCCATCTGCCTATGACAAGTTTATGAACGGATGCCCAAGTGCCATGACAAAAGAGCAAAAAGAGGGTCTTAAAACTTTCATTCAAGTTGGATGTGCTTCATGTCACAATGGTGTAGGTATCGGTGGTGGTATGGCTCCGATGAACGTTGCGGCTGAGTACAAATATATGAACGTTGGTGATTTCAAAGGTGATAAAAATGGTATGGTTAAAGTACCAACACTTAGAAATGTAACAGAGACTGCACCATATTTTCACAACGGTATGGTAAAAACACTTCGTGGTGCGATCAAAGAGATGGCTCGTGTACAACTTGGTACAAAACTTACTGAGAAACAAGTTAGCTCAATCGAAGCATTCTTGGGTGCACTTGATGGTAAAAAACCATACATGAAAGTTCCAATGCTTCCTGCATCAAATGCAAAAACTCCAAGACCGGACGTAAAGTAAGTTTTACGCCCTCTCTATAACTCCCCTATACTAAGGGGAGTTTTTCTCTCTCAGCAAACTTCAAACTTCTCTGCTCTATAATTGAGAATGATACGAACAATATTATTTTTTATAGGGATGGTGATTATGATGCAAACAACAGTAGATGCAGCACGTCCATGTGCAGTCTGTGGTACTTTCTACCCAGCAGACAAAGAAGAACTCCAAACAATGATTCAAACTTATCTTACAGAAGCAAAGAGTGTAGAGCCAAAAGAGCAAAAAGCACTGATTGTGCCTCACGCAGGTTATGTTTACTCTGCACCTGTTGCAGCAGTAGCCTATAAAACACTCCATAAAAAGTATAAAAATATCTTTTTGCTCGGCTCATCACACCATGTTAATTTTGATGGCGTATCGCTCTATAACCAAGGGGACTATGTTACACCTCTTGGCAAGGTTCATGTAAACCAGAGCATAGTGCAAAAACTCATTGATGAAAACGAGTTTATCACATACAAACCTGAAGCGCACACAAAAGAACATACCCTCGAGGTACAACTTCCTTTTTTACAAAGTATCTATAAAGAAGATGAACTCAGCATCGTGCCTATTCTTATGGCGACATCAAACATTGAGACCATCAGTAAGATGGCAACGGTATTAGCACCCTACTTTGAAGATGATGCAAACCTCTTTATCATCTCAACTGACCTCTCCCACTATCCGGCTTATGAAGATGCAAAGCGTGTAGATATTGAGACACTCAAAGCCATAGAGTCTAACTCTGTAGAGCGCTTCATCGAAACTATCATCAAACATGAACAAGAGGGCATTGCAAACCTTGGAACTTCTGCTTGTGGTTGGGCACCGCTCATTACACTGCTTACGCTCACGCAGAACAAAGATTACACTTATGAACTTCTTGAGTACAAAAACTCTGGCGATACGCCTTATGGCGACAGAGAGAGAGTTGTAGGCTATGGAGCTATGCGCGTCTATAAAAGTGATACAAACAGCGATGAGAAAGAGTTTACACTCAATGATGAGGAAAAAGCTATCTTAAAAGAGATAGCAAAGCTAGCCCTTTATGAAGCAGTTGAGAAAAATCAACGTATAAGCATCGATGCAAGTAAGATTCCACAAAAGCTCAAACGCCATCTTGGTGCGTTTGTAACACTTCATAAGCATGGAAAACTACGCGGTTGCATCGGTCGTTTTGAACCAGATCAGCCGCTTTATGAAGTCATAATCGACATGGCTATCTCTGCTTCTCGCTATGATAACCGCTTCAATCCCGTAACACCGGATGAGCTAAAAGATATTGACATAGAGATATCGGTCCTCACACCAAGAAAAAAAATCAACTCTATTGATGATGTCATCGTTGGAAAACATGGTATCTATGTAGAATATAATGGTAAAAGTGGAACATATCTACCACAGGTCGCTACTGATATGGGATGGAGTGCTGAGGAGTTTGTAAGAAGTTGCTGTGTGGAAAAAGCAGGCATACCGCCTGAGCATTGCAAAGATGCAACACTCTATGTATATGAAGCGATAGTTTTTTAAGACTTAGTCCAGTTTATCTGGAGTAAGTCCTGCTTTTTCTAAGAAGTGACGAAGTTCAATTACAATCTCTTTTGGAAGAACAGGCTCTTTATGTGGTAAAGGCATGATATATTCATGACCATTTAAAAAGATCTTTGCATGATGTTTTTTAGTCATGTCAACCTCTGCACCATAGTGCTCTAATGCATGAATCAACTTTTTATAGTCGATATTTGCTGATGTCGGGTGTTCAAAAACTTTCTGTATTTTTGCTTTGTGTTTACTCATTTGTAAGTTCCTTTTTTAATTTTTGTAATAGTAGCATCTTTTCTCTTGAGAATGAGCTACTTTTGTTGCATTTATTTGCGTTTTTTAAAGATAAACAGCGTTTTATCTTCTGTATCATAAAGAGAAAAATTTTGCTTATCTATAAGTTCCAGACCTTTGAGCTTTTTAAAGAGCTCAATTTTATGAAAATACTGTACTATGGTGTCTTGGTATTTTACATAACGACCATCAGCTTCTTTTTCAAAGAGTGTAAATGTTGTGTGGAGTTCATTCTCTTTAAAAACAGCATCGACATTTAAAAACTCATCACCACTCTCATTGCTCATTGTACCCTCAGCGACATCTTTAAAACCATAAAGAGTGTTAATATCGGCAATGAAGATACCATCATCATTGAGTTTTTCAGCCATTGCCTCTAAAAACTCAAAAAGCTCTTCTTTGTCCATAAAGTTAAGCACATCAAAGATGCTCACTATGGCATCATATTTGCCATCTACATCTTTTGCTTCAATACACTCTGCATCAAGTCCCTGAGCCTTACACTCTTCTACCATTACAGAGCTAAGATCAACACCTTTACACTTTACACCGTCACTGATCATTCGACGCATAAAGCCACCACGCCCACAACCGACATCAAGCAGTGTCTTTACATTGTACTCATCGAGTTCTGAACGATAAAGGTCATAGAGTGCTTCTGTTGCCTCTTCAATGCCTAGAAGATGCTCTGCTTTTGCATAGAGATCCAAGTTAGTCATTAGTTCTTTTGCTCTGCGTTGATTACATCACGGATTTTTTCATAGATATCAAGTACCTCATCTTTTTTCGAAATATAAGAGTTTTTATTGGCTATAAGATATGTAGAACTTGTCATAATATCCTCTACAACTTCAAGCCCGTTTTGCTTCATTGTCGTACCCGTTTCAACAATATCAACTATCATATCTGCAAGGCCGATAAGCGGAGCAAGCTCGATAGAGCCATAAAGCTTGATAATCTCAACACTCACTGCTCGCTCTTCAAAGTAGCGCTTAGTAATGTTTACCATCTTTGATGCAACTTTGAGTTCTGGTTTTGTCAGATCGAGCTTCTCACCCTTTTTCATCCCAATAGCCACTTTACAGACACCACGACGAAGATCAAGCAGACGCATGACATCGAGTCCCTGCTCTTCTAGTGTATCAAGACCTACTACACCGATATCTGCTGCTTGATGATAAACATAGGTTGCGACATCTTGGTTTCTTACAAGTAAAAAACGAAACTTTGGTGTCTCTAGAATGAGTTTTCTGTCATCAAACTTGAAATCTTCACCAAAAATAGTCTCAAAAATCTCAAGTGTCTCTTTTGCTATACGCCCTTTTGGAAGTGCTACTGTTAGCATATATTTGCCTTTTTCATAATCTTTTTCATTGCATTAAACAAAAGTCGCTCTTCTACTTTCGCATCTCTAAAGAGCTTTTTAAACTTTTGTGCATCCCCACCGGTAAGAGTGATATCAAGTCCATATGACATCACTTCATGATAGAGTGTCCCAAGATACCCATAACTGATGGCATCTTTGGAATTTTTCGGCATTATATCCAACTCAAGGTCAAAGTTAAATGAATATGCCAGTGCCGGTGAGATATTTTCATAACTTTTTTGCATAGCTGTAATACCAGGAACAATAAAACCACCCTCAAACTTGCCATTACGAACGACATCAACCGTTACTGCACTTCCAGCATCAATGACAATACCATTGCCAATAGCCTCAAGCGCAACAATTCGGTCAATTCCCATCGTTTCATAATAAGATGCTCTGTCAATATAATCTTCAAGATCTATCCAGTTTTCTAAAAAAGCCAACTGTTCATTGACTTTTTTGTTTACAGAGATATAGTAAACCTTCTCCTCAATCACTGCTGGATTAAAGGAGTTGACACTCTTTTTAAAGCTCTCATCACCCTCTAAAAAGTGGTATGAAGTATTGCCTATGTCACATAAGAGCATTACTGAATCTTCCAGCCAGCTTCAATAAAAGCTTTTTTGGCTTTAGAACATAAAGGAGCATCAATAAAAAGGATTTTATATTTAAAGTTATGATCACAATAAAGAGTAAGTTTCATATAGATCTCTTCAAACTTGTGAACATCTTTCATTAAGATTCTACTCTTTTGACTCACGGCAAAAATAGCCCAAAAATAGCCATTGAGATCTGTTGCCTTGTAGATTTTTATCTTATTTCTTATGCCAAGTTCTTTAGGCAAAACCTCTTGCATCTTTTTAAAGATCTTACCTTTTTGTCGAAACGACTCTACTACCATTTGCATATCTATTTTTTATCCTTTAGAATACTTTTGTATAAATGCTTCACAATCTTTTAATGATAATGGTTTGGAATAATAATAGCCTTGTATATTGCTACAACCTGCTGCAAGCAGAAAATCCACATGTGCTTTTGTCTCAACACCCTCAGCTATTATCTCCAAACCGAGATTTTTTCCAAGAACAATTATAGTTCGAATTATAGCAGCATCATCTTCATTTTCCAGTACATCGACAACAAAACTTCTGTCAATTTTTAGTTTTGTAACCGGTAGTTTTTTAAGATATGACAAGGAAGAGTATCCTGTTCCAAAGTCATCGATAGCTACAGATATACCCATACTGCGAATCGAATTTAAAATCCCAATGGAATATTTAGGATTTTTCATAATCTGTCCTTCTAAAATCTCAAGCTCTACTGTGCCAGGATCAACAGGATAATGTTCCAAAAGCGAATAAAGCTCACTTCTAAAATCTTCACTTTCAAGTTTTTTTGTTGAAATGTTAATAGAGAGTTGCCCGTAATCAACACCTCTGTTTCTCCATGCTCTCATCTGCATAAAAGCATGTCGCAACATATAGCTGTCAAGTTGAACAATAAGTCCGACTTCCTCACAAAAAGGTATAAAATCATTAGGATAGATTATACCCTTGACAGGATGATTCCAACGTACAAGAGCTTCCAGTCCAATAAGTTTGTCTTTTTTTGCATCTACTTTGGGTTGATAATAGACTTCAAACTCTTCTCTTTGAAGTCCCAGGCGTATATCGTTGTCAAGTTCTATACGTTGACGAATAAGTGATGTCATCTCTTCATTATAAAACTGATAGGAGTTATGACCGTTGTCTTTGGCTTTATACATAGCTGTATCTGCATTTCTTAGCAAAATTTCCGCTGTATCACCATCTTGATCATACAAACTGATACCAATACTAAATGTTGCATAAATATCTATCTCATTTACAACAAAAGGAGTCTTCATCGCTTTAAAAATCTTTTCAAGTACCACCAATACATCAACTTGTGTTGTTTGTGGTAAAAGCAATATAAACTCATCACCACCGATACGAGCCAGTGTATCCTCTCCTCTAACATAGGAACTTAATCTTTTTGCTATTTGACATAAGAGTTCATCACCGACATTATGTCCATACATATCGTTTATCTCTTTAAAACGATCTAGGTCCAAAAAGAGCACAGCTATAGACTCATGTTCTCTTTTCGCATGTTTAATTGCCTGATTCAACCTGTCCATAAAAAGATTTTTATTTGGCAAACCGGTTAAAAGGTCATGATGCGCCAAATAAGCCAGTCTATGACTCTGTTCTTGTAACTCCTGTGTTTTTTCTTCTACTGCTATGTTGAGTTTTTCATTCTGTTTTTCGACAAATTTTTTATAGTTTGTTACATATATGATATAGATAAAAATTACAAAAGCTATAAAAAAGAGTATAAGGTCCTGAACGAGGTTGTCTCTCTCTTTTTCAACACTTTTCATATCTAACATTGATAATGGTTTAAAGACACAAAAATAAGCCATAGCTTCACCGTCCAAACCATTTTTTTTCATTATAGTGATAAAATATCCATGTTTTTTATCAACCATATATTCTCTGTTATGCTCTAGAAGTCTGTTGACTCCTTCTTTTTGTAACATATCAATGATATCTTCATTACCCTCTGAATTAACAATACAATAATCATCTATAAAGAGTTTGTTCTTTGCATGAACAAGTTGTTGTTTATAGTGTTTATCGACAATAATAATCGTCTTATAATCCTTTTGTGCCAGTTTATGAGTAATTGAGTCAAACTTTGCAATCACTTCCACAATTCCTAGAAATCTGCCATACTTGTCTGTAACTGGAACCATTGATTTAAATGAAAGGTCAAATTTTCCGACGCTGATTGTTGACATTATCTTATGCAGTGCCAATATTTTAGACACATCCATACGCACAATTGATATATCATCACCTTTTTTAGCTACCCAACTACGATAAAGACTTCTCCCCTCTTTATCAATAAATTGAAACCAGACATTTTTTAAAGAAGTATACGTTTGTAATCGTGCAGAGAGTTCTTCTAACTGGAGAGATTTATAATTATGATTTTGAAATGTTTTTTGAATGGATTCATCATGTGAAAGTGTAAGAGCTACCAGTAAAATGGCTTCTGATTTCTCAGAAATCAGAAGCTCAAGTTCATTTTTTATCTCTCTTGCAAGTTCAGTATACGCTTCAGTACGTAGTGAGTCAATTTTGCTAGAAGTATATATGGAGCCTATACTCAGTAAGATTAAAAAAACTATAATAGATATAGCTGTTGCTCTTACACTTTTAGACATATATCTATTTACTTACTTGCTAAGCCCAAGTTCAGCAAAAAGGACCTCGAAATATTCGCTCAACTCCAAAAGTTCTTCAAGCAAAGTTCCAAAAGCCTTATCTTCTGTAACCCACTCTTCGATTCTTTTAATTGTTTCACTTTTTTGCTCTTCGCTCAACTCTTTTGAATTAACAACAGCATCTTTAATACGTTCTAAATGTTCTTTATGTTTATGTGCACTCATCTTTTTTTATCCTTTGATTTTAATAGTTTTTAAATTTTCCCTCAGCTACATCAGTACGCAATGCATCAATTTTCTCTTGCATAATGTCAAGTAGTATATTTGCTGCTTTTGTATCATCTGCTTCAGGTACATCCCAGTCAGTAATTTTCATGTTCGCTTTAAAAAGCAGTTCTAACTCTTTTTGAATCTCTTCTTTTCGTGAAAGTAACTCTTTTTCAATTGCATCCATTATTTTGACTCCTTTTGTTCATTTTGACAACGTAGTGTCTCTATGTTTTTGATCTTTTCAAGTCGTTCTAAAACAGAGTCCAACTCAGATATTGCCTCTTCATACTCTTTTGTAATTTTCTCTTTTTGTGCTTTTACCTTAGCTATTTGGTACTCTATCTCTTCCATAGGAACAGCACATTTTTTTGCCATCTCCTCCTCTTTTTCCAAAAGCCACTCTGTTAATTTTTTTACAAAACTCATTTATATTCCTTTCTAAATAAAGTAGTTACTACTATCATTTAATTGTACTCCTTTATTATAAAAAACTACTTAATATCCGAAGTTTTCAAAGCCTCACGCAAGAGTTTTACAAGTAACAACAAGCTCACGCAGAGCGATCCCAAAAAAGAGAAAAGAAAAGCACTCTCAAAACCAAAAACAGTCCACAATTTTCCAATCACAATAGCACCGATAGCTGTTGCAAATGCAACACCGGCATAAAAGACTCCATAGATAAAACCTTGAGAGCGTGCATTTTTGGAGATATAACTACGCATAGCATTAAGAGATACCACAGTAAAAGCACCCAAACCAACAAAGCCAAGCCATATAAAATCATAATGCATAAAAACCAGTGAAAGCAAAGCAAAAAGGTAAGAAAGAAATAGTAAAAATTTCGCACCAAACCTGTCAATCAAGGCTCCGCTGTAATAACTCAAAAGTGCTTGCGTGAGCGTTGCTACAATGGCCAGCAGAGGAAGTTGTGCTAAAGTAAAGCCCAACTCTTTTGCACGCAGTAAAAAGTACTGATCGCTCATAAAAAAGAGTAAAAAAAGAAAATAACTCCCCAATATCCAAAAGAGTCGATAATCATCTCTGTTTATATCTATCTTTGTCTCTTTTTTCACACGCTCTTTTTTACTGATATCTTTTACAAAAAACACAACAACACCAACTGCTACAAGACCCGGCAAAAGTGTCCAGTAAAACACCTCACGAATAAGCAGCTCATCTTGCATAGAGCTGTATGCGAAAATAAAGACTATGATGACAGACCCAAGCATCTCTCCTGAGACATCCATCATCTTATGAAAACCAAAGCTTTTTCCCTCTTTGTTCTTTTTACTGTAAGCGGAGATAAGAGCATCCTTTGGAGCACTACGTACCGCTTTTCCTACACGCTCTAAAGCACGAAGCAGTGCTACACTCTCGTAAGAGTGAGAAAAACCTATAAGTGGTTTGGTAAGGGCTGAGAGAAGATAACCAAAGATCAAAAAGGGTTTTACCCGCTGGTATCTGTCACTCAAGTACCCAAAAAGAATTCTCAAAAGATAAGAGACAAAAGTAGCAAGCGCTATAATATAGCCAAGTTTATCCACACTCTCATCAAGTACATAAACAACGAAGACCGGAAGCAGAGTTGTTATCATGGCAGATGCCATATCTGTAAAAAAACTGACCCAGCCGATAGCTATAATATTTTTATCTATCTCACGCAAAGTATAAACTCCTTTTTAATATTCTATCACAAAATAGAAGTATACTCGCATCATATGCCACAATAATTACAGCTACTTTTTTATATGATACTTTCGAGAGAATATCTCCCCTCTGACATAACGCCCATAGATAAGTTCAAAAAGCATCGATGTAATAATAAAACTCATAAAAATCATAATCGCATTTGGATTGGAGCTGTATGTATGATAGAGCAGTGTAATAAGTGCAAGTGCGGAAAAAATCGAAGAGATTAGCAAAACAAATCGATTAGCTTCTATGGTTTTATAGAGCTTGAGAGCACTGATGTTTACAAGAAAAAAGATAAGTAAAAAACCTGCACTGCCGATGATAGCTATCGCTGTTAAGTCAATAGAGTTTGCAAGTATCAAGCTCAGCAGTGTCGTATATAAAACACCTTTAAAAGGAACACCACTTCCTTTTTCCTCATCCATCAAAGAGCGTGGCAGTTTTCCGTCTTTTGCGATGATGTAACCTAGTCTTGCATTCCCATAAATAGTCGCATTGATAGCAGAAAAAGTAGATAAAAGTGCAGCAAAAGCGACAATAACAAAACCGGTATGTCCAAGAGATGGTTTTGCAGCTTCTGCCAAGGCATAATCTTTTGCTTTCATCAGTGTTGCTTCATCAACATTTCCAACAGTTATAACAGCGATAAGAACATAAAGAAAAATCACAATAAGTACAGAAGCATAAAATGCCCGAGGAAGATTTTTCTTTGGCTCTTTTATCTCTTCTGCTGCATTGGCAATGAGCTCAAAACCTTCATAGGCAACAAAGATAATCATTCCGGCAACGACAATGGAAAGAGGTGTTCCCCAGTTTGCAGGAGAGAGTCTCGATGTATCAACATAAGAAGCCCCGGCAACAATGACCAAGATGAGTAAAGTAACTTTTATCACAACAATAAGTGTTTCACTTTTACTGACAAAAGAGGCACTGACAAGATTAATGATTGCAGGCAGAATGATAGCAATACTTATAAGTCCGTGATGCAGCCACAAAGATTTATGTGAAAAAAATGTCTCTCCATAAGAAGCAAAAGCTGTCGCATATAAAGAGATAGTAACCAAATAGCTAAGCCACAGCATCAGATTTACACTTCCAGAGAGGATGTTGTCTCCAAATGCCCTATCGATAAAAGTAACCGTACCTCCTTCACTCTGATAAACAACTGAAAGTTTTGCATAGGAGTATGCAGTAAGCAGTGCCACTAAACCTGCTACAAAAAAAGCAACGGCAGTTGCTCCGTGAGCCAAGGAGACAGCTTCACCCAAAACAGCGAAAATCCCTCCGCCTACCATACCGCCGATACCAATGGATATCGCACCAATTAGTCCAATTGTTCTCATTATAAGCCTTTGATTACAAAGCCAAACTCTTTAGAGATTATTCATAAAGTTTGGATATATTTTTTTAATTATATAGTAAATTTTGCAACCTATACAAAAATTAAAAAATACATCCAGTAAAGAACAACTTAAAAATACACCTGCAACAGCAAGTGTGAGCGTATAGTTATCGATATAATGAGATAGTATGAGCAACAGAACAAAAAGTAGTCCAAAATAAGCGGCCAAACGTTTTGCACCGCCATCTGTGTAGCTCTCACCAATACCAAAAACATTTTTAAAAAAAGTAGCCAAAAGGTTAATAGGTGAGAGTCCTGCATTACAAAAAAGACGCATCACAAAATCAAATGCCAAGAAAAAGAGTATAAAAACCAAACCACTGTAGAGATAAACAAGAACACTCAAAGCAACAAACAAAGAGTTAAAGCGTGCTATATTTGCATCGACTTTTTCAAAGTTAAGTGGACATGAGACTGACATAAAAATACCTTTTTGTAAAATAATAATCAAATTTTAGTGATATTTTCTTAAAGTTAAACTATATTTTTTTCTTATATTTAAAACTTATCTCTATAGGCATCGATTTTTCTTATATTGTCTTAATATCTTCCTCTTTTACTATTACATAGTACCACTCATAAAAATTATTCTATCCCTTTTTCATAAAATTTGATGCAAATGTGATATAGAGAATTGAAATATGTGTTATAATTTAAACTTAAATCTATAAACTTTAAAAAAGGAAATAAAACGATGAAAAAAATCATGAGTGTACTCTCTTTTGCACTGCTTTTAAGTGCAAATGACACCAGTACAACAAATGCACTCTCGTTAAATGAAGCTTTGACACTTTTAGATGCTCAAAACCTTGAGATAAAAGCTGCCAAACTTGATGTAAAGAGTGCACAAGAGCAGATACAGACTGTTTCGGGAATGAATTGGGGAAAACTTACTTTTACACAGGATGTTGCACGTTCTAATGATGCAGGTAATGTTTTTGGATTTAAGCTCACCTCACGTGAGGCAACTTTTGGTGACTTTGGATTTTCAGAATTCAGTATGACAAATCCTAATATTTTAAAAGTACAACCAAAAGACCTAAACTATCCAGGATACAGAAATCTCTACCAAAGCAAACTCAAATATGAAGTGCCTCTTTTTACAGGCTTTGCTATCAGTAGTTATACAAACATTATGAAAGAGATGAAAAAGATAAAATCTCTTGATAAAGATAAAATCATGACTGAAAAGTCATATGAACTTCGTAAGAGTTTTTACGACATGGCACTTTTGGATTCAAGTATAAAAAATCTTGAAAAGATTTTACATAACATTGAAACTTTGGAAAATACTACACAGGAGATGATAAACGTAGGTTATGCCAAACATGTTGACCTTCTTGAAGTCAAAGCAAAAAAGGGAAATGTTGAGAGACTTTTAGTAGAGATGAGAGCCAACAAAAAACTTCTCTATCACTACATCAGCTTTCTACTCAACAAAAAAGTTGACAAAATCATACCTCCCGTCTCGGAAGTACCAATGCCTAACTTCACTGATGATGAAGTTCTCTCACGCAACATCGACATACAAAAAGCAACAACAGCTTTAGAGATTCGTAAAAGTATGCTCGATGCAAATGAGGCTGCATACTACCCTACTGTAGGTGCTTTTGGAGAAGTTGCAACTGCTGATGACACCTTCTTGGGTGACGCAAGTGACCATAAAGCATACACTATAGGCGCAAGACTTAGCTGGAATCTCTTCAACGGTGGTATTGATAGTGCAAAAATAGAACAGGCAAAAATCGAAAAGATGAAAATGCGTACACAAGTTGAACTTGCAAAAAAAGGTATAGCACTAAAACTTGCAAAAATTCATACAGAGCTAGAGAGTCAAAATGCTCAAATCGCATCTTTAGAAAAAGAGCTTGAACTTGCAAATGCCATCTATGAAAATTATGAAGGCAGATACAAAGAAAAGATTGTCTCTATGAGTGATGTCATCATCAAACAATCAGCTCAGATAGAGAAAATTCTGCAACTACAAATTGCAAAAAATAAAAGAATAGAAAAAATATTCGCATTAGAAAAATTAGCAAATGGAGATAAATAGATGAAAAAACTACTACTAATACTGGCTCTTGGAGCTTCACTTATGGCAGAAGTCCTAACACTTTCAGGAAGCGTAATATCAGATAATGAAAAGATGATAACAAGCCGTTTTATGGGCTTTGTAACAAAAGTAAATGTGAGTGAAGGCGAAAAAGTAAAGCGTGGTGATATTTTATACACGATTGACTCACGTGAGATAGACTCGGCAAAACGTCAGGCTGAACTCTCACTGCAAATGTATCAAAACCAGTACAATAATGTAAAAATCAATCTTGAGCGTCACAGACGCCTCCTTGCAAAAGATATGGTTTCAAAGTATGAAGTAGAAAATCTTGAACTGGCAGAAAAAAACCTTAAAGATATGATAAATATCGCAAAAGCAAGACTCCATGAAGTAGAAAACCAGTACAAATATCTTGTCATCAAAGCACCAAATGATGGTGTCATTGTAAGAAAAAGCATAAAAGTCGGTGAGATGGCGATGCCAGGTATGCCGGCTATTATCCTTTCAGACCTCTCAGACCTTAAAATTTTTGCTGAGATTAGTGAAAGTAATCTGAACAACATTGAATATGACAAAAAAGTTGTTGTTAAAATCCCATCTATCGGCTTTAAAACAATAGGTAAAATCAATGCGATTATTCCAAGTTCAAACCCTATGACACACACATTTAAAATAAAAGTCAGTTTTGATAAAAATCATAACAATAAAATCTTTCCTGGAATGTATGCAACTGTTGACATAAAGGCAGACTAAAATGAAAGAAAAAGATTTATCACATATAAAAGTTACCGACTATGCAGGAAAGCTGGCCAAAGGGTTTCTATACAACCCTTTAACAGCTCTGCTTGCTGTATTTCTTCTTGTTTTGGGATATATTTCACTTGAAGTTATGCCGCGTGAGGAAGATCCACAAATTGCCATAAGTGGTGGTAGTGTTATCGTTGTCGCACCTGGCATGAGCCCAAAACAGGTGGAGAAGGTCATCGTAGATCCACTTGAGCAAAAACTGCGTGAGATTAAAGGGGTTGAGCATATCTACTCTATGAGCATGGAGAATGTAGCTGTTGTTAATGTAATGTACTACATTGGACAAAACCGTGAGATATCAAACCTAAAACTCTATGACAAAGTGATGCAAAATATGGATAAGATGCCAAAAAGCATTATGCAGCCACTTGTCAAACCTTTTGATATTGATATTGATATTCCTATCGTTACTATTGCTTTTTACAGAGATCAAAACTCTCAGATTCCTTATGTAAAGTTTCTTGAAACTGTAGAAAACCTCAAACGTGATATCAGCCAGATTGAGAATGTTTCTAAAACAACACTCAAAGGTGCCCATAAAGAACAGTACAATGTAGAAGTAGATCTTGCAAAACTTAAAGGCTATCACATCTCACTCGGACAAATTATGCAAGGTATTCAAGCCATCGCAAAAATTGCTCCTGCTGTTGATACAGCTACAAAAGAGAACAAACTAGTAGTCTTTGGTGTTAAAAATGCCATTGAAAGTGTAGAAGATGTTCAAAGTATCATTATCGCTCAGTATATGGGAAGTCCAATCTACCTGCGTGATGTTGCAACAGTAACAGACGGCATAGATTTTCAAAATAAACAGAGTGCACTGCTTACTATGAAAGAAAACGATAAAATCCTCCAAACGAAGCAGATGACACTGACAGTATCAAAGCTTGCAGGGTCAAATGCTGTATTTGTCTCTGATGATGTAAAAGCAATGCTTCAAAAAAACAAAAAATATTTAGAGAATCTGGGTATTCATTACAAAATCACCAGAGACTATGGTGTACGTGCTGATGATGCCGTAAATGAACTTGTGCATCACCTTGTCATTACCATTGCCATTATTGCTGTAATGCTCATCTTTTTCCTTGGATGGAAAGAGTCTCTCATTGTTACCTTTACAGTACCTGCAATTTTAGCAATCACTCTTTTTGTGGCATATATGACGGGACAAACTATCAATCGTATTACACTTTTTGCATTCCTGCTATCCCTTGGACTGCTTGTTGATGCTGCGATTATTGTTATAGAAAATATTCACAGACATCTTCATGATCATAACAGTGTACACAAAGATATGGATACGCTACTTATAAAAGCTACAGATGAGATTGGACGTCCTACAAACATTGCAACACTTGCTATCATCTTAACAATGGTACCGATGCTGTTTGTTGGGGGAATGATGGGAGAGTTTATGAAACCTATCCCACAAAATGTCCCTGTGGCACTTCTAGCATCTTTAATAGTTGCTTATATCTTTACACCATACTTAAGTAGAAAACTACTCAAACGAAAAGAAGATGGCGCACATAAACATACACACCATACCAACAAGGAGGAGAAATAATGCCACACCATCACCACGAAGGTAAAAAGTTTGAAAACTTTGTATTTAATATTTTAAAAACTCCTTCTAAAAAAGTATTTGTAATCATCGCTGTAATTATTGCGCTTGTCGGAAGTATTATGATGCTGCCTACAAAAGCAGTAATGGCTAGAATGCTGCCTGGAAAAAGTGCAAATACTTTTAATGTCTATGTCACTACACCAGCTGGTAGTTCCATAGAAGAGACAAAAGCAGTTTCTCAATGTGTTGTTGATCAACTTACAAAAGAAAAAGAGATAACTGACATTGAGACATTTTTGGCACAGGGAGCTCCACTTGACTATGCAGGTCTTGTAAAAGGAAGTGCACTTAAACAGGGTGAACGTTTTGCAGAAATCGTAGTCAATCTTACTGACAAACATGAACGTGAAGAGAAGTCATTTACCATGGTGCATCGTCTGCGTCCTGAGATTAAAAAAGAGTGTGGAAATATCATAAAAGAGACAACTATTTCATTTATTGAGATGCCATCAGGTCCTCCGACTTTAGCTGCAATAGCAGTCGAAGTGTATGGAGACAAAAATTCCGATGTACTTAAAGTTGCCAATGATGTTGCACATATTTTGAAAAAAACTCCAAAACTTGTTGATGTAGATATTATGAGTGAAACACCTTATGACAGATATCAACTCATACCATTAAAAGATAAAATAGCAAAAAGTGGACTAACAGTAGAACAGGTAAACAATATTCTTTATCTTGCTTTTAAAGGGATGGAAGTTGCCGTTAAAAATACCATTGAGATAAATGATCAAGTTGGTATTTTTGTATCACTAAGCCGTGATTCAAAAAAACTTTCAAACTCTACTTTAAATGCATTAAGTGCAAAACTTTCATCTTTATATCTTATGAACAAAAAAGGTATGATGGTTCCGCTTACAGAAATAGTTGATATTGTAAAAATAAAATCAACACCGACTATCTATCATAAAGATTTAAAAACTATGGTAAATGTCATTGCTGAGACCGATATGGAATCTCAAGTATATCCACTCTTAGAAGCTCGCCAGACAATGATAGAGTACTTCGGTGAGCATGGATATGAAGTTAGCAAAGTACCTGGTATCACAACGTTTATGTTTGATTTGAACTTAAAAGACAAACAAACAGGTAAAGAGTATCTTATTCGCTGGGATGGTGAGATGAAAGTAACTCTTGATACTTTTAGGGACTTGGGAGCTGCATTTATCGCTGCACTGATACTTATCTATCTTTTACTTGTTATTTATTACAAATCATTTGCTATCAGTGGTATAGTTTTAGCGGGAAGCTTTCTCTCTATTATTGGAGTAATTGTTGGTCACTGGGTGGCAGATCTTGTAACAGTTGATGTTTTCTTTCTGACAGCGACATCTCTTATTGGCTTTATTGCTCTTATGGGTATTAGCTCACGTAACTCACTCTTACTCATAGACTTTGCAAAGTCACTTATGGAAGAAAAAGGTATAGAGAAGCGTCGTGCTATTGCCATAGCAAGTGCTACACGTGCTAAACCTATTATGCTTACAGCGATTGCCATCATCTTAGGTTCTGCCCTTCTTGCAAGTGATCCTATCTTTGGTGGTCTTGGAGTTGCACTTATCTCTGGTACAGTAGCTGCAGTTATTGTATCGCTTATCTTCATTCCGGTTCTTATGGATAATACAAAAGCTCTTTAGTAGCTTTTGTATCTCACCCTACCCTTATCATCATAAAGACTCTCCAGCTTTAGCTATCATGCTTTCAATAAGCACTTTTATTTAGATAGAAATAAATGTAAAGAATAGCTACTAAAAACTAATTTGTAATAACTGTATAAATAGAAAAAAGATTAAAAAGAGAAGTAAGTTAAAATAGACTACCCTCAAAAAGAGAGTAGTTATAAAGAGGGATTATAAACGAGCGTAGCTAACGCTTTTACAAGCTTCTAGTGATGCCAACTCTTCAAGAGCCTTATCACTTACCGGACTATCTATCAAGATAACAGCAAGTGCCTCTTTTTGATCGTTACGAGCAAGTGAGAAGTCTGAGATATTTACATTATTCTCTGCAAGGATTGTCCCTACTTTACCAATAACACCTGGTACATCAGAATTTTTGAAAAGAATCATATCACCTTTGATCGCTACTTCATTATCAAAACCATCAATAGATACAATTCTTTGAACACCATCGTCAAAGATAGTAGCAGAGATTGTAGTTGTACCCTCGTTTGTTGTCAGTTTTACTGTGATTAGGTTTTTATATACTTGAGAATCACCAAGATTTTCAGCTTCTATCTCGATACCTTTTTCTTTCGCAACAAAATCAGCATTTACATAGTTAATAGTTTCACTTGAGTGGTTCATTGCCCCTACAGTTACAAAAGTAGCAAGTGAATCAACATAGTTACCAATCTCACCGTTTCCACTTACTTTAATAGATACAATTTTAGATTTATTGATCTGAGATGCCAAGAAACCTATCTTTTGACCCATCTCCAAAAATGGTTTTACAAATGCTGGAATTTTGCTCTCATCAATAGGTAAGTTCATAGCATTTGGATATGCTATGCCTTTAGCTGCTGCAATTGCATTCTCAGCTGCTTGTGTACCGATGTTATACTGAGACTCATATGTATTTGCCCCTAAGTGAGGAGATACTACGATGTTGTCAAGGTCAAGCAGTTTGTTGTCCGTTGCAGGCTCTTTTACAAATACATCAATACCTGCAAAACGAATCTTACCGCTTTTAAGACCGTTGTAAAGTGCATCTTCATTGTAAAGACCACCACGCGCACAGTTAACAAGAACAACACCATCTTTCATCTTAGCAATCTCTTCTTCACCAATGATATCAATAGTCTCTTTGTTTTTTGGTGTATGGATTGTAATAACATCACAAGCCAAGATATCATCAAAGTTCTTTGTGTATGTCATATCAAGATCAGTTACTTTTGAAGGGTTGATATATGGATCGTATGCAACGATGTCCATCTCAAAAGCACGTGCTCGTTTTGCAACACGACTACCAATGTTACCAAAACCGATAACACCAAGTTTTTTACCTTTGAGCTCATACCCGTACCACTTCTCACGTTTCCAGATTCTCTGGTTTTTAAGATGATCATGAGAGTATGGAAACATTCTCATACAAGAAAGCATATGTGTCATAGTAAGCTCAACTGCAGCAATAGTATTTGCAGTTGGTACATTCATAACAATAATACCTTTTTTAGAACATCCAGGAATATCAACATTGTCAACACCCACACCGGCACGAACAATCGCTTTTAATCTGTCTGCGTGAGCTAAAAAGAACTCATCAACATCAGTAGAACTTCTTGTGATCGCAACATCTGCAGTAGGAATAATCTTCTCTACAAGCTCTTTTTTATCAACATCAGCTGCCATTACAAAGTTAATGGCTTCATCTTCCTCTAGCATTTTCAGACCAGCTTCATGAATATGGTCACATACTACTACTGTATATTTTTGCATTTTAATCCTCTTTATATGGCTTAATTTGAGCCGAAATTTTGTAGTTTTTCAACACTCGAACAAGAGAGTGTAATTTATCAACATTTTGTGAATAAATAAGTAATTCTAAACCGCTTCTGTCTTTTTTTAAGAAATATTTCAGACCATGATTTTTCAGCTCTTCTTTTAAACAGAAAAGTTGATAAGGATCTTTAATAAAAGCTGACAGTTTGTAGGTTATAGTTTTAGTTATTTTTTCATCTAAATCTACTTTAAGATAAATCTCATTAACAGGATAGAAGTAGCCCTCTTTTTTTGTTTTATAGAGATGGTTTAACCAAAGTTTTTCTGGTTGATTTGAATGTTTTTGTTTCTCTAACTCAAGGGGTTTGTTTTCAGTAACTATATCTTCATCTGAATTTATAGAGACTAGAAAAATGACAATGAAGAGTAACACTCCCAATGTAAAAAGAGGAGCGAACCACTTCATTATCTTTTGCATCTACAAAGAGACTTACTTCAATTTGTCTTTAATTAAGTCACCTAGAGAGTGTGACTCATTATCATTAATTTCTTCAAGCATTGCTTGATTTTTAATGTAATCTAATTTTTTAACAGAAAGGCGAATACGGTCACGACGAGTATCAATGTTTGCAACTGCTGCTTCAATCTCTTGACCAATCTCTAACTCTTCTTTGTTAAGTGGAGCTAAATCTTCATCACGGATAAGTGCATCAACACCATCTTCTAAAGAAACAAATACTCCGAAATCTTTGATGTCACGGATAGTACCTTTAACAACAGAGTTTACTTTGTGAGTCTTAGCAAATTTATCTACTGGAGACTCTAAAAGAGTTTTTCTGTTAAGAGAGATCTTTTGATCTTGCTCATTGATTTTAGCGATTTTCACTTCTACTTCATCACCAGATTTAAAAGTCTCTTTTGCTTTTGTGTTTTTATCCCATGAGATATCTTGGTTATGTAAAAGACCTTCAACATCATCAATACGAACAAATGCACCAAAGTCAGTAAGTGAAGTGATAACACCAGTTACAACATCACCTTCTCTGTAGTTTTTAACGAACTCATCAAATGGTTTTGGAAGAAGACGTTTAAGTGATACACGAAGTTTATGAGTCTCAGGATTGATCTCAATTACTTCAACATCAATCTCTTGACCTACTTCTAAGTAGTCTGCAGGGTTTTTAACATTTTTATTCCAACTGATCTCTGAAATATGTAAGAAACCTTCAATGTCATTTCCAAGGTCAACAAATACACCGTAGTTTTCAATATTTGAAACTGTTACAGTGATAGTATCACCTTCGTCAAGTTCTTGCTCTACTTCAGCCCATGGATCTGGGTGAACAGCTTTGATCGAAAGTGAAAGATGACGCTTGTCTTTGTCATAGTTGATAGCTTTAACAGTTACCGTATCACCCTCTTTGTAAAGTTTAGATGGGTTAACCGGCCCTTTGTAAGAGATCTCGTTATAGTGAACAAGACCATCAACACCACCAACATCAACAAACATACCGTATGAAGTGATTTTTTTGATAGTACCTTCAACTACAACATCTTCTGCCATAAGTTGATCAATGATCTCTTTTTTCTTCTTACGCTCTTCGTTGAAAAGTTTTCTACGAGATACAATGATAGAGTTTTCTTCTGGATCGATTTTAACTACCTGTGCTTTGATCTTACGACCAACAACATCATCACTCTCTTTAAAAGCAGCGAGTGAACGTGGCATAAAGAAAGATACTGCATCAGACTCTACTACATAACCACCACGATTTTTCTTAGTGATTACACCTTCGATTACTAGATCTTCATAGTCATCTTTGTGAGCATCGATAAACTCGATAGTTTTCTCTTGCTCTAAAACTTTTTTGTAAGAGATCTTAGGACGCTCATTATAGTATCCCATGATCATTACTTTGATCTTATCACCTACATTGAACTTAAGTTCACCATTCTCATCACGGATCTCATCTAGGTTGATGATACCTTCTAGTTTATCACCAACACCTACGAGTGCTCTGTTATCATCCGCTTGGATCTCTACTATCTCACCTTCTACGATGCGACTTGCTTCTTGTTGTTTTTCACTTGCAGCAAACATCTCTGCAAAATTTTCTTCTTCTTCGAATACTTCGTTATCGAACGCCATTACCTATTTCCTCTGTTACATAAAAATTGCGTGATTATAACGAAATAATGATTATATAGGTATTAAAGACGAAAGAAAGTTAAGAAAAAGTGAAAAGTATCAAAAGTCTATGACTTATTGATACCTTTTTGTATGGCATCTACCACATTTTGAATGATCCAGTCAGGAGTCGATGCCCCTGCCGAGATACCGCAGAGCTCTTTACCTTCAAACCATGAAAAATCCAACTCTTTTTCATCTTCGATATGGTAAGAGTCTTTGCAGTTCTCATAGGCAATATTAAAAAGCTGTTTTGTATTTGATGAGTTTTTCCCACCAATGATAATCATCACATCAGCCTCTTTAGAGAGCTTGCGAACGGCATCTTGATTCTCAAATGTCGCATTACAGATAGTATTAAAGACACGCACCTCTTTATAACGAGGTATAAGGTAGTTTGCAATTTCAAGATAATCTTCGACTTTACGTGTGGTTTGAGCAATCAGAGCTATACGTTCATGCAGTTTTAAATCTTGTAAATCTTTTACATCTGTAACAACATAGGCACCGTGAGTAGCATATGACTTTACCCCTTTTATCTCGGGGTGTTTTTCATCTCCAAAGATGACCACATCATAACCCGCTTCACTCATCTCTTGTGCAATCTCTTGAGGTTTTGTAACAAACGGACAGGTTGCATCAACGACATCCACTCCGCTCTCTTTAAGTGCTTTAAGTTCATCTTTTACTATTCCGTGTGTTCTAACAATCGCTTTGTCACCCGGCTTAAATGTTTTAAAATCTTCAACAAGTCCTACTTTAAAGTCAGTATCGAGTCTTGCTATCTCTTTTGAATTATGAATGAGTGGTCCATAGGTTGCCGCATTTTGATTCTCTTCTGCTATTTTAATAGCCCGCTTAACACCAAAACAAAAACCATAACTCTCTGCTAATTCTATCTTCATAATTGAAATTCCACACTTGTAATTTTTTCTAAAAGCTCAAAGAAGTTTGGAAAAGAGGTATTTATACACTCCAAGTCAGTCACTTCCATACCACAGCGAAGTCCTGCGATGATAAAGCTCATAGCGATTCTATGATCTCCGTCACTGTCTACTTTTGCAGCCTTCAACTCTCCACCGATGATCTTATAACCATCTTTATACTCTTCTACCTCTATACCACAAGCTCTAAGACCCTCTACAACGGTAGAAATTCTGTCAGACTCTTTTACGCGCAGCTCTTCAGCATTTTTAACAATACTCTCACCTTTGGCACACGCCATAGCGATGCTTAGTGCCGGCAGTTCGTCAATAAGCCATGAAATATTTTCTTCAACCACTATGCCATGCAATGGTGCATATTTGACTGTAATGTTACCTATTGGTTCATACTTGTCATCTGTAAGCTCATAAATAATGTCAGCACCCATTCGCTCGAGTGCTTTAAAAGCCTCTATACGCGTAGGGTTTAGTGTTACTCCCTCGATGACTACTTCACTACCCGGTGTAATAGCCGCAGCAACTGCAAAGAAAAATGCAGATGATGGGTCAGCCGGTACGCGGATTTTAAGAGGAGAGAGAAGTTTTTTCATAGGTTTGATTGTCGTAGTAAGTCCATCTACACTAAGCTCTGCACCCATACCCTGCAGCATACGCTCCGTATGATCGCGTGAGAGCTCAGGCTCACTATACTTACACTCACCATCAGCCCGAAGGGCTGCTAATATCATACAAGACTTTACTTGTGCAGAGGCAATTTTACTCTCATAGTCAAAAGCTTTGAGTGATGCTCCACGAATACTAAGCGGTGCTAAATCACCATGCTCACGCCCGTCAATTTTTGCACCAATGCTTATTAGTGGTGCAGTCACACGTTTCATAGGACGACGACGCAGGTACTTGTCACCTGTTAAGACGAAATGCCCCTCTGCAGAGCTGAGTAGCCCACAAAAAAGGCGCATTCCAGTTCCAGAGTTTCCACAATCAAGAATCTCAAATGGCTCTTTTATGCCATCACTAGATATCTTAATGACTTCACCGTCATCTTCAATATTTGCACCAAGATTTTTAACAATTTCCAAAGAGTTGAGTGTATCTTCAGCACGTAAAAAGTTACGTACTTCACTCACCCCATCAGCTAGCATTGCAAACATCACACTTCTGTGTGAGATCGACTTATCAGGTGCAATCTTGTCTGTTTTAAATGAAAAACTCTTCGCAGGAGCAACCACTACACTTTGCATTATCTTAGTCCTATTCCTAACTTTTCTTGTAAAGACTCTAAGATTGTATCCATGGCTTTTGTGATATCCTCTTCTTCTAAAGTCTTCTCATCAGACTGAAGTACAAAACGGATAGAGAGACTCATATTCTCACCAAGGCTCTCATCTTCATACGTATCTACCGGATAAAAACGAATAAGCTCACAAATATCACTTTCATCAATAACCTCTTTTATCTTCTCATAAGAGAGCCCTTTAGGTACTAATAAGCTTAAGTCTCTAAATGATGCCTGATATTTTGAACGTTTTTTAGCAGTTTTGAGATCAAACAGAAGTTTAGAGAAGTCAAGTTCACACATAAAAGTAGTATCTAGGTCATACTCTTTTTCTACTTCTGGATGCACTCTAAAGAGCTCACCTATCACTTCACCGTTTTGCAAAACCTCTGCTGTCTGGTACGGGTGTGAGAGTTTATGAGAAGTTTCATACTCACGCAACTCAACATCACCGACAACATCAGCTATTTTTTGAACAAAAGAAGCAAAGTCAACTTTTGCAGGTCTTCCGGCATTTGCCAAAGACTCTTTCTCTTTCTCACCGCTAAAAAGGAATGAAAGACGTAAAGACTCCTCACGCAAAGGATTAAAGACAGAACCAAGTTCAAAAAGTTTTACAGAGTTATATCCGTTTTTAACATTATGTGAAGCTGCTTTTAAAAGTCCTGTTAAAAGTGTCGGACGAAGTGTATCAAGCGTTTGAACAATAGGGTTTAAAAGCTCTAACTCTTCTTGGGTAACACTAAAACCATACTTCTCTAAAACAGACTTCTCATCAAAAACAAAGTGAATAGACTCAAAGAAACCACTCTGCGCTGCTTTTTGACGATAGCGTGAGCGTTTTTTATACTCAAAGTAGTTATCTTCTAAACGATTTGCCTCTTTAAGTAAGAATGGTTTAGCAGGAATGTTGTCAATACCTACCATTCTTACAATCTCTTCTACAATATCTTGTTTGTTCACAATATCATGACGATACTGTGGAACAGTAATAACAAACTTATCTGTTGAAGATTTTGATGTATCAAAACCAAGATTTTTAAGTATTTTTGCAATTACTGTCTTATCAATCTCTGCACCAATAATCTCATCGATCTCCTGTTTTGAGACAATTACGATCTTCTCTTTAAAAGTTTTAGAGAGCTCTATAGAACCACTAAAAGTTGTTGATTTTGAAAAAGATTCAATCAAATCGATACAGTACGAAAGACCACCTTCAAGTTCTGGTTCACTACCACGAGAAGTCTTATAAAACATCGGTCCTGCTTCTATCTTTGACTCTGCCATTTTTTTGGAGATAAGGTCAGGCGGAATATAAGAAGCTTCAAGAACAACCGTCCCTTCATTTTCTTTCATTTTAGAGGATTCATATTGAATTATACCAATAACAGAAGCAACTTCATCTGTATCATTTTTGATAACTGCAAAGCCATTCTCATCCTCACTTAAAATGATTTTACCTATTTTCTCATCTTGTTTTGTAAAAAAGTCATGACGATAAGCACGTAGTATCACCCCTGTAGAGTGTGTTACATAAAGCATAATCGATTCAACATCACATGAACGGCTCTCTTCAATCTGTGCCAAACGAAGATGTACAATAAACGGTATTCGTAAATCTTTTAAATCTACTGCTTTATAGCGAAGATTTACATCATAATCTTTCTCATGCACCAAAGAGAGTATGCGCCCTATCCCTCTTTTTTCATCATTGTCAGTCACTACATACTCTTTTAGAGGACGATCAAGTGCCGCGGAGAGATCACGTGCAACACCTCGAATACTCAGGCAGTCACCTCTGTTTGCAGTAAGTTCAATCTCTATAAGGTCATCATTAAAGATTGGGTTTTGTGATACTTCTTGACCAAGTTCTATCTCACCAATACTCTCATCAAGCTCCATAATTCCTTTACCCATCTCAGGAAGACCGATCTCACCTGCAGAACATATCATTCCTTCAGAGTCAACACCACGAAGTTTTACAGGTTTAATAACCATACCGTTAGGCATAACAGCACCAACAGTAGCTACAACAACTGTAAGTCCTGCACGTACATTGGCAGCACCACAAACGATCTGACGGGTTGCACTTCCAAGATCTACTTTACAGATATTGAGTTTATCTGCATCAGGATGTTTTTGGCACTCCAAAACTTTTCCAAATACAATCTTTTGAGGAACTCTGTACTCATGAATACGATCAACTTCAAGACCTATAGAGTTAAAAGTTTCTGCAAGTTTTTGTGTTGAAATGCCCTTTAAATCTATCCACTCATTTAACCACGATTTTGTAACGATCATTGAAATTGCTCCAGTAACTTAATATCTCCCTCAAAGAGTGAACGAAGGTCTCCAATTTGATGAATAAGCATTGCAAAACGCTCAACACCAAGACCAAAAGCATATCCGCTTACATTTTTGTAATCAACTGCTTCAAAAACATTTGGATCAACAATACCACAGCCAAGAACTTCAAGCCATCCTGTATGTGAACATACACGACAACCCTCACCTTTACAAAAAACACAAGAGATATCCACTTCGGCAGAAGGTTCGGTAAATGGGAAAAACGATGGACGGAAACGTACATCAACATCACCAAACATATACTTCAAAAAGTCTTCTAAAATGAACTTGAGATTTGCAAAAGAGACTCTACCCTCTTCATCTACAAGCAGTCCTTCTACCTGATGAAACATCGGTGTATGTGTGAGGTCATAGTCACGACGAAACACAGCACCCGGTGCAATCATACGAATAGGCGGTTTACTCTCAAGCATAGTACGGATCTGTACCGGAGAAGTGTGTGTACGAAGAAGCATCTCATCTTTAAAGTAGAATGTATCTTGCATATCACGTGCCGGATGATATTTTGGAAGATTGAGCGCTTCAAAGTTATGAAAATCATCCTCAACCATTTTTCCTGTTTTTACTGCAAAGTTCATTGACGAAAAGTACTCTACTATTCGATCCATAGTCTCCATTACAGGGTGAAGTGCTCCTGCTGATGACTCAGTAGAGAACATTGAAACGTCAATCGCCTCTGCCTTCATAGCCTCACGCAATGCTTCTGTCTCAAGAACTATCTTCTTGGCAGTAAATTCATTCATAAGGTTCTGTTTGTGTGCATTTAAATCTTTGGCAAATTGTGCTTTTTGCTCATTTGGAACCTGTTTCATCTTAGCAAATTCAGCTGCCAAGACACCTTTTTTCCCAAACAAGGCTATACGAATCTCTTCTAAAGCTTCGACACTTGTTGCCTCTTTTATTTTATCGTACCACTCTTTCAATGTCAGAGTCTCCATATTTTTCAAATTTTTAAAGAGATTATACTCAAAAATTGATTATATGCAGCTTGACATCTAAATTTATATGCTACAATAACCAAAAAACAAGGAAAATATTATGTGTCTATTTTGTAAAATTGTAAATAAAGAGATTCCATCAAATGTTGTTTTGGAAAATGATCATTTCCTCGCTTTTCACGACATCAATCCAAAAGCACCTGTACATATTTTGGCCATACCAAAAGTACATGTTGAGAGCTTTCATGAAGTCTCACCGGAAATTATGGCCGGTATGACACCCTTTATCCAAGAAATTGCGCGTGAGACAGGAATTGACAAAAGTGGTTACCGTGTTATTACAAACATTGGTGAAGACGGTGGTCAAGAGGTAAAACATCTCCACTTCCATATTTTAGGTGGTGCAAAACTCAAATGGGAACACTTTAGTGATGCTGATCCAAAAGACTTTATCTAGCTCTCTTTGTGCAGTAGCACTTCTTGTAAGTGCTGCTGATATAAAAGCAGACTCTTTTACTGATTATAAACAGACTCAACAACAAAACTTTCAAGCAGATACACAAAAATTTATTTACTATAAAAACTCACTCAATCAAGATTTTCTCAACTATAAAAAAGCACAGCAAAAAGCATACAACGAGTATAAAGAAGCGTTAAAAAAGTACTGGGACAAGCCTGAGCTCAGTACAAAAAAGAGACTTGTTCACTATACTCAAGACAAACAGACAAAGACAGCTATTGATTTTGAAAAACAAAAAATTGAGATACAAACTATTGCCAAAAATAAAAAAGAAGCAAAACAAAAACTTGCTCACGCACTTTTAAAAGCTACACTTATTGATACAAAACAACTCTACAAAGAGGATGAACTACTACAAAAAATAGCCCATATAAAAACACCTTCAAGCATTATAAAAGCAGATGTAGATGCAAAACCCATACTAGCACCTGTTGTTTTTGACAAAAAGCCATCTACAGATGAGCTTATCAACTACACAAAAAAGACTCTAGCGAAAAACCCTATACAAGAGCGTGTAAACTCAAAACAAAAGCATGTCTATACACTTAATGTCACACTTCCAAGTGATACAACCATCAAGCGCTCACGCACATACTATCAAGAGGTACAAACTGCAGCAAAAAAAGAGAAACTCACACCTGCTCTTATCTTTGCAATTATGCATACTGAGAGTAGTTTTAACCCCTATGCGCGCTCTTATGTTCCGGCGTATGGTCTTATGCAGATTGTTCCCAAGAGTGCCGGTATAGATGCTTATTACTATCTCTACAAAAAGAAGCGTCTTGTAAGTGGCAGCTATCTCTACAACTCACGCAACAACATCCGTATGGGAAGTGCCTATCTGCATATCCTCTACTACAGCTACCTGCGTTACATTAAAGACCCACAAAGTCGTCTTTACTGCACTATTGCCGCCTACAATACAGGAGCTGGAAATGTTGCACGTGCTTTTGTCTCAAGTAACAGTGTAAAGTATGCAGCACAAAAGATAAATGCAATGAGTTCAGATGATGTCTATGCACATCTAAGAAGAAATTTACGTTATAAAGAGGCTAGAGATTATCTACTAAAAGTAGAAAAAAGAAGAAGAATGTATAAAAAGATATACGGTAGTTAGGAGAACTTCCTAACTACAACATGCATCGATCTCACCAAGATCGATCTTAGAACCGCCACCACTGATGACTTTTTCATTTTCACGAATCATTTTACCGTTGTGTTTTACAGAGTAGCTTATCTCTGTTGTATCACGGATAGTATTTAGCGTTGAGCAGTATGTCTCAACAGAGGCTGCAACCCAGCGAGCTGCTTGAATATCATCACCATCTGAGTTAAATGAGTAGTCAAGATGAAGTTTTACAAACTTTCTTGGGTGATCTTCAGCACGCGTTGCATCACCGTCAACCACCAAGTCTGTCACTGTAAAGCCCTGATTTTTAGGAAGAAGTACAATGTCTGTTGCACTACAGGTGATGATACCTGCAAGAAAATACTCTACAGGTGAGATAGTCGGACAATCAATAACAAAGCTAGACTTTTCAGTCTTTGCTTCAAACTTCATACCCTCTTGATGTGAAATACTTACTTTCATCTATGCTCCTTTGAGATAGTTTTTAAAGTACTCAAGTTGTTCCTTAGTACGCTCTTGCGCTGTTCCACCCTCTGATGTTCTTGCATTCATAGAAGCTCTCAAACCAAGATACTCCATCACATCTTCACCGATGCGCTCATCGATCTCTTTGAGATCTTTGTACTCCATCTTAGAGAGATCAACACCTATCTCTTCACCTTTTGCAACAGCGCGACCAGTAATGAAGTGTGCCTCACGGAAAGGTATACCACACTTCTCAACAAGATAATCAGCCAAATCAGTAGCACTCAAATGCCCAACTGCACAGGCACTCTCCATGTTCTCTTTTTTAACTTCCATAGTACGAAGTGCCTCACGCAAAATCTCTAAAGAGAGTTCAGCGGTCTCAACTGCATCAAAGACACCCTCTTTATCCTCTTGTGTATCTTTATTATATGCAAGCGGCAGCCCTTTCATTACAGTTAAAAGACCAACTAATGCACCATAGACACGACCTGTCTTTCCACGAAGCAGCTCTGGAACATCAGGATTTTTCTTCTGTGGCATAATAGAGCTTCCTGTAGAGTACTCATCTGATAGCTCTACAAAACCAAACTCATAGCTTGACCATAAGATAAGCTCTTCAGAGAGACGTGAGATATGCATCATCATTGTAGAGATATTAAAAAGGATTTCAAGTGCAAAATCACGATCACTTACCGTATCTAAACAGTTTACACTCACACTGTCAAAACCAAGAAGCTCTGCTGTATATGCACGATCTACATTGTGTGGTGTTCCCGCAAGTGCAGCACAACCAAGTGGCGAGATATTGTTACGCTCATACGAGCTTTGAAATCTTTCAATATCACGCTTGAACATCGAAAGGTATGCACCCATATGAAAACCGAAGTTGATCGGTTGTGCATGTTGAAGGTGTGTCATACCTGGAATAAGTGTATCTGTATGCTTCTCGGCAAGCTCTACTATCACTTCCATCAAAGACCTGATAGCTTCACTGATCTCTTTGTTCTTTCTAAGAACATAACGACGAAAATCAACTGCTACTTGGTCATTACGACTTCTTGCCGTGTGAAGCTTTTTACCGGTATCACCAATGATTTGTGTAAGACGCTTCTCTATACCCATATGCAGATCTTCATCAGAGATATTCCACTCAAACTTACCTGATTCTATCTCCTCTTTTACCTGAGCAAGACCATCTTGGATCTGTTTGAGTTCATCCTCTGTTAAGATTCCCTGCTTTGCAAGCATCTGTGCATGAGCTAAAGAGCCTTCTATATCTTCACGATAGAGTTTTCTGTCAAACATAATTGAAGCATTAAACTCATCTAAAAGGTTTGATGCGCCTGCAGTGAAGCGACCTGACCACATTTTTTCCATACGAAATCCTTGTTGTGCATATTAAAAAGTTTGTTATTTTATCTAAAAAGAGAGATTTTATAAAGGGAGAGAGAAAAAGTACTATACTTTCTTAAAAAATTTTAGTTACAAGCCGGAACATTTCCGCTGTCTTTTGCATACTCAATCAAAAACTGTTTAAGATGTTTTGATTTTTTAGCATATTTTTTACTCTGAAAATATTTCCAAGACTCTTTTGCCTTTTCACTCTTAAGATGAATTTCTGCAAGTGGCTTACCTTTTTTCTTAAGTAATTTTTTCCACTTCTTCATCTTATATTTAGCAATGAAATTTTGACCTTCTTTATGACATTTAAGACATTTTTTTATAAAAACTCGTTGTCCTTTATAAATAGCAGCTTCACTTGAAAGTGAAAAGAAAAATAGAAAGAAAAAGACGAACAACAATTTAATCATATAAAAGTCCTACTAAAGATAATCCTCATATTACATTAGAAATAATTATATTTAGCTTATATCGGCAAAGTTTGATTTTCAAATCTCAAAAAGCCTATAATTGAAACTTTTTATAGAGTGTATCATCAAAATCCCATACACCTTTTTCTTTTAATTTTTCAATAACACTATGGGTACAATCAACATCATCAGGCCACTCACGGGTAAAACCATCAAGTGCATTTTTGTTCGTTCCGTCAATTCCAACCATAAGTCCTGAAACAAAAATATCCCGTTGTGCATCAATATTATTTGTCACTCTCCAGACAAGCATATATCCATTACGAACATCATTTTTTGCTGCATCTACAAAAACAACAATCCTCAAATGAGGAGAGAGTGAGATAAGTGCATCAAAATACTCTCTTACATTTTTCTTCTTCTCTACAGCGATCACAGTGATAGGGTTGGCACTTCTTCTCATAAACTGATGCAGATCAACAGTATCTTCTATAAGCTCTTTTACTTGTTCTAGCAGTTCTGCATCTCCCAGAAGTTGTGGTGGTTCTACTCTGTTTGCTGCAGTTGCATCAATACCCAGCTTTCCACCAACAAGTGTCTCGGGTGAAGAGTGATCTAGCGCATCTAAAATACCTTCTGTGATAAACATAGACTTTGGAGTAAATCTATCAAGTACATACTGTGCAAATGCTTCATAGTTTTCAAGCTTTGGTGCTTTTTCATCTACAAATATGGCATGCTTTACAAAACTCATCTGTCCCGCACCCCAAAATGCATGCATAAACTGTTTTGCATGCCCTTTATAGAGTGGTTGCATCTTCGCTAAAATAAGATTATGAAAACCTGCATTCTCCGGCATATGATAATCAAGCAGATCCGGTGTTGTGGTCTTTAAGAGTGGAAAGAATATCTTGCCCGTAGCCCAACCCATATACTTATCTTCAAGTGGTGGCTTTCCAACAACGGTAGCTAAAAATGTACGCTCACGCTGCATGGTAATTGCACTTACTTCCATAACCGGGTATGGCTCTTCGAGTGTATAGTAGCCTGTATGGTCTCCAAAAGGACCTTCTATTTTCATCTCAGCCGGATCTACCCAACCTTCAATGACATAATCAACATCACGAGGAATATAAAGTGGTGTTGTGAGAGATTTTACAAGTTGTGCAGGCTCTTTTTTGATAAGCCCGTACATAAGCAGTTCATTGACACCATATGGCAGTGGTGCCGTAGCACACCAAGTATAGAGCGGATCACCACCAATAGCAATAGAGACTGGCATCTTTTTACCTGCTTTTTGATACTGATCGTAAAAGTGTGAACTATCTTTGTGAATCTGCCAGTGCATTCCCAGATGATTTTTATCATAAACCTGAAGACGATACATACCAAGGTTTACCATCTCACCATCAAGACTCTGTGTATAGACCTGTCCCATTGTGATAAACGGTCCGCCATCTTGCTCCCATGTTGTAAGCACAGGAAGTTTATAAAGATCTATGTCATCATCAAGATACTTTATCTGCTGACAAGCACCCTCGCCTTTAAGTCTTTTAGGAAAGATATTTTTGAGTGAAAAGAGCTCACTTGCCATTGAAAGTTTCTCTTTAAAACTTGCAGGTGGTTTCATATGTAAAAGTTTTGTTATCTCATCTGCCACAGACTCTATAGTTCTGCCAAAAAGCAGTTCACAACGTCTGTATGAACCAAAGACATTCATAAGCACCGGCTCTTCAAACTTCACACCGCTTTTACTATCGACTATATTTGTAAAGAGCAGTGCCTTACCGCCATCCTCTTTTTTTACCTCTGCATAAGCAATATGAGGAATCTCAAGATAGATATCAAGCTCTGTATCTATCGTTTTTAGTTCGTCATGTTTTTCTAAAAGTTTTATTGTCTTTTTCATCTATAACCTTTGTGGCATCTCTTCTTTAAAGGCACTCTCTTCTGCCTCACGCAACAGTTCCAGCGCTCCATTTGCTATCATTAACTCTGCCATTTCAACACCAAGATTTTTGCTCTCATCTACACTTACGACAGCTCTCTCTTGCATAATCTTCGATGCATCAGGATAGCCCAGCATTGTACGAAAAACAATATTGTCACCCTCTTTTACAGCATTACAGGCAACCGGTGCAGAACATCCCGCTCCAATCTTTGCGATAAAGTCACGCTCTATCTGTGTACAAAGATAAGTTGTCTCATCGTTAAGCATCGCTGCTATCTCACGCAGCTTCTCATTGCCCTGCACTATCTCAATACCCAAAGCAGCCTGCCCCATAGGCGGTATCATCATATCTAGTGAGAGTTTTTGCACGTGAGGAATATCTTTTAAAAGGTCAAGTCTGTGCAGACCGATATAAGCCAAAATAATAGCATCATACTGCCCTTCTGCAAGTTTTCTCAGACGTGTGTTTACATTACCGCGTAAGTCTTTAAGTACCAAATCAGGACGCACTTTTAAAAGC
>JAMORG010000030.1 GCA_027063745.1 Sulfurimonas sp.
TTTGGTGTTACTTCTATGCAAAAAGATGATACAAGTGAAGAGCTTTTGGATCGCGTTCAATATGCATATAAAAAAGCAAAAAAACAGACTTATGGCAAATTTGAAATTGCCTAAGTCTTAGCCTTTAGTCAAAGTGCAACATCTCTTTGGCTTGGATCATATCCTTGTCTCCACGGCCTGAGAGATTGACTATAATAAGCTTATCTTTGATATTTGGCAGTTTTTTAAGGTATGCAACTGCGTGAGATGACTCAAATGCAGGGATGATTCCTTCTTTTTGACTTAGCCACACAAAAGCATCGAGTGCCTCTTCATCTGTAATGTAGTCATACTTTACAGAACCGTTGTCATTGTGAAATGCGTGTTCAGGCCCGATTCCTGGGTAATCAAGCCCAGCAGAGATAGAGTGCGCCTCTAAAATCTGTCCATCTTCATCTTGAAGTAGGTAGCTCATCTGACCATGAAGTACTCCCGGGCGACCTTTTTTCAAGCTACAGCCGTTTTTATCATCAATCCCAAGACCACCGGCCTCTATACCGATACACTCAACTTCTTTGTCTTCTAAGAAGTGCTGAAACATACCAATAGCATTACTTCCTCCACCAATACATGCAATAACATAATCTGGAAGACGATTTTCCTTCTCTAAGATCTGTGCACGTGCTTCCCAACCAATAATAGCTTGAAAATCACGAACCATAAGAGGGTAAGGGTGTGGACCTGCCACTGTTCCTATGATGTAGAATGTATCACGAGCATTGGTTACCCAGTGACGAATAGCGTCATTCATAGCATCTTTGAGTGTTCTGCTTCCACTCTCTACAGAGTGTACTTTCGCACCAAGCAGTTTCATTCTAAAGACATTGAGCTCCTGTCTCTCTACATCTTTAGCACCCATGAAGATCTCACACTCTAAGCCAAGCAGTGCTGCAATGGTAGCCGTTGCCACACCATGCTGTCCTGCACCTGTCTCAGCGATTACTTTTTTGTAGCCTAAACGTTTTGCCATAAGTCCCTGAGCAATGACATTATTTACTTTGTGTGCACCTGTATGGTTTAGATCTTCACGTTTGAAGTAAACCTTTGCACCAAGCTCCTCAGATATATTTGCTGCATAGTAGAGTGGAGAAGGGCGACCTACATAATCTTTTAGGTAGTAATCAACCTCTGACCAAAAATCTTTGTCAAAACGAATAAGATCATATTCTTCACGCAGCTTTAGTAGTGCTGGCATGAGTGTTTCAGGAACATAACGTCCGCCAAAGATTCCAAAGTGTCCGTTATCGTCCGGATCAAATTTACTTGGAGTTGGAATATACATTAATTAACCTCTATAACAGAATATACTTCTGTTTTTTCTTTTAAATTTTTAATACCGTCTAAAAATGTCAGACCAATGATAAAACAGCACGCAACACACTTTGCACCGGTTTGATTTACCAGCTCTGCGGCTGCATTTGCAGTACCTCCGGTAGCTATTAGGTCATCAATAATAAGTACTTTTGCAGCATCTTTCTCACCAAAAGCATCTATGTGTACTTCTATCTCATCAAAACCATACTCTAAAGAGTACTTTTGACTGATGGTAGTGTAGGGAAGCTTGCCTTTTTTGCGAATGGGAACAAAACCAAGACCTAGCATCTGTGCCAGTGCTGCACCAAAGATAAAACCGCGTGCATCAATCCCTGCGATATAATCAAGATCATACTCTTTATAACGATCATGAAGGTGTTGCATCAGTGTTGCATATGCCTCTTTGTTATTTAAAAGTGTTGTAATGTCTTTAAAGATGATTCCAGGTTTTGGAAAGTCTTTTACATCTCTTATAGAGTCTTCGATGATTGCTCTTTGCTCTTTTGTCAGTTCTTTTGCCATTGTCTTTCCTTACAGAAGTGCATCTATTCTACTCTCAAGTGCTTTTATTTTTGCATTGAGTCTGTCCACTTCTTGTCTGTGTTTTGAGTTACGCTGTTTTAAAACTTTGAGTTCATTTCTAAGTTTTGAGAGCTCTTCTGTTAAAATATCTACATTACCAAGTGCACGCTGCAGTTGGATCTGATACTTTCGTATAAGTATCTCTGCCTCTTGAAGCGTGAGCTTCATCAAGTCATTACTTCTTTGTTCTTTGTTTGTTATGCTCTTAAAGTAGAACATCTTTACAAAGAGGTAGATAGAGACAAGAGAGAGAATTGTTAAAAGTGACCACTCCCAAAACATAGATTTCCTTTAGTTTAGTTCGATTTTTTTGACACGCTGCTCGTGACGACCGCCGTCAAAACCGTGTGCCAGCCATGCATCGATGATAGACTCAGCTACACCTTTACCAACGATACGCTCACCAAAACATAAGATATTTGCATCATTATGTCCACGGGCAACCGTTGCTGTGTAGGCATCATGACAGAGTGCTGCACGAATACCCTCGTGACGGTTTGCAGCCATACTCATACCAATACCACTACCACAGATCAAGATTCCCTGTGAACCTTCATCTTCAAGTACGGCAGTAGCAACTTTGTGTGCATAGTCAGGGTAATCGACTCTATCTTTTGTGTATGGTCCAAAGTCTTCTACCTCATAACCTTTTGAGCGTAAAAGTTCAACAGTCCAATCTTTGAGCTCAATTCCTGCGTGATCTGTTCCTATGTAAAATTTCAATTTTTCTCCTTATGATAATAGTAAATTTATGATGTACTGAACCGGCATAAATATAAAAAACTTGTTAAGAGGTGTCATTAAAATAACAAGTACTATAATCATACCATATCGTTCATACTTATTGTAAAACTCAGCTACTTTATAAACTTTGTGCTTGAGTGCCAAATGTGTTACAAAGTGTCCACCGTCAAATTGTGGAATCGGTAGTGAGTTAAAGACGCCTAGGACTACGTTGATAATCAAAAGCTGATATACAAGTATATAAGAAAATATATAAAACATTGAGTCTGCAACAGTTGGTGTATGCATCACAGTAAGCCCGATCGCTGCAAATGCTGCAAGTGTAAAGTTATAGACTATACCTGCTAGATCAACCTGCATAGCTGCATTATAACCACCACGTTCAACTACTTTAAACATATTGATAGGAACCGGTTTTGCCCAACCAAAAAGTATGCCACCTTCTGTTCCTAAGAGCATTGGAATAAAATAAAGAGCAGCAGGAACAATGATTGTACCGACTAAATCTATATGAGAGAGAGGATTGATAGTCAGACGTCCGGCATTTTTAGCTGTCATGTCTCCATACATATAAGCAACCCAACCATGCATTATCTCATGTCCGATGATTGCAATTGCAAGTGCTACAACAGCAGCTGCAATTTTTATAATATCAAGTAATTCCATGGTAGTCTTTATCTTCTCTTAGTCTCTCTTCTATTGCTTTTTGCAAATGAAGTGGTTTTTCCAAGTCACTTGGCGTTTTACCGATACGATCCCATCTGATTTCCCAGTTCTTATCGATTGAAAAGTAGATAAACCACGGTGTGCCTTCTACATTTTCATAATTGACACTTCCCCAAAAACGGCTGTCATTTGAGTGATCACGGTTGTCACCTATCATATAGTACTTGTTATCTTCTACTTTTTTATAAAAAGCATTAAATGGTAGTCGTGGGTCATGTGTAAATTCAGCAAGCATTACAGGCTCCATATCAACACTGTATGCAGGCGAGAGATAACGATTTATATAATCATAAAAGATATTATGGTTTTGGTCATAATGAATACCGGGATGCTCTTCTATCATAGGATTTTTTACCCATAGTTTTTCACCGATTCTCTTGATCTTATCTGATTTGTAGTTCTTTTTAATATAATCATCACCTTCGTGAGGATGCAGATAGAGTGTATCATCTGTAAAAAGAATCTCATCACCGCCAACTGCAAAACAACGCTTTACAAAGTGTGTCTTAATGTTATGTGGTGGACGAAAGATGACAATATCACCACGCTTTGGCTTGTCTCCATCAATGATCTTGAGCGAATCACTCCAAGGTATAACAGGAACTTCCAAGAAAGGAAGGTAGGGCATAGGCACACCATAGGCAAATTTCTTTGCAAAGAGATGATCACCTATTAACAAAGAGTCTTTCATACTTCCACTTGGGATTCTAAAGGCCTGTGCAACAAAAAAGACAATAAATAAAACTATGACAATAGTTCCTGTCCATGAGTTTGACCATTTATAGGCCTTGTGTAAAAAGTTTTTCATTTATGCATTCTCTGCAGCATGAAGCTCGGCAGCTTTTAAAGTATTGCTTAGAAGCATGGCAATTGTCATTGGTCCTACGCCACCAGGTACTGGAGTGATGTATGAACACTTTTTACTTACATTTTCAAAATCAACATCACCAACAAGTTTGCCATTTTCAGCACGGTTTATACCGATGTCAATGATAATAGCGCCATCTTTTACCATATCCTCTTTGATAAGGTTGATAACACCAACACCAACCAAGATAATATCAGCTTGAAGTGTGTGCTTTTTTAGATCATCGGTAAAAATATGACATATCTCTACAGTTGCATCAGCATTTAAAAGCAGATTTGCCATTGGTTTTCCGACAATGTTAGAAGCTCCGACAACACAACAGTTTTTACCCTTAACATCAATGTCATACTCTGCTAAAAGCTCCATAACACCCAGTGGCGTACAAGGCACAAAACCATCAAGATTTGTCACTAAGCGTCCAACATTATAAGGGTGAAAACCATCAACATCCTTACTTGGGTCAACAAGTTCCAAGATCTTTGTTGTATCTATTTGTGGAGGGAGAGGGAGTTGAACCAAAATCCCATCTATATTGGGATTGTCATTCATCATTGTAATAGTCTTCTCAATCGCTTCTTGAGAGATATCCTCTGGCATTTCATGTGTTACAGAATAAAAACCTACACGATCACAGGCTTTTTTCTTCATATTTACATATGCGGCACTTGCTGGATCTTGTCCTACAAGTATTACAGCCAGACCAGGAGTTCTTCCAGTCTCATTTTTTAACTTTACAACTTTATCAGCAACATTTTTTTCGATTTTTTGAGCGAGCGCTTTGCCATCAAGAATCTGCATACAAACCTCATCAATAATTATTTTTGTTATTATACCCTTTTAAGATAAAGGCTTTGTTATATTATCTATAAGAGAGGCCATCTTTAAAGCCCATCAATGTTTTTTTTGATATTATAGCAGATATGATTTTTGAAGGTATCTTTATGCGTTTTTTATTGTTGTTTTCTTTTTTTTCTTCTGTGATATATGGACAAAGTACATTTATTACAAAGCAGGAGTATGCATCTTCTTTGTATAAAAACCCACGTGGTATTGGATGTGGGCACTGTCATGGAGCAAATGGAGAGGGTAAGGTTATAGCAAGGTATGTGCATAAGAAAAAATCAAGAACTTTTGTAGGTCCGCAGATAAACAATGTTGACTTTAGAAACTTTTACAAAGCTCTAACGCAATCCAAAAAAGGTATGCCACGTTATTACCTAACACAAAGAGAGATAGAAGCACTCTATTTCTATCTTCATCAAAACGACACCCAAGAAGATGAAAATGCTCAGTAAGATAACAGAAGCCTACAAACAAAGAGATTTAGAAGCACTGGACTCTTTGGCAAAACCAACACTAAGAAAGATCAATAAGAAGCAAAACTACCGTTCTGTTTTAATGCTCTCAGCCAATAAGATAAAACATCTTCAAAAGATTCCAGAGCTCAGTGCCGATGCCATTATGTTAAACTTGGAAGATGGGGTGGCACCGCAAGAGAAGCCTTTTGCTTTGGTTTTAAGTGCCATTTTTCTCTCTCGCTTGCGTGAGTGTAAAAAGAAGCTTATTGTTCGCGTAAATGCTCTTGATGAGGGTGGCTATGATGAGATAGCATACTTGAATCAGTTTATGCCTGATGCTATTCGTGTACCCAAGATAAAAACTGCCAAAGAGGTAAAAGATATCTTACATCTTTTAAATGACAACATAGAGCTTCATCTCTCAATAGAGACCGCAGAAGCCTGGCATAATCTTTCTACGTTGGCTGTAAATCACCGAGTAAAGGCTTTTTATCTTGGTGCTCTTGATCTTTTTGCTGATATGGGACTCTCTCAAGGGCTTATCGATGTTAAAAACCCGACAATGCACTATCTACTGGCACACTTTTTACTTACAAGTCGTTCTATGGGTGTAAAACCTGTCTCTTTTGTTTTTCAGGAGTACAAAGATGAAGCAAAGTTCAAAGAGTGGCTTGAACTTGAGCGAAGTATGGGCTTTGATGCAAAAGGGTGTCTCTCTCCAAATCAAGTAGAGCTGGTGAACAAGTACTTTACAAATAAAGAAGAAGAGATAAAACGTGCAAAAGTGATTGTGAAGCTTTTTGAGATGCACAGAGATGAAGGTATCACCGGTTTTAGTGATGAAGAGTATGGTTTTATTGATGAGCCTATTTACAAAGGTGCTTTAAAGCTGTTAGAAGAAGAACAGGACTAAGAGACCTGTTTCTTTTTACTTATGATATCAATGATTTTGACCACAACAATATCAGAGGTGATATTTACTGCTGTTCTTGCCATATCCAAGATTCTGTCAACTGCTACAACAACTGCAATATACTCTACCGGAAGACCAAGCTGATTTAAAATAACGACCATCATAACAAGTGAAGCACTCGGAAGTGCTGCTACACCAATGCTCAAAGCAACAACTGTTAAGCCTAATGTCAACTGCTGTGCTATTGTTAAATCTACACCTGCTAAATGAGCAATGTATAAAACTGCGACGGTAAGATATGCTCCTGTTCCATCCATAGAGACCGTAGCTCCAAGTGGCAGAACAAAAGAGGCGTTTTGCTTGCTTACCCCGCCAACTTCCTCAACTACTCTCATAGATACAGGCAGTGTAGCAGCACTTGAAGCTGTAGAAAATGCCATAATGGGAGCTTCTCGTATATCACTGAGATATTGGTAAGGGTTTATCTTACCTAAAAGTGCCAGCAGAGCAGGGAGTGTGAGTGTAGCATGCAAAACAAGTACACCAAGAACCATTAAAACATACTTCCACAGACCTAAAATCACATCTATTCCCTGGTCGGCAATAACATAAGATATAAGGCTAAAAACACCTATTGGAGTAAGCTTTATAATCCACTCTGCCATCACAAGCATCGCTTCACTTACAGCTGTAAAGAAGTTATGCATAAGTTTTTGCTGTTCTTTTTTTATGTGCAGTGATGCAACGGCAAAAAGCATGGCAAAAACAATAATCTGCATCATAGATGCATGTGAGAGCGATGAAAAAACATTTGTCGGAATAAAACTGAGTATCATCTCATTAAAAGAGAACTCATGAATCTCTACAGGCGGAGTATAGGAGAGATCTTGATTTCTGATAGGCTCACCAATAGGAAAAAGATTCATCACTACAATGGCAAGCAGTACAGCAAAAGCTGTTGTCATCATATACAGACCAATAGTCTTAAGACCGATATCTTTGAGCTTGGAAGTATCTCCAAGACCCAAGATAGCTACATAAATACTTGCAAAAACCAAAGGAACAACAAGCATCTTTAAAAAGCTGATAAAGGCTTGACCGATTACCTGTTGTTTGAGTGCCAGCTCAGGTGCATATATACCAAATAATGCACCCAGTACAATACCGACAACAACAAGTGTATTTGTTGTAGCATATTTTTGTATTTTTTTTATCATCTTTTTTATCTTCCTATTGCATGGTTAAGTATTGCGATGGAATTATAGTAGTTATAGTAGTCGATAACAAGAGATGCTTTGGCTGTAATATAGCCTTGTCTTGCTTCTTGAAGTTCTATATAGTCTGAGAGACCATGTTCATATCTCTTTTGTGCCTGGTCAAACTTCTCTTTTGATACTTCAAGAAGTGATTGGGAAAGTTCTACTGCATCTTTACTCTTTGCTACATTGATAAAAGCTGCCGTTGTCTCCTCTTTAATAGCTAGCTTTATATTTTTAAGTTCTGCCTGGGAAATGAGAATTTGAACTTTTTTCTCTTCTTCTTGTGCTTTTGAACTGCCACCTTTATAGAGATTCCACTGCAGATTCACTGATGCCTGCCACTGGTTTTTTGGAACAAATGCTGCCATCTCGTCAAGTTTTTGTTTTGTATAGTCAGCGTTGAGGTAAAAAGCAGGGTAGTACTCTGATGTAGCTACTCTTAGCTGAGCTTCTTTGGCAAGAGTCAATTCTCGGTACTCTTTTAAAACAGCTCTGTGACTGTATGCAAACTTGATAGCCTCTAAAAGCTCCAAGTCATAAGGGATAAGTGATTCATAAAGATTATCAAGATCCAGTTGTTGTGCTTGTACTGTATAGTTGTTTGTCAAAGCTTCAAAACCTATGACTTTATCAAGATTTGCATAGGCGAGCTTGAGTGCATATTCTGCTTTGTTGAGCTCTATTTTGGCATTGATAACACCGACTTTTGCATCTGAGACATCTATCTTGGTCCGAATACCCGCTTCAAAATATTTTTGAGCACGGTAGAGTTGCGCTTCATTGAGTTTTAGATTCTCTTTGTTGACATCGATCAGTGCAATGGATCGCAGCACTGCGTAGTAAGCACTTTTAACATCTCTGATCTTATCGGCGATTTTTTGTGTATTTTGCATGCTATATGCATTTTTTTCATACTCTAAACTATCAACATTACCGCCTGTTCTACCAAAGTCATAGAGAAGTTGTGAGAGTGAGAGCTTTCCTAAAATAAATGTATCATTGGCCATTGTATCAGGATCTAGCAGTCTGTTTTGTCCTATTTTTCCTGCTGATGCATCCAAGTTGACATTTGGCAGGTAAGAACCATATGCAGAGCGTTTTTTGCTTTTTGCAGCCTCTATATTTTGCTTGCTTACTTCTAAATCAGGTGCATTTTGCATAGCCTGCAGTATCAGATCATCAACAGTGTAACTCGTTTGTGCCTGCAGAGCTACTGCAGCAATACAAGAGATTAAAAAAGATATTTTTTTCATTTAGAGTGACTCCCTTCTTGCTATTTCATCTTCTACGCTGACAAACTTCTCACGCATACTCTCAAGCAGTACATAAAGTACCGGTACAATAAGTGTCGATATAAAAGTTGCAGCAACCATACCGAACATTAAAACGATTCCAATTGATTGTTGCGTGATAGCACCGGCACCTGTTGCAAATGCAAGTGGAAAAATACCAAACAAAAAGGATAAAATTGTCATCATAATTGCACGAAAACGAAGTTTTCCGGCACTGATAGCAGACTCTATAATACTTTTACCGCTCTCACGCAACTCTTTTGCAAATTCAACAATAAGTATGGCATTCTTGGCAGCAAGAGCAACAAGAAGGACAAGTCCGACTTGCGCAAAGGTATTAAGCGGTATTCCCATCCATAAAAGTCCACCAACCGCACCAGCGATCACCATCGGGACAGAGAGTAGGATCATAAGCGGCAGTATCCAGCTCTCATACTGTGCAGCAAGAACTAAAAATACAACAAGCGTAACAAAGATTGCCACATAGATTTGTGCATTGCCGGCAAGTTTTTCTTGATAACTCATACCCGACCACTCATAGCCATAGTTAGAAGGCAGCACTCTTGCTGCTATCTCTTCCATTGCTTTCATAGCATCTCCTGAGGAATACCCTGGAGCTGCTGCTCCATTGATCTGAATACTTCTGTACATATTGTAGTGAGAGAGATTTTGTGGTCCTATGATCTCTTTGATTTCAAGGAGTGCACTCAGTGGTACCATTTTATCATTACTATTTTTTACAAAAAGTTTGTTAATGTCAACTTTTGAACTTCTGTACTCTTTGTCAGCCTGTACAAAAACACGAAAAACCTTTCCAAATTTTGTAAAATCATTGACATAAACAGAACCAAGATAAATCTGCATCGTTGTAAAAAGGTCAGAAATACTCACGCCAAGCGCATTAACCTTTTCTCTATTTATTTTAATGTCATACATAGGATAGTTAATTGCAAATGTTGTAAAAGCACGTGAAATGCGTTTGTCTTTGTTTGCTTCTGCAATGAGAGCATCTGCATAATGTTTAAAGTTACTTAAGTCACCAGAGAGATAATCTTGCAGTCTAAAGTCAAATCCACCTACAGAACCAATTCCAGGAATACCAGGAAGGTTGAATGCAACAATATTGGCATCACTGATATCAGCTGTCACTTTTTGAATTTTACGAATGACAGCATTAACACTTTGGTCGGGTTTTTGTCTCTCTTTCCAATCTTTTAGGGAAACAAACATCCCAATAGAGGAGCTTCCAAAAGATGAAGTAACCATATTGAAGCCATCAACAATAACGACATTTTGAATTTCCGGAATTGTATAGAGGCGTTTTTCTACCTCTTTTCTGACTTTTACTGTTTGAGAGAGTGCAGTTCCCGGTTTTAAATCAACAGAGACAATACAAACTCCCTTGTCTTCTGAAGGGACAAATCCTGTCGGAATGATGGTAAAAAGATAGTAGGTAAGATAAAAGACTCCTATGATAAGAGCAAGTATGATGTATCGTATTTTGATAAAAAAAGTGATGGCTGTTGTGTATTTTTCTGTAATAAAATCAAAAATGGCATCAAATTTTTGAAAAAATATAAACTTCTCTTCACCTTTTTTTCTTCTTTTTATAATGATGGCACTCAGAGCAGGAGAGAGTGT
>JAMORG010000031.1 GCA_027063745.1 Sulfurimonas sp.
AACTTCAAACAAAAATAATCTAAATCATGTTACTATTAACTTAAGAATTACAAGGAAATAATTATGAGAAATTTTAAAACTGCTTTTACGATGATTGAGCTTATTTTTGTTATTGTTATATTAGGTATTTTATCGGCTGTGGCCATCCCAAAGTTTGCACAGTCCAAAACACAGGCAGATATTGCAAAGGGGCGCTCAGATGTGGCTACAATTCGTACAGCTATCATGAATGAGCGACAAAAGAGACTCTTAACAGGAGACAACAGTTATATTGCAGGAACTACATTAAACAGTGGTGGGCTTTTTGGTGGGGTATTAACATATTCTGAAGCAGACAGAACGACAGACGGACATTGGCATAAAGTAAATGAGACAAATGCAACAGTGACGTATAACTTTAAGGTCAATGGTACCAATGTACTCTTTACCTACACAAGATCTACAGGAAAATTTACCTGTGATGCTGACAAAGATGGAAACCAATCGCAAAAATATTGCTATCAGTTAACACAGTAGCAAAGTGAAGTTTTACTCTTTATCTATTATAGGCTCACCGCTTGAGCCTTTTAGCTACCATTCACAAGAGCTTTTTGAAGTTGCTGCGTGTGTTTGTGTTGTTTTTAACAACAGAGAGAAAAAAGCGGTCGTTTTACAAGAGATAGAGAAACCCTCATTTCAAACACTAGAAGTTCTCTCATCTACAGATGAGCACTTTTCCCAAAAACAACTCCAACTTGCCAACTTTATAAGCTCTTACTACATCTGCTCTTTAGGTGATGCTTTTGCTCTGCTTACTCCTTTTCAAAAAGATACGATAGTAGAACATTCTTTAAACAAGGAGCTGCTTACAAACAACATAAAACTCTCAAAAAGACAACAAGAGGCATTTGCTTTTTTACAAAAGCATCCGGTATCTCTTCTCTTTGGAGATACAGGAAGTGGGAAGACTGAGATATATATGGAGTATTTTCACAAGGTGTTGCGTGAGGGGAAACGTGCTATCTTTTTAATGCCGGAGATCTCTTTGACACCGCAGATGTCCAAACGCTTAGAAGAGCACTTTGGAGAGCACTTTGTAATGTGGCACTCCAAGCTTACCCCTCTTCAGAAGAAAAAAGCGCTTCAAAAGGTACGCAATGGCAGTGCCAAGATCATAGCAGGTGCTCGCTCAAGTCTTTTTTTACCGGTAGATGATATTGGGCTTATCGTTGTTGATGAGGAGCATGATGACAGTTACAAGTCAGCTTCCCGTCCGCGCTACAATGCCCGTGATATTGCCATCTATATGGGTAAACTCTATGGGGCTAATGTTGTACTTGGTTCTGCGACACCATCGCTCTCATCCTATGTGAAATTTCCACATTTTCGCCTAAAAGGCGGGCATATTACTGCAAAAAAAGAGTTTGTCTTTTTGCGTGAGAGTGAAGGTGTGAGCGAGAGTGTGTTGCGTGAGTTAAAAGAGCGGGTAGAGAAAAAAGAGCAGTCTATTTTGTTTGTACCAACAAGAGCGAACTTTAAGCACCTTCTGTGTGCTTCTTGTGGACACACTTTTACCTGTGCCTACTGTAGCGTAGGGATGAGTCTGCATCTCAAACACAATGCACTCAAGTGCCACTACTGTAACTTCACAGAGGCAATTCCAAAAGAGTGCCCGGAGTGTAAGGGGAATGAACTTGTCAGCTCACGCGTTGGTACGGCAGAAGCACTCAAAGTGGTACAGGAGTATATTCCCGAGGCAAAAGTAGAGCAGTTTGACCGTGATGCTATAACAACAGCAAAGAAGTTGCGTGAGGCACTCGAGCGTTTTAACAACAAAGAGATAGACATACTTGTAGGAACGCAGATGCTCTCAAAAGGGCATGACTACCATGATGTCACCTTTGCGGCAATACTAGGGATGGATAATCTGCTGAGTCAAGGGGATTACAGAGCGCGTGAGAAGGCGCTCTCACTGCTTATTCAAGTTGCAGGACGCAGTGGTCGTGCAAAAGATGCAAAGGTACTTGTACAGAGTTTTAACGAGGAGTTCTTTTTACCTTACATAGAGAACTATGAGGCTTTTTTAGAAGAGGAGAAGCTATTTCGTGAGGATCTCTATCCACCTTTTAAGAAACTTTGTCGTATTTTGTTTGCTCACAAATATGAGCAAAAAGCTCAAGAGGAGATGCGCCGGATGGAAGCAGCTTTGCGAGCATTTGGTGATGTTGAGATAGTGGGAGCCAAGAAGTGTGCCATTGAGCGAGTTGCCGGAAAGTATCGCTTTGAGATACTGCTTAGAGCAGATAAAAGCACATCCCTCATAAAGGCTGTGAGGTCCTGCAAGACAAAACTTGCAGAGGTCGATATGGATCCGCTAGATTTTGTCTAGCTTATTCTCGAAGAACCAGTAAAAAGCAAGCGATACTCCCGTTGTCTTTTGATACTGCTCATCAAACATAAACTTTTTTGCCTCATCTAAGGGAATGGTGATAACTTCTATGAGTTCTTCTTCAATGCCACCACCCTCATCTATCTTCATACTCTCATCAAGTTCGGCGTAGTAGAGTGTTTGGTGTGTACCTGATATGCCCACAGAGGTATAAAAAGAGCTGATTTTCTCTAGATTTTCAACAGGGACATCATAGCCACACTCTTCAAGAATCTCCTCTTTGGCAATTTGTGCCAAAGAGCACTCTTTATCAACTATGCCGGCACACAGCTCATACATATAGCCATCATTTGGGTTTTTGTTGAGCACTGTAGCACGGAGCTGTTTTACCAGAATGAAGGCTCTTTTTTCTTTGTGGTAGAGGAGTATGGCAACACTGTCATGGCTGATGACTGCTTCCCATTTTTTAAGCACTCCTTCTTGTTCATAGTTTATCTCTATGGGTTTTATGAACTTTGGCTCACGCAGCTCTTTTATGGCAACTATTTTAGCCATCGCTTTTCTTTGGCAGGAAGTGAATATAGCTCATATTCTCAAAGGAACCATATTTTTTTGGTTTACTTTGGTTGTTGAGATGCAACTCTATGCTCTCATCATAATTTTTCTTCAGACGCATAAAGGCCTTTTTTGCTTTGCCATGGAGTTTTTTCGTTGTTACCTGAACGACTCGAAGAGGGTTTATGGCACGGCCATGTTTACGAAGTTCAAAGTGCAGGTGTGGGCCTGTTGAGCGGCCGGTTGTCCCAACATAGGCGATGACCTGACCTTTTTTGACATACTTTCCTCTGTGGATACCTCTTCGAAAAGACTTCAAGTGTGCATAGCGTGTCTCATAGCCGTCATCATGACGGATTTTAATGAGGTTTCCATAGCTTCCCATGCGTGCTGCATAGATGATGCGACCACTTCCTGCAGCACGCACAGGTGTACCACGGCGGGCAGCATAGTCAACACCTAAGTGTGCTTTCCATTTATGCAGTACCGGATGCCAACGGCGCTTTGTAAAGTAAGATGATATACGTGCACCTCGTACAGGACGTGCGAGTAAAAAGCCCTCGACCTCATGCCCCTTTTCATCGTAGTAACGGCCATCGTCATTGAGGTAGATATAGTGGCGTTTTTTGCCCATTTCTATCATGGCTGCTTTGAGTGTTGGCATAGAGAAAGGGTGCCCAAGACGATATTTTTGGTCATATATCATAACGAGCTCATCACCTTTTCGAATGTCGTTTTTAAAGTTGAGTGAGTTTTTAAAGCTTGCTACAAAGATCTGTGCAAGTTTTTTGCTGCCCGTATCTTTTAAGATATTGTACATCGGAGAGCTAGTGATGGTTGTGTGAAAAGCCTCTGTTTTTGTCTCACTTATGATGGGAATAGCTTCAAATTTGTACTGTTTGTTTTTATCTTGAAAGATATGAATCTGAAGCTCATCATTAAGCGGAAGCAAAACCTGCTCAATCGTGCCATTGTCATCTTTTAAGATCTGGTAATGAATACCTGCACGAATCTCTTCCGTGAGACGCTGGTCATCTTTGTCCAAGTCATAATAGAGCTTTTTGAGTGGGAGAGCGTTTTTTTCTAAAAAGATGAGATAAGTCTCTCCGCTTTTGACCCTGTTGCGCTCTACAGTGGAAGCGAAAATGGTAGTTGTAAGTAGAAGAAGTATGAAAATTCGTATCATAAAATCATGCCTAAAGAAAATATTTTGCGAAAGATTAGCAAATTTTTGATTAATATGAGGTTTGTTTGATATAATCGCACTATATTAAAAGAAAGAAGTCTCATGAAATATACAATTTTACTCATATTAACAGCTGTTCACTTGATGGCAGGGCTTATCAAAGCACCTGTTATCAGTGTTGATGAAGAAGCACAAAAGATTCAGATAACTCTCCCGCAACTTCAAAAAGGAATGAGTGGTTATGTGGTTCATCACATCACACCAGAGCATAGTGCAATACTCAAGAGTGTTGTGGTAGAGGCGTATGACCCAAGTACAAAAACAGCAACACTGAAGATGAATGACTTTGATGCACTGAAAAACAACTCCTTGCCATATGGAAAGTGGAAAGTCGCCAAAGGTGATACAGTTGAGCTTGCATTTGGCTATTCCCGTGCACTGCTTATAGCTCCAAATGAAGCACTTTATCACAGAATATCAAAAAGTGTTCATGTCCAGTGGATACACCCAGATCTTTTTGCAACAGTGCTTTCTTTTAATGGTCATCCTACTCCTTTGAAAGAAGATTTTGTAAAGTTTGCAAATGCTGCAAGTGTAGGCCTTGTTTTTATCTATTTAGATCAAAAACTCTATACGGTCGATAGTAAAAGTTTTGTAATTTTAAGTATTACAGATGCGCCCTTGGAGCAAAAAAGTCAACAGAGACCTTTTTACACGCGTGTTGAAAAGATAGATGCCGCTTGGTGGGGTGAAGGAAGCAGCGAGATGGATGCTTATGCACCACACTATTATGAGCTTTTGGTAGAAAACAACAAAAAGAACAAAGCGCTCTATGAGATAGTAAAAAATGCCAAAGAAGCAGAAGTGCGTGAGCTGACTTCTGAGTTTGAAATAGGGAAATAGTGATGATAGAACAAAAACATTTAGACCATTTTAAATCTATTGTAGGTGATGAGAATATCTACAGTGACAAAGCCCACTTGATTGCATACTCATATGATGCTACACGTGAGCACTTTGAGCCTGATGCAGTACTCTTCCCAAGAGATGAGAATGATGTAAGTGAGATTTTAAAGTACTGCAACGAGCATAAGATTGTTATCGTTCCAAGAGGTGCAGGAAGCGGTTTTACCGGTGGTGCACTACCTAGCAAAGGTGGCATTGTACTGGCTATGGAAAAACATATGAACAAAATCTTAGAAATAGATATGAAAAATATGGTAGCCGTTGTACAACCCGGTGTTATCAACATGGATCTTCAACGTGCAGTAGAAGAGGTGGGGCTTTTCTATCCGCCAGATCCGGCAAGTCAAGACTACTCGACAATCGGTGGTAATGTCAGTGAAAATGCAGGTGGTATGCGTGCGGCGAAGTATGGCATAACCAAAGACTATGTTATGGCTACACGTGCGGTACTGCCAAATGGTGAGATCATTCGTGCAGGGAAGCGTACTATCAAGGATGTTGCAGGGTATAATATCTCAGGAATCCTTATCGCTTCTGAGGGAACACTTGCAGTTTTGACCGAGATAACTCTCAAGCTCATCCCAAAACCAAAGATGACAAAAACTGCGATGGGAATCTTTCCTACTGTAAATGATGCGATGGAAGCGGTCTATAAGACAATGGCAAGTGGTATCACACCTGTTGCGATGGAGTTTTTGGATAACTTGACTATTCGTGCGGTTGAGCAGACATTTCATAAAGGCTTGCCGGTAGATGCAGGAGCACTTTTAGTTACTGATGTTGATGGAAACTTGGAAGATGACCTGAACTTCCAGCTCGATCAGATTGAGAAGGTCTTTAAAGAGAATGGCTGTAGTGAGTTTCGCCGTGCAAAAGATGAGAAAGAGGCAGCTGACATTTGGTTTGCCCGTCGTAATGCATCTCCGGCACTCTCAGTCTATGGAAGTAAGAAACTAAACGAAGATGTAACAGTTCCTCGTGCGGTACTGCCTGAGCTTTTAGAGAAGTTTTATGCCATAGCAGACAAGTATAATGTCAAGATTCCGTGTTTTGGGCACACAGGTGATGGAAATGTGCATACAAATGTAATGGTTGACGGCAGTGACCCCGAGCAGGTAAAGATTGCCTATAAAGCCATAGAAGAGGTTTTTCAGGCGACAGTTGACCTTGGTGGTACACTCTCAGGTGAGCATGGCATCGGTCTTGCAAAAGCACCATATATGAAGATGGCCTTTACAGATGCAGAGATGGAACTTTTTAAATCTATTAAGAAGGCCTTTGATCCAAACAACATCTTAAACCCTGCGAAGATGGGGCTTGAGTAGGCTATGCAAAAAAAGAGACCTTTATACAGAATTTACAGAGAAGTAAAACAGTTTGTAAAGGCGTTTATAGACAAAGAGTTAACCCTCTTTGCTGCAAGTCTTAGTTTCTATACCATCTTTACCATTATTCCACTTCTTTTGATTGTTTTGACCCTGATTACCTCTATGCCGAGCTTTGCAGAGCATTATGAGAAGATAAAGGGCTTTATATTTTCAAACCTTATGCCGGTTCAGTCAGAACTTATTATGACAAATATAGACAGCTTTGTAGCAAATTCTGCAAAGATGGGGGCTTTTGGTCTTTTGATGATCCTTATTGCTTCACTGCTCTTTTTTAGAAACTTTGAGTTTATTGCAAATAAGATCTTTCATGTAAAGTCTCGCTCTCTGTGGGACAGTATAACAACCTACTGGACGATGCTCACACTCACACCAATAGGTCTTGGTATCTCCTTTTATATTACAGGCTATATCGCTACACTAATGGCCTCAAACAGCATAACATCCGGTTTTAATATCTTGCCGCTTGTGCCTTATCTTATTATTTGGGGGCTCTTTTTTCTTATATTTCAAATTGCACCCAATGCAAAGATCAACCCTAAGGCTTCAGCAATTAGTTCACTTATGGTCTCCATAGTCTTTAGTGCAAGTAAAAATGCCTTTATCTATTATGTCTTTTTGAATAAATCCTACACAACTATGTATGGCTCTTTTGCTATAGTAATGTTTCTTTTTTTGTGGATATATGTCTCTTGGATCATCTTTATCTACGGACTAAAACTCTGCTACATAATAAACCGCATATACAGAAGCAGAGAACGCCTCAAACAGCAACAACAGCAGTAGCTCTTTTTTGTAAAGACTTAGTAGCGAGAGAACAATATGCCCATAGAAGCACTCTTTTGCAAGGCTTAGCTTCGCTGCGTGAGCATCAATACTTAAAAACATTTTCAGTACTTCATCTAAAATATTTCCAAGGCCAATAGCATGTAAAAAGAGTGTCAGTGGATAAAAGAGACTAAAGAGCGTTGTCCATAAAATGGAGAGCGGATGCAGTAGTGAAAAGTTTCCAAAAAGATATAAAGAGTACGGTAACATCATAAGGTAAACCCAAAATGGAAGTAGTACAAACTGTAACACTTTAGAGTAATTAGAAAAGTAGTGCAAAAATAAAAAAATATAAAAAACGCCACTGATACTGAGAAAAAATCCTACACTAAAAAGCAATCTTGGAAACAAAATGACAAGAATTATACTGCTTACAAAGAGTGTCTGCATCGAGAGTAGCTTCACACCTCTGTCATAAAGAACAAAAACAACAACAAGCATGGCATAGGCTCTTAAAAGTGAGGGAGGCATTGCTACAAAGAGAAGATATAATCCCAATAAAAAAGCAATAATGAAAAAGAGGTCTCTGTTTTTACTGCGGTAGGGAAAGTAGTGTGATTGTAGCAGCGTATAGGGATATTTTAGAAGAAAAAAGAGTATGCCAAAGAGCACACTCAGATGAAAGCCACTCAGTGCTACAAGATGGCTGATGCCAAGATTGGCAAAGGTTTGTTGGAGATGACTAGGTAGCGGTATGGCAAGAAAAAGAGCTTTGTATATGGTTGCAATATCTTCATCTTTATGCTCTAAAGAGAGGTCTGTAAGAAGTTTTTCTTTATTGGTGAGCTCTTTTGGTATAGCTACTATTTTACTAAAAGCAAAAAAGTTTTTTAGATAGGCAAGAAAGTCTATTTTGTCAGTATAAAACTCTACTGTTATCTCTTTTGCAAGAAGCTGAGGTGTATTTTTGGAGGCTATGGTATAAAATGTAAAACCCTCATCACTTTTGAGTTTGAGTACCTGATAGCTTTTCTCTTTGCCATTTGGCTTTATTTTTGTTTTTGTATACTGTTTAAGAACTGTTGCGTGAGTGATATAGCTGTTAAACTCATGAAGTTTTGTGTAGTTGTAGTACTCATAAAGAAGAGAGAAGCAAAAAAGCAAAGAAGAGAGGATGAAAAATTTCAGATACTCCTTAGAGTTGCTAAAGAGTTGAACCCTCTCTATTTTGTGCATTAGATTGAGGGCATCTCAACTTGTGGGATGTCAATTTGAGCACTTTTCGTATCGACATTTTCATAGACTGTCTCAACTGCATTTGAAAAACTAGGCGCATCGACAAAGCGCGTGAGCTTTTTCTGAAAGATAAGTTTTACATGTCCTGTTGGACCATTACGCTGTTTACCGATGATAATCTCAGCCTCTTCCTGCTCTTTTTCCACATAACTTGAAGTGTACTCTTTACCTTCGGCTTTGGCTGCTTTTTCACGCTCTTTTTCCTCTTTGTAGAGGTAGACATCATCGCGGTAAACAAAGAGGATAATGTCGGCATCCTGTTCAATTGAACCCGATTCACGGATATCGCTTAGCATCGGGCGTTTGTCATTACGAGACTCTAGTCCACGGTTTAACTGTGAGAGTGCAACGATAGGGATCTCAAGCTCACGTGCGAGCATTTTGAGTCCACGAGAAATCTCTGAAACTTGGAGGTGACGGTCTTGATTACCGATACCTGACATAATCTGGAGGTAGTCGATAACGGCTATCTCAATCTCTGGATGCTGATTTTTGAGTTTTCTGAGTTTACTTCGCAGCTGGTTAATGTTGACACTACCCTGGTCATCTACAAAGAGCTTTGCTGTTGTCATTCTGTCAACTGCACCGTTTAAACTTTGCCACTGTTCATCACTCATATCTCCCACACGCAGTTTTTGCAGTGGTATAGAGGTCTGAATGGAGAGAAGTCTTAGCATCAACTGCTCAGCCGGCATCTCTAGAGAGAAAAAGGCAACCCCTTTTCCTTTTAAGATGAGGTTGTTGACGGTGTTTAGAATAAAAGAGGTCTTACCCATAGCCGGCCGCGCTGCGATAATGACAAGGTCACCCTTACCAAAACCGGTAGTCATTCGGTTTAGCTCTTTAAAGCCGGTATCTACTCCAACAAGTTCAGAGTTTCCGCGAGCTTTCATCTCTTTGATATACTCCATGGTATCAAAGGTCATCTTTGCAGAGTCCTTGAAGTCACTTGTCTGGTTCTCCTGAGTGATCTCATAGAGCTTTTTCTCTACGATGTCCACAACTTCAGCAGATGGAAGCTCCTCTTCTACTGTTACACGTTTTATCTCTGTTGTAAGGGTTAAGAGATGGCGTTTAAGGGCTTTGTCTTTGATCTCATCAACATAGGCTTTTGTATTTGAGATAGGGTTTGCGGCAAGTATCTCTAAGAGTACCTGCTCATCAAACTTTTTCATCTTCATCAGCTCTTTTTTGATGAACTCCTCATCGATAGGCAGATCTTTTTGAAAGAGTGTCAGCATCGCTTTGAAGATATCTTGATGTGCAGGAAGATAGAAATCTTCTACTTTTAGAATGACACTCAGCTCATCGAACTGACTTGGTTCAAAGATGATAGAACTAAGAACTGATCGCTCAAAAGCGAGGTTGTAAAGATTATCCTGCACTATTCTGCCTCCTCTTTAGCCATCTTCTCAACTTCAAATACGAAGCGTTCAACAAGCTCTTTCTCATCAAGGTTGGCTACCACTTCGCCTTTTACCATTACAAGCCCTTTGCCTTTGCCGTAAGCGATGGCTACATCTGCGTGAGCGGCCTCTCCGATGGCATTGACCACACATCCCATTACACTTACATCAAGCGGTGTTTTTATATGTTTTGTACGTTTTTCTATCTCAGCTACCGCACTGACAAGATCTGCTTCTATGCGTCCACAGGTCGGACAAGAGATAATGTTAAGACCCTCTTTTGCTACACCACTGTCTTTGAGGATTGCCTTGCCGACTTTTATCTCCTCTTCAAGTTCTCCGGTGATGCTCACGCGCATTGTGTCGCCTATGCCATCAAGTAAGAGTGCCCCCAAACCAATGGCACTTTTTACTGTTGCGTGAAAGATAGTTCCAGCTTCCGTAACACCGAGGTGAAATGGATAGTTGTTACGAGGGCGCAGCATTCTGTATGCATCTACGGTACGCTCAACATCACTTGCTTTGAGGCTTACTTTGATGTCATCAAAGCCAAGATCTTCTAAAAACTTGATGTTATACTC
>JAMORG010000032.1 GCA_027063745.1 Sulfurimonas sp.
CTGCCGGTACTTCAATTTCTCCCATTGTGTCTTTTTCAATACGAGTCTTCATCAATTACTTCCCTTCAAAAAATTTGTTTTTGTTTAATGTATCAATCAGTTTCTGTACAGAGTTACATGATTGTGCAAACATTGCTTTTTCTTTTTCATCCAATGTTACTTCGATGATCTTTTCAGCACCTTTTGCACCAAGCATAACCGGTACACCTGAAACTACATCACTGTAACCATATTCACCATCAAGACAAACTGCACATGGATGAATCTGTTTTGTATCTTTCAAGATTGCTTCTACCATAATGGCAGTTGATTTTGCAGGAGCATAGTATGCAGAGCCAGTTTTTAAATAACTAACAATTTCAGCTCCACCATGGCGTGTACGATCAACAATCTCATCAATCTCTTCTTGCGTGAGCACATCATTAAGTGGAACACCCGCTACTGTAGAGTATCTTGGAAGTGGAACCATGTCATCACCATGACCGCCCATTACAGATGCACGAATCTGACCGCCACCATATCCAAGTTTTTCTTGAATAAATGCTGCCATACGTGAGCTGTCTAAAATACCAGCCATACCAATAACACGACTTCTATCAAAACCACTCTCTTTAAGCGCTACATAAGTCATAGCATCAAGAGGGTTTGAAACCATAATTACAATTGCATTTGGAGAGTATTTTGCAATACCTTCAATAACCTCTTTTGTGATTTTTGCATTGATCATCAAAAGATCATCACGACTCATACCTGGAAGTCTTGGGCTTCCTGCAGTTACTACTACAACATCACAGTCAACAAGATCACTCATCTCTTCAGCAACACTTACAACTGTGTGACTTCTAACAGCTGAAGCTGCTTGAGACATATCAAGAGCCTTTCCTTTTGCAACGTCTATCTTATTGTCACGAAGAATGATTTCATGACAAGATCCAAGCATAGCAAGAGAGTAAGCCACTGTCGCACCAACGTTTCCAGCTCCTACTATTCCTACTCTTTTTCCTTGACTCATTTATGCTCCTTCATATTAAATACTATGATGCCTTATTTAGATACACTTAAACAATATGTGCGTACACATAACACTTAAGTATACTAAAGGCATCACATCATAAGGTGATATTACTTTCACCTTTTATATAAAACTCGTAAGTTCTATATAAAAAGTGAATTACACCCAAAGGGTGCAACTCGTAAGAACTTAGATGTTATCTATGATCTCATTTAATGTTTTCGATGGACGCATAGCAGCTTCTGCTTTTGCATCATCTGGATGGAAGTAACCACCAATATCTTGAGGTTTACCTTCTGCAGCAGTAAGCTCAGAGATAATTTGCTCTTCATTTTTAACAAGCGCTTCAGCAACAGGAGTGAATTTTTCAGCAAGTGCAGTGTCTGCAGTTTGAGTACTTAATGCCTCAGCCCAGTAACGTGCTACCCAGTAGTGAGAAGCTTTATTGTCTGGCTCACCACATTTTCTTGAAGGTGCTTTATCATTGTCAAGATAACCTTCATTCGCTTTGTCAAGACCTTCAGTAAGTGCACCGATTTTAGAATCTTCAGATTTTTGGTACATCATTCTTAGTGACTCAGCAAGTGCCAAGAACTCACCAAGTGAATCCCATCTAAGGTGACCACACTCTAAGAATTGATCAACGTGTTTAGGAGCTGAACCACCAGCACCAGTTTCAAAAAGACCACCACCAGCTAATAATGGAACGATAGAAAGCATCTTAGCAGATGTTCCAAGCTCTAAAATTGGGTACATATCAGTTAAGTGGTCACGAAGAACATTACCAGTTACAGAGATAGTATCTTTACCAGCTCTTACTCTTTCGTTTGTATAACGCGTAGCAGATGCAACATCCATGATTTTGATGTCTAACCCAGTAGTGTCATGATCTTTAAGGTATTTGTTTACTTTTTTGATCATCTGAGCATCATGTGCTCTGTCTTCATCTAACCAGAAAACAGCAGGATTACCTGTAAGTTTTGCTCTTTCAACTGCTAAACGAACCCAATCTTTAATCGGAATATCTTTAGCACGACTCATTCTCCATATATCACCTTTTTCACACTCAAAACTCATAAGTTCTGTACCATCTTCAGCAGTTACTGTTACCGTACCAGCTTCTTCAAGCTCAAAAGTTGTTGGATGAGAACCATACTCTTCAGCTTTTTGTGCCATAAGACCAACGTTTGCAACATTACCCATAGTTTTAACATCAAACTGTCCATTTTTAACACAGTCAGCTACCATCTCTTGGTGAAACATTGCATACGTTGAGTCAGGAATAACAGCAACACACTCATCGGCAGCACCTGTTCTGTCCCACTGTTTACCACCTTCACGTACAACTACCGGCATAGAGGCATCGATAATCACATCATTTGAAGCGTTAAAGTTTGTTTGACCTTTATCAGAGTCAACCATTGCAATTCTTGGAGAATCAGCTTCTACTACAGCTTGAAATGCAGCTTTGATTTCAGCTTCTTTTGGGTGACCAGCAATTTTTTTCTCTAAATCACTCATACCAAGGTTTGGATTAACACCAAGTTCAGCAAAAAGATCTGCATATTTATCAAATACTTCTTTAAAGAATACTTGGAATGCATGACCAAACATAATAGGGTCAGAAATTTTCATCATAGTTGCTTTTAAGTGAATAGACCAGATTACATCTTTTTCTTTCGCTTCATCAATAGTTTTTTGAATAAAGTCTCTGAGTTTTGCAACTGACATAAATGTACCGTCTAAAATTTCACCTTCAAGAGCGTCAATAGTTTTTAACTCTTTACCGTTGAGTGCGATAGTGACTTTTTGAGCTTTATCCATAGTTACAGACTGCTCATTTGCATAAAAGTCGCCGTTACCTTCCATATGTGCTACATACGCTTTAGAGTTTTCAGCAAATGGCTTGAGTCTGTGTGGATGCTCTTGAGCATACTTCTTAACAGCTTTTGCAGCACGTCTATCTGAGTTACCTTCACGCAAAACCGGGTTAACTGCAGAACCAAGACAAGTACTGTATTTTGCTTGAATCTCTTTTTCTTCATCAGTAGTAGGATTCTCAGGATAGTTAGGAATATCATACCCTTGAGACTGAAGTTCAGCAATACAATCTTTAAGTTGTCCAACAGAAGCAGAAATGTTAGGAAGCTTAATTATGTTAGCTTCAGGTTTATGAACCAATTCACCTAGCTTAGCGAGTTCATCTTCAGCAAGACCCATTGCAGCTAAAACTCTACCTGCAAGTGAAATATCAGAAGTTACTACTTCAACACCAGCAGCCTGAGTAAACTTATTTACAATCGGCAGAAGTGAATACGTAGCGAGAGCCGGAGCTTCATCAATTTTTGACCAAATTATTTTTGACATTGTGTGTCCTCTATATATGAATTTTACAAGTTTAATAATAACACTAAGATAGGTAATATCTACTTCTCTCCTAAAAACATTTCACTATATTTTCATTTTGTTTCATTTGGTAGCACGCCTTATATTGTACAAATGTGTAGAATAGTTACATGTAAAATCGTGTACACCTTTTTTGTTTTTCATAAAGTAGAGATAGTTACTCTTGGCAGGGAAGATAGCCGCACGAATCGCCTCAAAACTCACGTTACAAATCGGAACACTTGGAACACCTTTATATATGTATGTATTAAACTGGCTTTTATCTTCTTTGATTCTACGAGCTGTTACTTTTACGTGAGAGTATTTTCCATAGTTAAGTGTTCCGTCCATCTGCAGCCTCATACCCTTTTTTAATCTGTTATATATAACAGAACTGACAATTGGCATCTCTTCATTATTTGCTGATTCTTTTTGAATAATGGAAGCTATTGCTACATATCGAAACCATTTTTTTTCATTATATGTTCCAAAAAACTTCTCTGAAAGTGCCAGCATTCTTTTATGAGAACTCTGTAGTAAAAGACGAATAAGCTCTTTTTCAGTGATACCTTTTGGAATTTTATATGTATCTGGCACAAAAACACCTTCAGACAAAGGTGCCTGCGCATCAAACATTTCTTGTAACTTTTGGCGATCCAAATGTAATTTATCTGCGAGCTGATTTAAAAAAATATAAGTCGTCTCACCCGGAATAAGTGTAATGGTAACAAGTGGAGCTTTTGCTCGTGTAAGTTTATAAAGAAAATCAAAGCGAGTATTATGCGTACTTTCTAAGTTTATCCAGCCACTTTGAGGAGAACCTATAAAGCGTAAAAGAAGAGCATCAAGTTTACAAACATCATAATTTTCTCTCTGCAAATATGTTATAATCTGATTTATAGAACCCTTCGGTATATAAAGGACTTTAGGGGTTATCACAGTTTGATTTAGGTAAAAAATGAAAGATAAAATAATTATGAGTGCTATCTCAAAAATATATTTTGTAATAGTGAGCTTTTTTATCTTCATTTTCTCTCTTTTTATTATTAGCTTTTTTCTTCTACAAAATGGATTATATCTTGATAAGCTTTCATTTTCAAATGTTTTTGTAAAACAACTCTCCTTACGCTGGGAAAATGGTCTAAACGTAGCAGTAAAAGAGATAGTCATTAAAGATACTCACAACAAGAAACAATCAACAAAACCAAAACTTAAAAAATACCTTACTAAGTTTACAAGGTTTTTACCACTTTTGCATTCTGTATCAGTTGAAGATATAAGTTATGCACAGTTTCATGCTACACTTAACTATGACAAAGACACAACTAACTTTCTAGAGATAAAAGCACCTACACAAACACTTCATGCCACTTTTATGATTGAGCAGCCCTATTTTAAGATAAATATAGATGAATATAACAATACAAAAGAGTCTATCTATGCTCACGGAGATGTTATTTTCGATATAGATAAAGGTCATCTCTATACAAGAATTGACCTAGATATACAAAAAAGTGCAGCATTAACACTCTACTCACTTACTGATACACAAAAAGTTACATATAGGATAAAATCCAAAAAGCCCATCACACATCTCAATGAACTCTTAAGTATACTGCCAATGCCTAAAGCGATAGACTTTTGGGCAAACAAAGCAATCGATGCACAGAGTGCAGATCTACAACAACTGTATGGATTTGTAACATTTGACAAAACTGAAGATGCTTATAAAAATCTTTATGCAAAAATAACACTTCAAAAACTCAACTACACATACAACCCTAAACTCGATGCAATCCATACACAGACAACGGATCTGGAATTTAAAGATGGAATACTTTATATATATCCACGGAATGCTTACTCTTATGGAATGTATCTAGACAAAAGTTGGCTTAAAATCGATCTTAGCCCTCACAAAGAGTATCTTACACTTTATCTTGATTTTGACGGGAAGCTTAACAAAGATGTGCTGCGTATCTTACAAACGTATAAAATTAAAGTTCCTTTTTTGCAAAAAACAGGCAAAACAAAAACAGATCTGAAAATTGGAGTCAATCTAAGAACAATAGCTGTTGATGCACATGGAGAGTTTTATACAAAAAAAGCTCTTTTTGAATATCTGGGTCTTGACATTGACATTAAAGATGCTCTTATCAAACTAGATAATTATGATGTTAACATCCCAAAAATGAATGCTACATATAAAAACATAGCACGTGCAGATGTAAAAGCTCACTATAATGCGAAAAAAGGCCTAGGAGACATTGATTTTAAAGTTCAAAAACTACAGCTTCACAAAGAAGCAAAACTTGTCACAAAAAAGCCTTTTCATACTCACTACCTCATAAACCCAAAAGGTGATAAGCTTGTTTTAGACAAATCATACTGGGACATAAAAGGCTTTGAACTTTTAATAGAGCCAAGTGAACTTGCACTCAATCTTAAAACTCTTCAGCTTACACTTAAACCTACTGCTTATCAGTTTGAAAACATTGCAAATGGCTATGTAGAAGGCTCTTTTGATATTAAAAAGATGCAACTTCATGCAACTCTTGACCTTTTACACTTCTCTTATCAGGGGATCACATCAACACAAACAGATACTGAGTTTCAGATTGTATATGATAAAAAACTCTCTATAAAATCTTTTGATAATATCTACTTTACCATTAATGGATCACCTTATAAAATAAAAAAATTAGAAGCACTTCTAGATGAAGAAGCAATCTCCATCAAACATACCATGCTTTATATTGGAAAATATATTCAAGCTAAAATTTATGCAAAGCATAAATTCAACACAGACAAAGCATATATTACACTTAATAAATTTCTTCTCATCAACCCAGAGACAAAACATATTTTATATAAAAACAGCAAAATTCCTCTTGTTCTCTCTTTTGATAAAGAGAAGATACAATTAGATGCAAAAGAGTTACGTGCTCATTTCTCTTCGACATCGCAATACTGGAAATTAGAACTTGAGTCTCTAAATATTCTATCAAAAAAATCTGATTTTCTAAAAAGATACATGCTCAATAATGGTTCTGTTGTCTTTACAAAGCAAAACAATGACAATATAATCAGATTTAGAGGTAAAACAAAATACAAATATGCACTCCTAACAACAAATCAACATAAAAATATCTCCGAATATTCACTTAACGGTTATATATCAAAAAGCTTGAACGTTTATATAGATATTAACAATAAAATAAATATTAAAATTGCCAACCCTATGAAAATCAGTCTACACAATGCGGGAATCAACCTGCATGAAACAATATCTTTTGTAGAAAATCTACAAAAAAATTCTTCAGCCAATAACAATAATGATATTGTTCTATTTTTTAAGGCCAAAGATACTTTTATTCAATTAGATGATGAAAGAGCTGTATTGTGCGATAGTATTAATCTACAATACTTCAACAAGATTACAACAGCACAGATTATTCATCAAAATGGCAAAGCGGGATTCAAGCTCAAAGAAAATACTTTTCATCTTTATGGCTCTGGATTTAATGATGTTTTTATGCAAAAACTCTTTACAATTTCTAAGTTTAAAGGAGGAAATCTGGACTTTTCCATCAATGGTACACTGAAAGCTTTCAATGGTATCTTTTTTGTAAAGAACACTACAATGCTTGATTATGCAATCTTAAATAATGTACTTGCTTTTATAAATACAGTGCCCTCACTCGCAACATTTTCTCTACCTGGATACAACCAAAATGGCTTATTTGTAAAAAATGCATATATGCGTTTTCATGCAAAAGACAAACGCTATAATATATCAGACCTCTATATAGGGTCAAAAGAACTTACGATGCTTGGTAAAGGAGTTGTAGATTTGAATAGTGATACAATTGATTTGACTATGAATCTAAAGACAGACCTTGGAAGTAATCTCTCCAAAGTACCTCTCGTTGGATATATTTTGCTAGATGGTCAAAGCATATCAACTACATTAAAAGTATTTGGACCTTTGAAAAATCCAAAAGTAGAGACTATGATTGCACAAGATATTGCTGTAGCTCCGCTCAACATTATTCTTCGAACGCTCAAATTACCTTACAAACTTATAAATGACTCTATCGAGTCAACTAAAGGTAAAAAATAAGAAACGAATAGATTCTATTCATTTCTCAGAACTGTTAAAATATCTACTTCACTTGCTTTTTTTGCAGGATAATATGATGATGCTATAACAATAGCAAATGCTCCAACAATAATCATAGTAAAGTCTTGAATACTCAAATCAAGTGGCAGTGTTGAAGTAGGATAGACATCTTTAGGCAGATGTACAATATCAAACGTACCAAGTATCCAAATACCACCCAAGCCTAAAAGTGCACCTGTTACAATCCCACTGATTCCAATAACAATACCAAGGTATAAAAAGACCTTCTTCACCTCACCTTTTGTTGCACCCAAAGAGAGAAGCAGTGCAATTTCACCACGTCTGTTCATTACAGTCATAAGCAACGAAGAGATAATATTAATAGATGCAATAAGAATAATAAGCATCAGTACAATAAACAAAGAAGTCTTCTCCATCTCCAGTGCAGCAAAAAAGTTAACATTATCTTGCCACCAGCCTTTTATCACTACACCAAGAGGCAGTACTTTTTTGATGCGAATAATATCTTCACGTGGTGTTGTTGTAAAGATATGAATACCGTCATATTGATTGACAGGCATATGAAGTACTCTTCTGAGTGACTCCATAGTTGTATAGCTATATGCCTTATCATAGGCAGAAAGACCAGAGTCAAAAACAGAACGCACTTTAAAACGCTTTATCTTTGGAGTAACAGAAAGTCCACCAGGCTCAACAGATGTGAAAATATAGGTAAGTTTATCATCAACAGCCAAATTAAACTCATCTTTTAAACTTTTTCCTACCAAAACATCATATCGTGAAAATTTTACACCGTCAATAGCTTTTGCAAGAACCTCGTTTACTTTTGCTTCATCATTAAAATTGACACCAAAGAGATAACCACCCTCAAGATTACTCCCACTTTTTACCATTACAGAAGATTGAATATAAGGACTAAAAGCAAGTTTTGGAAATCGGCTCTCTAAATCTATCAAAAGATCTTCATTGACACTGCCGTAAAATTTTGGAAGAATTGTCAAAGGATAGTTCATTACAGTAAGTTTCTTTTTAAACTCATTGTCAAAACCATTCATCAGTGCCATAGCAATAAGCAGTACCATAACACCGAGTGTAATACCTAAAAAGGCTAAAAGAGCAGAGATAAAGATAAAAGGCTGCTCTTTGTCAAAACGAAGAAATCGTCTTACGAGATAAGGAACTACTGCTTTTTTCAAGAGGCAAACACACCTTTTTTTGGTCCGCTTTTACCACAACACTGTTTGTATTTTTTACCACTACCACAAGGACAAGGGTCATTACGTGCTACTTTTTTCTCACTTGTTCCTGCAATTCGATCTTCTGAATCTTCATCACTCATATTGAAGTTCATTAAAGCCTCTTGCGCTTTTTTCTCTTCTTCAAGTTGTCTTGCCAATCTTTCAGCCTCTTCTTCAGCTGACTCTACCTTAAACTGAATTGAGTGTAGTGTTTTAATCGTATTGAATTTAATATCATCAATAAGCTCTGTAAAGAGATTAAAACTCTCTTTTTTATACTCTACAAGTGGATCTTTCTGGTTATATGCACGCAGACGAATACCTGTTTTCATATTATCCATTGCATAAAGGTGCTCACGCCATGCATCATCAAGCTCTTTTAGGTAAAGCTCACGCTCTATCTCATGACGTAGGTTTTCATCTAAGACACTCATTTTCTCATCATATGATGCTTTGAGTTTTTCCACTATCTTCTCAACAAGTTCAGGATACTCTAAACCTTCTAGCTCTTTTACATCAAGAACTTCACCCATCTCTTCTTGAATTGTTTTTACAAATTTTTCAAGATTAAAATCTTCTGGCACGCCACCTTCAAAGATACCTGCCTGAGAGAGTCTGTCATGTACATACTCTTCTCTAATCTCATCAATCTTAGCACCAATGTCGAATTCAGGGTTTAAAAGCTCATTTCTGAACTTATAAACAATTTTTCTCTGCTCATTGGCAACATCATCATACTCAACAATATGCTTTCTGCCTTCATAGTGCATATTTTCAACTTTTTTCTGAGCTTTTTCAACTGCACGTGTAACCATCTTAGACTCGATGTACTCACCATCTTCAACACCTAAACGCTCCATGATTGACTTAATCTTGTCACTTCCAAAGATACGAAGTAAGTTGTCTTCAAGTGAAAGATAAAACTGCGTTGTACCTGGATCACCCTGACGACCAGAACGTCCACGAAGCTGATTATCTATACGACGGTTTTCATGACGCTCAGTACCGATGATGTAAAGCCCACCTAGCTCTTTTACTTCATCACTCACCTTAATATCAACACCACGTCCTGCCATATTTGTAGCAATAGTTACAGCACCCTTTGCACCTGCGTGTTTGATGATCTCACCCTCTTGCTCATGGTTTTTGGCATTTAATACCGTATGAGGAATTTTCTCTTTTTTAAGAAGCTCATGTAACTCTTCTGACTTCTCAATAGAAGCAGTACCTATTAAAATAGGCTGACCTGTTTTTTGCAGCTCTTTTACCTTCTCAATAACAGCACCAAACTTTTCAGCTTCTGTTTTATAGATAAGGTCATTGAGATCTTTTCTTGAAATTGGAATATTTGTAGGGATAGAGACAACATCAAGACCATAGATCTGCGCAAATTCAGTAGCTTCAGTTTCAGCCGTACCTGTCATACCTGCAAGTTTGTCATACATTCTAAAGTAGTTTTGGAAGGTAATGTCTGCAAGTGTCTGTGTCTCTTCTTTGATCTCAACACCCTCTTTTGCTTCAAGTGCCTGATGCAGTCCCTCAGAGAAACGTCTTCCTTCACTAAGGCGACCTGTAAACTCATC
>JAMORG010000033.1 GCA_027063745.1 Sulfurimonas sp.
TTGAAGTAGGCACAAAAAAGCAGTTGTGCCTCACGTGCCGGGTTAGGAATACCGGCAGATGCAAGCTGCTCTTTTGTATTTTGAAGTAACTCTTTTAGTCTATATCGGCGTCGCATCGACCGCGTACTCCACTCTCATCAATATAACCGACATCAACACCAAGCTCTTTTAGACGCTCAATGACCGGTGGATGTGTGTAGTGAAAGAAAATATAGAGCGGATGTGAAAGTGGAAAACTTTTATTCTCACTTACAAGCTTTTTAAGAGCATTTGCAAGCTCTATCGCTCCTGCTGGACCACCCAACTCACTTCCCATCTTATCTGCTTCATACTCGTTATGGCGGCTGATAATTCCCATAATAGGCATCATAATAAAACTGATAACGGGCATAAAGAGCATCATAAGTATCATCACAACATAAGGTTCATTTGGCAGACCAAGTGAGAGATAGAGACTCTCAGGGAGGTTGCCAAAGAGTGCAAAAACACCAAAGAGCATAGCACCAACAAGAGCAATGTTTTTATAAACATCACCATGTGCAAAGTGTCCAAGTTCATGTCCAAGGACCGCTAAAAGCTCTTTTGTTGTGAGCTTATCTAAAAGTGTATCAAAAAGTACAACTCTTTTTGTCTTGCCAAGTCCACCGAAGTAAGCATTAAGACGAGAGTCACGCTTACTTGCATCACTTACAAAGACACCGCTGCTTACAAAACCTGTAGCATCCATAAGTCTTTGTATCTCCTCACGCAGATCTTCATCTTCGAGTGGTTTTACCTTGTCAAAGAACATCGCACGCACAGTTGGGTAGAGCATATTAATAGCAATAACTACGGCGAATACAAAAAGAAAACTCCACAGCCACCACAGCTCAAAACTTGTCATAATCTCATATATACCCCAGACAACCAAAGAACCAAAAAGTACCATCATAAGAAATGAGATAAACGTATCTTTGATCCACTGTGCTTTACTTGACTTGTTAAAGCCGAACTGCTCATCAATGACAAACTTCTCATAGTAAGAAAACGGCAAAGAGACAATATAGTTAATGACAACAAACCCCATCACAATAGCGATGTTTTTTAGCGCTTCATTATCCAAGGTATTAAACTGATGCTCTAAGGCTTTTATGCCAATACCAAGCCATGCGATAAAAAGCAGATAATCTACAAAAGTATTGACAATTGCAAGTTTCTCTTTTGCTACTGCATAGTTTCCTGCTTTTAAAAACTCACTCGCTATAAGTAAGACGGGAGTCTTACGTTTTACGATATTGATATACCCTATCTGCATCACGCTTGTATAGATTGAGATGGCGACATAGAGGGTATAGATACCGACAAAAGTCATTAACATATTTTATTTTCCTTTATTTTACTGGCATTGCAGTAGTACCAAACGGTATTGTGACAATCTTCTCTTTTACAGGAAGTGCCTCATCTTCTGCATTAAACACTTTTGAAGCTACCAAGTAGCCTGCTCCGATTAACAATCCAACTATTATAACAGTCCAAACTGTCTTTTTCTTTTCACCTTTTAACTCATTATAATCACTAATACTTTCTAAAGTTGGTTCCATACCATTCTCCTTAATATCTATTATTTCAAAGGATAGTACCAAAACTTACTAAAAATCGGAGTCACTATAAAGAGCTAGTTTGACGATTTAAGTCTATTTTTTGTTTTATTTTATCGTCAATTATTTAATATAATCTACCACTTTAGAAGCAGTTGTCACTTCTTTGATAAAGCTGACAACTTCCAAGTGTGCAGGATGTGTAGCATATGTCGCAAGATCCTCTTTTGAGTCAAATGTTGAGTAGAGTGAGAGATCCATCGCACGCTCTGAATCTGTAAAGTTAATACCGACTTCCATTGATTTTAGCCCGTCAATCTTCTCTACCAAAGCCTCTAACATTGCTTTTGTTTTTTCAATATTCGCTGCTTTATTTTCCTCTTTAAACGCAAACATAACGATATGCACTACCATAGATACACCTTTTTATAAATTTGAAACGATTTTAGCAAAGATTTGATTATTTTGAGGTAAGATAAGATATGAAAGATTTATACGGTTCAGGAATTCTGTTTTTTTATTTTTTTAAGTGGCCCTATGTCATAGGATTTCCATATCTCTACTATGTCCAAGGGATGCAGGACAACTATATACTCAATGCTTTGTGGGTATATTGTCTCTTTTTGATTTTTAAAGATTTTTATACTATGTACAAAGATATAAAAGCAAAAAAATCACACAAAGAGCACAAAGAAAAAGGCGAGTAGCTTTTAGAGTATCTCACTCCAAAAAAACTTCGCTATAAGAACTATGTAGAGTATCCCTACTATATTTAAAACTATCCCATAACGAATCATATCGCGCACATTTACCACACCGCTGCTCATCGCTATGGCATTTGGTGCTGTGGCAATGGGGAGCATAAAAGCATAGCTTGCACATACAGTTGCTATCATCATAAAAAGTGTTGTATTAATGCCTGCCTGCTCGGCTACAGAGTAGATAACAGGCAGCATGATGGAGATAAGTGCTGTGTTAGATGTTATCTCTGTTGTAAAGGTTATCATCACTGCAACACTTAAGATAAGAAAAAACGGTGCCATGTGTGTCATGGAGAGCAGATAAGAGGCAAGTTCATCTGCCAAATGCGTAGCAGAGAATGCTTTTGCAATGGAAAAACCTGCACCAAATAAAAACATAATGGCAAAGGGAATCTTTTTACTGTCGTCTGCCCAATCCAAGATATTAAACGGTGCTACAAAAAGCAGCAGCCCAAAACCAAGCAGTATGCCACTCTCACTAAGCCCCAGCCCATCCCAGTATGGTCGAATAGGTGCATTAACAAGCAGCAGTGCAATAAGCCCAAACATCAAATAGAGTACTTTTTTTTGCTCAAAGTTCAAAGCCTCTTTTTCTATTTTTGTCTCAATCTTCTCATTTTTAACACCAAGACTGAGCAACAGGCTCATAGAGACAAGCATAAAAAAGACAAGCGGTGCCACCATCCACATCCACTGAAAGAATGGAATAAGCTCCATATTATGCTCTTGCATAATCCCCAGTAAAATAAGGTTTGGCGGTGTTCCTATGGGTGTTAAAATTCCACCTATACTTGCTCCATAGGCAATAGCCAGAGCAAAACGCATCTTGAGCTTTGGATTTTCAGTTATAAAAATGGCGATGGTAATAAGCAGCAGTGTTGTTGTTGTATTTGAGAGTATTGAACTAAGCAGTGCTGATGTAAGCGCAAGAGAAAATATCATCCCCCTAGGTGTTGCCGGAAAAAAGGAGAGAATCTTATGCGATATAAAGAGATGCAGTCTGCTCTTCTCCACAGCAATAGCAAGTAAAAAACCACCTAAGAAGAGGTAGATAATGGGGTGTGAGTAGTTGATGGTCGTGGCTTTTGTAGAGAGGATTCCAAGAGCCGGAAACAAGATAATCGGCAGTAGTGATATAACCCCAAGATGCAGTGCTTCATTTGTCCAAAGTGTCACTAAAAATGCAAGAACACCAACAAGTCTGCTTTGTGACTCATCAAAAACCATAGTTCCTGCAAAGTAAAAAAATGTACCAATCCCAACAGCAAGTGCAATTTTAAATATTTGACTCTTTTGCTCTTGAGCACTCAAAAGAGACATCACTACTTCCCTAAAAGAGAGTGCAGTGCATCTTGAGGGCTCTTACCTTCAAGCATAGCATGAACTTCTCTTGCAATTGGAAGGTAGAGCTCCTCTTTTTGTGCTATATCATAGAGGGCATATGCAGTACCAATACCTTCAGCCACTTCACCGAGTTCTAAAAGTATCTCCTCTTGCGTGAGCCCTTTTGCAAGACCAAGTCCCACACGAAAGTTTCTACTCATGGTAGATGATGCAGTTAAAAAAAGATCTCCCGCACCACTGAGCCCTACAAAACTCTCTTCTTTGGCACCATAGTGCAGACCAAATCGCTGCATTTCAACAAGCCCACGTGAGATAAGTGCCGCAGCAGCATTGTTTCCGAGTTTAAGTCCCGAAGCAATACCTGCAGCAATGGCAATAACATTTTTATATGCACCTGCAACTTCTGCACCAATAACATCAGTTGAAGTATATGTTTTGATAAAAGATGGAAACAGAGCAGCAAACTCTTCTGCCAACTTCTGGTTATGTGAATTGATAACAAGTGCAGTCGGTAAGCCCTGCATCACTTCACTTGCAAAAGATGGCCCTGAGAGAAAAGCAATATTCTCATCTGGAATATGCTCTGCATATATCTCATTTAAAAATTTTCCACTGCTAGCTTCAATACCCTTTGAGGCTACAAGAACCTTCTGCCCTTTAAAAACAAAGTGCTCACGCAACCAAGCAGAGACCTGTTGTGCCGGAACAGTAACCACTAAATATTCACACTCAAGCGCCTCTGACATTGACACAAAATTCTCTATATCTCTTGGCTTTCTTGAAGAGATACAGACATCACTGTTTTGCTGTGAAAGTGCAAAAAAGAGTGCACTCCCCCACTTACCAGCTCCAATTACTCCAATCGACATATCGCTTACTCCCTATCTTTTCTTCAAACTCTTTTATATCTTTTTCATACCCAACAACTACCAATACATCACCCGGTTCTAAAATATGATGCTTAGCCTTGTTTGAGTAGATAAACTCACTTTTCATATCTTTTCGCATAACAGAGAGAACTATTATGCCATTATAACGAGTCCAGTCTATACTGTGAAGTTCTTCATCTTTAAAGTGACTATCTTCACTGATTTTTATCTGTGCGATTTTGAGCGCACTCTCTTCATATAAAATAGAGTGCAGTATCCTGTTTGATATTGGTTTTTCAAGCATATTTGCAATAATATCTGCTGTTGTCTCGACCAAAGGTATTACCTTATTTGCTCCAGCCATCTTAAGTTTGTTGGCACTCTCTTTGTTTGAAGCCAAAGCTATTATGGTCAACTCTTCAAAATTAGCTCGTAAAGAGATTGTCAAAAAGATATTTTCAGCCGTATCTTCCAAAACACAAAAAGCCATTGATTTGCTGACATCAACATCTTTTTTTATACTATCCCACTCATCACTCAGATCAAAACTCTCTATAAATTTCTTATCTTCTTCTTTAATCTTTTCAATATCGCGTGCATAAATTTTTATATTTTTATATTTATCTTTGACATTATTAAGTATCTCACGCGCATATTTGTTATAACCAAAAATCAGTGCAGTAGTTTTAGGCATTGTCCACCTTTGTATGAAGATACTTCTCAAATTCAAGAATAAAAACCTGATAGCCAATCACAAGAAGATAATCCCCTGCTTCTAAAAGCATATCGTCTAAAGGATTAAAATAAAAATGATCATCTTTCTCTTTATAGACACCAAGTAAAACAACTCGAAATTTTTTATTACCAAGATCTCCAACTGTTGGAAAATTCTCAACAATCCGCTCAGTCACCCCTAGCTCATCAATCTTCACATCTGCATTTTCACTTCGAAGTTCATGAATAACCTCAAAAGCGACCGGCTTACCTACAAGCTCTTTGGTAATAAGTCCTACAAGTTCTTGAGGATAGACTATTTTGTCAACACCGGTAAATTCCAGCTTTTTACGATTAACATCCTGCATTAACAATGCAAGAATAAAAACCTCTTTATCAATAGAGCGAATAGTAAGTGCCGAATAAACATTCTCTACATCATTCTCACGCAAACAAAGAATGGCTTTTACCTGTGTAGCCATATCAATATTCAACTTTTCGTAACTCTCAACCTTTCCAGGATCATAATTGAGTGCAGTAAAACCATCAGCCTTTGCAAGTTCAATTCTTTGCTCATCTTCATCCATTACAATAATATCATTTTCACTCAGTGCCAACTTACGTGCAAGCTCACGTGCTATACTCTCATACCCACAGATAAGATAAAACTTTTTGAGCTTTGAGACATTCTCTATCATCTTTATCTCACGAATCTCATCAAGTTTTTCAGTAAATGCCGATACAAAGAGTGATGTTGTAAATGCAAGAACAGCGATACCGGCTGTAATAACAAGCATTGCAACGAATCGTCCTTCATGGCTTACAGGTGTGATGTCGCCGTAACCAACGGTTGAGATGGTAACAATAGACCAGTAAACAGCTTCAAACAGTGTATTAATAGGAGAGGCAGGGTCATTTCCCTCCATAACATAGATAAGCACAGAAGATATAAAAATAACAATCGAAGCAAAAATACCCAGTGTTAAAAACTCAAACTTTTTTGTTCCTAAAACTGACGCAAGTGTCTGAAAACTCTTTGCATAACGAAAGAGTTTAAAGACTCGAAAAAGAATAAAGATACGAAGCAATCTGAGTTCATGGAAAAAAGGCAATATCGCCAATAGGTCGATAATTGCCTGTGGTGAAAGCATGTAGCGTAATTTGACACGTAAAATCTCTAAAAATGCTTTTTTTAAATTAACTTCACGATGCAAAAAAGAATCATGTTCTGCACGAGCAACAATGATCTTGCTAACACTGCTGTTAACCCAAAGACGAAGCATATACTCAATAAAAAAAACAAATGAGATAATATAATTGCTAAAGAAGAGAAGATAATCATTTACATGATGTTTTACTTCACGTATGAGCACGATTACACTTATAAAAATAAGTGTAATCATTAAAAAATCTACATATTTTTTGTACTTAAACTTATCATCTTCAAGGAGTCTGTAAAAAAAGTGTTTTTTACGTTGGTATGATTTTGAAGTATCAAGATAGTATGCAAAATCAAGTATCCAACGCTTTAACATAAAACTCTATCCTAGTTTGGCTTTTAAAATTTCATTAACAACTTGAGGATTTGCACTTCCTTTGGAAGCTTTCATCACTTGACCGACAAAGAAACCAAAGAGTTTCTCTTTTCCGCCTTTATACTGTTCTACTTTATCTTGGTTTGCGTTGATTATTTCATCACACATCGCTTCAATAGCACCCGTATCAGTCACTTGTTTAAGTCCAAGAGTATCGATGGCATCATCAACGCTTACTGCTTCATTTTCCATTAGATAATCAAGTACCTCTTTAGCAGCTTTTCCAGATATTGTCTTATCATCAATACGTTTTACCAAGAATCCCAATTTATTTGCATCTACCGGAGAGTTTGTTATATTCATATCACCTTTGAGACGTGCTAAAAGTTCAACTGTAAGCCATGTAGTTGCCGTCTTTGGAGTAACACCCTCTTCTTCCATCATTGTCTCAAAGAAGTTTGCCATCTCAACAGCTGATGTTATAACAGATGCATCATATGGCTTCATACCATACTCATTGATAAAACGCTCTTTTTTAACATCTGGAAGTTCTGGAATCTTGCTGTATTTTTCCATCATCTCATCAGTTACAACACATTTCTTGAGGTCTGGTTCTGGGAAGTATCTATAATCAGCTGCCTCTTCCTTGCCACGCATAGAACGAGTTTCAGATTTGATCTGATCAAAAAGACGTGTCTCTTGAACAATCTCATCTTCATAAACACCATCTTCCCAAGCATCTATCTGACGAGCTACTTCAACTTCTATGGCTTTTTGAATAAACTTAAATGAGTTGATATTTTTAATCTCGACTCTTGTGTAGAGCTTCTCATCTCCTTTTGGACGAATAGAGACATTGACATCTACACGAAAACTTCCCTCTTGCATATTTGCATCACTGATATCTATATAACGAACGATTGAGTGAAGCTTTTTCAGGTAAAGTATTGCTTCTTCGGCACTACGCATATCCGGTTCACTTACAATCTCAAGCAGCGGTGTTCCGGCACGGTTGAGATCTACTTTTGATATATCACCGTCGTGAATATTTTTCCCGGCATCGGCTTCAATATGAGCACGATTTACTCTTATGGTTTTACTTGTCCCATCTTCAAAGTCAATAACAAGTTTTCCATGCTCTACTATAGGTGTATAGAGTTGTGTAATCTGGTATGCCGAAGGAGAATCCGGGTAGAAGTATGATTTTCTGTCAAAGTAAGATTCTCTGTTAATAGTAGCATCTATTGCTGTTCCAAGCATAATAGACTTATGCACAACCTCCTTGTTAAGAACCGGCAATGCTCCAGGAAGTGCTAAACATGTAGGACATGTATTGGAGTTTTGTTTGTGATTAAAACTCGTAGGACACGAGCAAAAAAGTTTTGTTTTTGTATTGAGTTGAACGTGGACTTCAAGCCCGATAACTACTTCAAACATAATGTTCCTTAGCTAAAATTGATTAAGTGTTTTATTTTAGCTAAAAAATACTTTATTTGCCTTGAGAAAGAAGTTCTTCTAAAAGTCTGGTTTGTTTCTTTGCCTCACGCAAACGTTCTTTGTGAACTAAAAGAGCATCAAGCAAAAGCATAAAAAAGAGTGATAACAAAATGTAAAGCAGTGTTGAAAAAAGAGAAAATGAGAGTCCAAAAGCAAGAGATATCTTAAATGTAAGCAGAGCACCAAAAAGCGTTATAGCCCATGATGCTCCAAGCAAAAAGCTCGCTATTCTCTCAAAGAGATCTTTTTGCATAAAAGGGAGTTTCAGTGCTTAGTGCTCATCAACGATGATAGCACCAGCAAGGTAAACATATGTAAGCATCATAAAGATGAATGCTTGTAAGAATGCACCAAAAGTCAAAAGCCCAAAAGGAATAAGTGGCATAACCCATGGAACAAGGAAAAGGATTACTGCCAAGAACATATCATCACCCTTGATATTACCAAAAAGACGGAAAGCAAGTGAAATAATACGTGAGAAGTGAGAAACAATCTCTACTGGGAACATAAGCCATGCTAACCACCAAACCGGACCAGTAAAGTGTTTGAAGTATTTGATTACACCATGTGTTTTTATACCAACATAGTTATAGTAAACAAAAACGATAAGTGCAAGTGTCAATGTCATGTTAATGTTTGCAGACGGTGCTTCGAAACCTGGAATAATACCGATTAAGTTGGCAATACCAACAAAAAGACCGATAGTTGCAACTAATGGAAGGTATTTACGAGCATGTAATCTACCCATAACATCTGTACCCATTTGAAGTACGCCTGCTACATATGCTTCCATAACGTTTTGTGTACCTTTTGGTACAAGTTGTAAGTTTGTAACTGCCATTTTTGCAAGTACGATAGCAATTAATGCAGAAAGAATCATATGCGAAAGAAAAATAAAGTTATGATCTTCCGAAATCAGTCCGAAAAAAGTAAAAATTTCACCCATAGGAGTGCTCCCTTGTCTTTAAAAATTACGGAATTATACTCACTGTTGCATTAAAATATTATAAGTCCTGCTATAATACTTTCAAATTTACAAAAATCGGAGGTATTTCATGATATCTATATTAAAATCATTTGCAATTGTAAGCATCAGTGCAAGCATCTTACTTGCAGCACCTGCTCAAAAGCAAAACAAAGAACTTCAAGAAATCGTACAAACAGGAAAAGAAAGTTCAAAACTGCTTCTTAAGACACTTGGAAAGAATATGAAAGCTCATATGAAAAAAGGCGGACCACTTGATGCGCTTAATTTTTGTTCAAATGAGGCATATTCACTTACTGAGAGTGTTAACAAAAAACTGCCACAAGGTGTACATGTCAAACGTGTAAGCCTTAAGTACCGCTCACCTGCAAATCAGCCAAAAGCTGATGAAGCAAAAGTTCTTAAAGCTATGGAGAGTTTAAAAGATGCAAATGTAGTACTGCCTAAACATTTTGTAGAGAAAGTCGATGAGAAAGTTTACAAATTCTATAAACCTTTGGTTATCAACAAAGGGGTATGTCTGAAGTGTCATGGAGATGTTCAAAATAAAAAACTTAAAAATACTATTGAACAACGTTACCCTAACGATAAGGCAACAGGATATAAAATGGGTGATCTTCGTGGAGCTATTGTCGTAACTATCGATAAATCTGCCAAATAACAAAACAAAAGAGCTTCATGCTCTTTTGCTACTTCGCAAACTCTACTGCTCTGCTCTCTCGAATGACATTTACTTTAATCTCACCAGGATATTGAACTCTCTCTTCTATTTCAGAAGCTATCTCTTTTGCTAAAAGGACTGATTCATCATCATTGATAAGTGTAGCATTGACAATAACACGAACCTCTCGACCCGCATTAATAGCATAAGCCTGCTTTACACCCTGATGTGCGGATGCTATATCTTCTATTTCTGTCACACGCTTTAAGAAGCTCTCAAGAACTTCACGTCTTGCACCTGGTCGTGCTGCTGAGAGTGCATCTGCAGCACACACAGCACCACACTCCACACTCTCTATCTCTTGCTGTCCGTGATGAGCATAGATTGCATTGATAACAATAGCATCTTCATTATAACGACGACATATCTCTGCACCAAGATCGACATGATTTCCGTCAACATCATGCGTTAGCGCTTTACCAATGTCATGAAGTAAGCCTGCTCTTTTTGCGAGTGTAACATCACCACCCATCTCAGCGGCCATAAGACCTGCCAAGTGTGCTACTTCAAGTGTATGAGCCAAGGCATTTTGCCCATATGAAGCACGATAACGCAGACGACCTATAAGTTTCATAAGCTCAGGGTGCATCACACCAATCTCAAGCTCGGCAACAATCGTCTCACCCTCTTGTAAAATTTTTGACTCAAACTCTTCTGAGACTTTTTTGTATATCTCTTCAATACGAGCCGGCTGAATCCGTCCATCTTCAATAAGCAGCTGCAATGTTTTTGTAGCAATTGCTCTGCGATAAAGGTTAAAGCTACTGACCACTATAGCGTTTGGAGTATCATCAATGATTATATCTACCCCCATAAGTGTCTCAAGAGCTTTGATATTTCGCCCTTCTTTACCAATAATACGCCCTTTTAATTCATCATTTTCAAGCTGCACAAGGTTTGTCAGTCTCTCAGCGGCAAACTCTCCTGCATAACGGCTTGTCGCCTGTGCCAGGATATAGTTTGCTCTTTTCTCAGCCTCTTCTTTTGCTTCACTTTCATAGCGTCTGACTATGTGAGCAATATCTCCTCGAGCCTTTTCTTCTACATTTCGCAGTAAGAGATTTTTAGCCTCTTCCTGTGTCATACCTGCAGAGTGTTCTATGACATGCAGTGCTTCATCTATCTTCTGTTCATATCGTTTTTTCAGTGATGCAAGTGATTTTTCATTTCTCTCAAGATTTAATTTTTGCGCTTCAAGTGTTTTTCTCTCAAGCTGTAGTTTACGCTCTTCTTCTTGAGCATAACGTTCAAACTTCTGCTCTTTACGAATAAGCTCATCTTCTCGCTGATGCAAGTCGGCTTTTGCTCGAGCTTTAGCACTGTCAAACGCTTTTTTTGCCTCAAGTTCTATCTCTTTTGACTTAAGTCGTGCACGTTCAAGCAAAGTCTCTGACTCATTTTCTATTGCTTTTGCTTTTGCACGAGCCTGCTCAAGATATATCTCAAAGTTTGCAGCTGTAATCTTTTTAGAGATGAAAAAACCCACAACACCACTGACAGTGGCAATGCCACCACCAAGTAGTATCTCATTTAACATCTAGATTTCCTTTTATTTATCTTTTTTATTGCCTGCGTGAAATAATTTTTCTTGAACTAATGTAGTAATCTGCTGTAATATCATACGCATCACAGATTTCTTTGTTTGTTATACATGGTTCAAGTTGTACAAAAATAGTAAAGGGTCTCTTTTTTAATGTTGGGAAAAAACGATCGTACATCCCTTTTCCAAACCCTACTCTTTGTAAATTTTTATCAATTCCCACAACAGGAACTATTGCTATATCAATTTTATTAATAATTCTTAATGAATTTCCCGCTTCCATAATACCAAATCTTTTTCTCTTAAGCGGTAACCTAAATGGTACCATTTTAAAACTTTTTCCTTCCATAAACGGAAGAAAAATTTGTTGTTTTTTTCGAAAAAAATGTAGTGTTTTCCTGATATCTGCTTCATTTGGTAACGGATAATAAAAAAGGATTTTTGCTCTTTTTTTCTTTTTTAGCAAAGATTCCAAAACTCTTTTCAACTCTTTATTGACTCGATAGTTTTTATAAAGCCTGTTTTGCAAACTCACTTTTTTATTTGTCTCTAAACATTTTTTTCGAAAAGTTGTTTTAGTTGGGCTCATATTAAATCTTTATTGGTTATAATTTTGCATATTTTACACAAAAATCAAAATAAAGGATACTCTTTTATGCTAAAAACAGCACTTTTTTCTACATTTATTCTCCTAGGTACGACGCTTTTTGTCGGATGCTCTTCATCAGAAACAAAATCACAAGATACGAACAACGCAAAAGCAAATGAAATTCTTGCAACAAATGAAATTATTTTAACAGATACACAACAAAAGCAGTATGTTCTTAAAAAAACACCACAGGGCTACATACTTAAAGATAATCCAAAAAAATTACTTATTCTTGATATTTTTGCCACATGGTGTCCCCCATGTCGCGCTGAAGCACCACATCTTTCATCTTTAGCGAAAAAATACAAAGATGACATCATAGTTCTTGGTGTAACTATTGAAAATGGTATTGAGAATGAAAAACTTGATATCTTTAAAAAGAACTATCACGCAAACTATCCAATCGTAAACTCGACTGAAAATGAAAAACTTATAGAAGATGTTGCATCAAAACTGCACCTTGGTCGTGATTTTGGTATTCCTCTCCTTGTTCTTGTAAAAGATGGCAAAATCATCCACCATTTTCAAGGGGCTGTCGAAGAAGAGTTTATTGAGAGTGAAATCAAGAAAGCTTTGAGAAAATAACAAATGTTTGGTTTTATAAAAAAGTCACTTAACAAAACTGTTGAGGCCATTAAGACTGTTGCACCAAAAAAGAAAATCACCTTTAGCAAAGATGAACTTGAAGATATTTTACTCGAAGCTGATGTTGAGTATGAACTTGTTGAGATTATTCTGCGTGAGATATACCAAGAAGAGGTCACTCGTGAGATACTCCGTGCAAAACTCTTAGCAACACTGCGTTATGCTGAGTACAAAGAGCCAGAGTTCACACCTCCTTTTGTAGAACTTATCGTTGGTGTAAATGGTGCGGGAAAGACTACAACCATTGCAAAACTTGCAAAACGATACAAAGATGAAGGCAAAAGTGTTCTTCTTGGTGCAGGTGATACTTTCCGTGCTGCTGCAATTGAGCAGCTTACATTATGGGCACAAAAACTAGATATTCCTATTGTCTCATCAAAACAAGGGCATGACAGCTCAGCCGTAGCTTACGATGCCATAGACTCTGCCAAAGCAAAAAACATCGATCATGTCATCATTGACACTGCAGGAAGACTCCATACACAGACAAACCTTGCAAATGAGCTTAAAAAGATAAAGCGTATCTGTAACAAAGCACACTCAGGTTCACCGCACAGAACTCTGCTGATCATCGATGGCACACAAGGCAACTCTGCTATTACACAAGCACAGGCATTTAATGAGATGATAGGAATAGACGGCATCATCATTACAAAACTTGACGGCACAGCAAAAGGTGGTAGTATCTTCTCTATAGCCTATGCACTTGAGCTTCCTATACTCTACGTAGGAACAGGTGAACAACCGGAAAATCTTACACCGTTTGATAAGTTTGAGTTTGTTGACGGTCTTTTAGATGCCCTCTTTATTGAAGAAGCTCAAGATGGGCTAGAGAAAAAAGAGACAGTTCAAGAAGTTCAAGAGCCACAGGTAGAAGAACCACAGATACAAGAGCAGACAGAATCTACAAATGAAACAACAGACAATGAAGTAAATACTACAAAAAAAGAGGCTCTTGAGAAGTTTTTAATAGATGAGAGACTTATCTTCCTTAAAGAACTCGCAGATGACACTCTCTTAGTAAACTACTCTAACACACCTGTAGATACGGAAATAATCTACAAAGACGGAAAGTGGCAATATAAAAAATAGTTGTATAAACACTGCTTCTATAAAAAAGTATGACATTTTGTCATACTTTTAAAACTTCTTTGAAAAACTATCTATACTTCCTAAAATAAAATATAAAGACAAGATCATGGCAAAGAAAAAAATACTATTTGAATGTCAACACTGTGGGCTTACGACTCCAAAATGGATGGGAAAATGTACAAACTGTGGAGCTTGGGACAGTTTTATAGAACTAAATGAGCATCAACAAGAAGTAGTAAAACAGACCAAATCAACTTCATCTTCAGCAGCCAAAGCGATAAGTATCAATGAAGTTGTTGAAGAGGAAGTATTTCGCTTCTCTTCTCTTGATACCGAATTAGACAATGTACTCGGTGGCGGTATTGTTCCAGGAAGTCTTACACTCATTGGTGGAAGTCCGGGTGTCGGAAAATCTACCCTGCTTCTAAAGGTCGGCTCAAACATTGCATCAACAGGCAAAGATGTGCTCTATGTTACCGGTGAAGAGTCCACTTCTCAGATAAAACTGCGTGCAAATCGTCTCAACTCAAACCATAATTCACTCTATCTTTTAAGTGAAATACGTCTTGAGCAGATTCTAGTAGAACTTGAGCATAGAAAGTATGACTTTTTAATCATCGACTCTATACAAACAATCTACTCTGAAAATATCAGCTCTGCTCCGGGCTCTGTCACGCAGGTACGTCAAATCACCTTTGAGTTAATGCGTATTGCAAAAGATAAAGAGCTAGCAATTTTCATTATCGGTCACATTACAAAAGAAGGCTCCATAGCAGGACCAAGAGTACTGGAGCATATGGTAGATACCGTACTCTATTTTGAGGGAGATTCTTCTCAGGAGCTGCGAATTTTACGAGGATTTAAAAATCGTTTTGGTGCGACAAGTGAGATAGGTGTCTTTGAGATGAAACAAGAGGGACTTGTCAGTGCTACAGATATCGCTTCACGCTTTTTTAACCGCAATTCACAACAAAGCGGTTCGGCACTTACTGTCATTATGGAGGGAAGCCGCCCTATTATCTTGGAAGTTCAGGCACTTGTTTCAGAATCGCATACGCCAAACTCAAAACGTCAGGCTACCGGATTTGATAACAATCGTCTCAATATGCTCTTAGCTCTGCTAGAGAGAAAACTAGAAATTCCTCTTTCAGGATATGATGTTTTCATTAACATTACAGGAGGCATTAAAATAACCGAAACTGCAGCAGATTTAGCAATTTTAGCAGCTATAATATCAAGTTTTCGAGATCGTGCAATATCTAAAGAGACTGTCTTCATCGGAGAAGTCTCACTTGTAGGAGATGTGCGTGAGGTATATGCCCTTGATGCGAGACTCAAAGAGGCAAAAATGCAAAACATCACAAAAGCACTTGTTGCCAAAAAACCTCTTGAAAAAACATCTATCAAGACTTATATCGTTGATGAAGTAACAAAACTGCTTGAGTGGTACTAATTTAGGCAATATAAAGTTGCATTTTTTTACAGAAGTAGTATAATACTTACAATTAAAATTTTGAGGGTATTATATGATAGATGCAGAATTTAGAAGTGAAGAGAGATTTTCAAGACTTTCACTTGCTTATGAGTGTGATGCAGAAAAAGATGCTGTAAAAAAATTAGTTGAAACAGTTGTTAGTAAATATAACATACAACCTGAAATCTATACTACAAAAGTCTCTAATGGGAAAGAGGTCATGGTTATTGAATATCATGATGACATTCATCGAGAATCTGGACCAATTTTTGATGAAATTATGAAATCTCTTGATATTACGGTTTGCTCATAAAAGGAGAAACTATGAATCTCCAAAACTATGCGAAAGGAAATGAACTCTTTCGCTCTTATTTTAAAAAGAACAAAGAGTCTCTTTTAGATCTGGTAACAAGCGGACAGTCTCCAAAAGCTCTTTTTATCGGCTGTTCTGACTCACGTGTTATTCCTGATCTTATGCTACAGACAAACCCTGGTGATCTTTTTGTTTTACGTAATGTCGGTAACTTTGTCCCGCCTTACAAACCAGATGAAGACTTTCATGCAACGGCATCGGGTATTGAATATGCTGTGAGCGTCTTAAAAGTACAAGAGATTATTATCTGTGGTCACACTCACTGTGGAGCTTGTAAAGCACTCTATGAAACATTGGAAGATCCTTCTCTTATCCATACAAAAAAGTGGCTTGAGCTTGGTGAAAATGCTAAAAAATCAGCAATTTTATCACTTGGTGCAGATGCACCGCTGGATGCTCTGCTTCGCGTTACAGAAAAACTCTCTGTAATCAATCAAATTGACAATATCTTAACATATCCAAATGTCAAAAAGCGGTTTGAAGAGGGTTCTTTGCATATCCATGGCTGGTGCTATGATATAGAAACAGGAAAAATAGAGTACTATAATGCAGACACTTATGAGTTTTTACCACTAAAAGAGTTGGCAGAGACTCAAGATTAGTATTGAAGTTTAGAAAAAAACTCCGATATAGTAAAAAATATAATTTCAATTAAGGATAGATAATGGCAGAAGAAGAGACAAAAGAGGCTGAATCAGCAGAACAACCAAAAGAGAAGAAATCAAGTAATCTATTAATGATTATTATTATTGTAGTACTTATACTTATCATTATCTTAGGAGCTGTTGCAGCTATTTTCTTAATTGGCGGAGATGAAGAAGAGGCAGAGGCAACTACTCCAGCACCACAAACAAAAGAGCGTACAGTACAAAGAGACACACCACGTCCGGGAAGTGTCTTAGAGGGAACTCGTAAACTTGATGAGATAGGTGTACTCTATCCACTTGATCCTTTTACTGTTAACCTTAAAAGTGATTCAGGCAGACGCTACTTAAAAGTTGCCATGTCACTAGAGCTTGAAGGTGAAGAGCTGAGTATGGAGCTTGATGCAAAGACAGCAGTATTGCGTGATAGAATCATTCGTATTCTATCATCAAAAACACTGGAAGAGATCTCCTCTAAAAAAGGAAAACAAAAAGTGACAGAACAGATAATGGATACACTCAATGCAATGCTTAATGACGGACGTATTAAAGGTATCTATTTTACAGAGTTTGTAATTCAATAGTTTTTCGATGATAGGTATAGATTTAGTTAAAATTGCAAGAATTGAGAAGATGATGGAGCGCTTTGGCGACAAAGCACTTCAAAAATTTCTTCACAAAGAAGAGATAGCCCTTGTAAAAACAGCTAAAACCGCAGCTGGATTTTGGGCTACTAAAGAAGCAGTATCAAAAGCCCTTGGAACAGGGATTGGTGCTTCATGTAGTTTTCATGATATTTTGATCTATAAAGAAGATTCTGGTGCACCAAAACTCTCCCTTTCTTCAAAACTTGTAGAGAAGTTTGCCATTGAAGAAGCAGCACTCTCCATTACTCATGACGGAGAGTATGCCATCAGTGTTGTCACACTAAAATCATCCACCACCTACAAAATCAAGCAGTTCTAATTTATCACCATCTTTAACAACATAACTTTTCCACTCATCTTTCTTTACAATATTCATATTCACTGCTGCGGCCATTACTTTTTCTTCCAATGAGAGTTCTTTTAAAATATCTAAGAGTGTTGAGTCTTGACGAAACTCTTTTTCGTGTCCGTTAACTACTATTTTCATAAAATTTCTCGCTTATTTTTTAGTGCAATTGTAGCACTGTTTATTGAATAAATAATCAATTATTGCTATACTTTGTAAAAAGCTAAAGAAAAGTTAAACTATGCATTCTAAAGAGTTGTTACAATATTCTAAAAATCTCACACTTTTACTTGTTGAAGATCATGATGAGTTACGTGAAAATACGGCAAATGTATTACAAAACCTTTTTAAAACAGTCGATACGGCATGTGATGGTCAAGAAGCTCTCGGTTTGTACAATGAAAATGAATATGATATTATCTTAACAGATATTAGAATGCCTAAAATAGATGGTGTTAAGTTGGTAGAAGCTGTTTATGAAAAAAATCCCCATCAAATAATTATTGTACTTTCTGCCCATGATGAATCAAAATACCTTATTCCTCTGCTCAATCTCGGTGTTGAACACTATATAAAAAAACCACTTGATTACCAAGAGCTCTTAAAGGTTTTTTATCATGTTTCAAAGAAGATATCATTAGCATCAAACAGATTATATACTAATATTCTCACACTAGATGAGAAGAGTCATTACGATAAAGAAAAAAAGATTTTAAGTGTAAATGGGGAGATAGTATATTTAACAAAGTATGAGATCATTTTTTTAGACATCCTCTCTCAACAGCTCAGTAAAATATATTCAAATGATGAAATTGTAGATTCCTATCAAACTCTCAATGAGAACATTGATGCGCAAAATATAAGAAAACTTGTTTCAAAGCTCCGTAAAAAAATGCCGGAAAATACAATTGAGAGTATATATGGTGTTGGGTATCGCTTAATACCCAATACCTAGATTAAAGTTTTGAAATATACTCAGCCAATGCTTTGATATCTGCATCACTTAAGTTTGCAACCTGTGCTTTCATAAAGCTTTTTGATGCTCCACCATATGTTCCGTCTTTGTAACCTTTAAGAGCTGTCTCTACTTTTTCTACACTCCAGCCTTTAATGACTTGTGATTTACCTAGCGCTTTCTTATCAGCATTCATACCATGACAACCGGCACATTTTGCAAAAAGTTTTTTTCCATCAACAACTGTTGCTATATTCTCTGGAACTTTTTCTACAGCAGGAGCTACAACTTCTTTAACAGTATCTTTTGCCTCAGCACTCTTTTCTTTAGCAAGCTCAGTTGCTGCTGCA
>JAMORG010000034.1 GCA_027063745.1 Sulfurimonas sp.
CTGCTGCAGCTTCTTTAACTTCATTTGCAGTTTCTTTTACTGCTGACTCTACAGCTGCTTTTGCTTCTGTAACCTCTGTTTTTACTGACGATTGTGCCTCTTTAGCTTCGTTTACGGCTTGCTTATGCTCGCTCTTTTGATCACTACAAGCAACTAAGAATAGTGCTAGAACTGATGAAAGTATAATTTTATTCATACTATCTCCTTGATTTTGTTTTTATTTATGAGCATAATAGCAATTATTTGCTAATAGCAGATAAATCAATTTTCGATATAATTACGTATTAATATACTAAAGAGTACAAAAGATGAATTTTAAACCCTATCCCTTTGAAAAACTAAATGATTTACTTCAAAACATCACACCAAATCCTGACTTTGCTCCGGCGATCTTAACTATTGGCGAGCCACAGTTTGAGACACCTGATTTTATACAAAAAGAGCTCTGCGACTCTGCCACACTCTTAAAAAAGTACCCAAAAACAGGTGGTGAGGCGATACTGCGTGAGGCGATGCGTGGATTTGTTGCACGCCGTTTCAATGTAGAACTCAGCAATGAACAGATCATTCCTACATTTGGAACGCGTGAGGTACTTTTTAACTTTCCACAGTTTTTACTACTTGAAAAAGCCAACTCTGTGATGGCCTACACAAACCCATTTTATCAGATCTACGAAGGTGCAGCCATCGCTACAAACTCTGAAGTTATCCATATTAACTTGACAAAAGAGAACAACTTCAAACCACAAGTAAACGAAGAAGAGCTAAGCCGCTGTGATCTTGTTATTATCAACTTTCCCAGTAATCCGACAACTGCCACACTCAGCCTAGAAGAGCTTGGTGAATGGGTAAAGCTCTCGCAAAAACACAACTTTGTACTCTTAAATGATGAATGCTACAGTGAACTCTACACAGACGAGGCTATACCTTCACTTCTTGAAGCTGCAAAATATGTCGGCAATGATGACTTTACAAATATTCTAGTTATCAACTCTATCTCAAAACGCTCATCTGCACCTGGACTTCGCTCAGGATTTATCGCCGGTGATGCGAAGATTTTAAAAGATTATATGAAGTTTCGTACCTATGTTGGCTGTGCATCTCCTCTGCCGCTCCAGCACGCTGCAGCAGCTGCTTGGAGAGAGGAGAGCCATGTAGAGAGCGCAAGAGCAATTTACAAAGAGAATCTCCAGCTAGCCCGTGAGATCTTAGACGTAGATGTACCAAAAGCGACATTTTATGTATGGCTTGAAGTTGGCGATGCTCTTGAAGTTACAAAAAAACTCTATGAACGCTACCATGTAAAAGTGCTTCCGGGTGAGTTTCTCTCACGCGAAGACAAAAACGGCGTAAATCCTGGCAAAGGGTTCATACGTATAGCGCTTGTAGAAGATCCAAAAAAGACAAAAGATGCATTACAAAGAATTAAGGAGTGTTTAAGTGAGTAACAAAGTAGAAGATTTAAAGAAAAAAGTACTTGATGCCCAAAAAGAGGGAGACATTGCCTCTTTATATGTTTTAGAACAAGAGGCACATGAGACCTTTGATGAAGATACACTCCACGGCTACTATGCCAACATCTTAGATCTTGCACTAGAGAAGCTTACAAAGACTCTGGGTGAGCACAGACGCATGGATATGAACGAAGTTCAAGACTTTGCAACACTGCGCGCACTGTATGAGTACGCTATGGAACACTACAGCGTAGGTAAAGCAAGTGACGCAGCTGCCCTTTTTGAAGTGCTCTCAGGTTTGAGTAACGATGAGAAGTTCTCAAAAGCCATGAAACTGCACCAGGCAGCAGCAACAGAGGGTATGGAGATTGATGACTTCTTAGAAAAAGTTGCTAATTTACAAGCAACTGAGAAAGCGGGAAAATGGTATGTCTCAGAGTTTTCAAAAGAGGCACAGAACTTGCTGAATAAATTAGAAAAAAAAGAGTCAAAGTAATGCAAAAACTACACTTCATAGGTATCGGCGGTATAGGAATCTCAGGACTTGCTCAATATATGCACTACAAAGGGCATGAGGTAAGTGGCTCAGACATTAAAAAGACACTTATCACACAAAAACTTGAAGATATGAACATAAATATCACTGTCCCTCACGCAGCCTCGGCAATAACAAACCAGGAGCTGGTAGTTCACTCTGCTATCATTCGCCCTGATAATCCGGAAGTAGTAGCCGCAAAAGAAAAAGGCATCGAAGTTCTCGCACGCCGAGAAGCACTCCCTAAAATTCTAGCTGACAAAAAAGTCTACTCAGTAGCCGGTGCACACGGCAAGAGTACAACTACAGCTATTTTGGCAGCCATTATGGATGGTTCTGCCATTATCGGTGCTGAGTCAAAGTCATTTGGCTCAAATGTCCGCTACGATGCAGAGAATGATGTGATGATCTTTGAAGCAGATGAGAGTGACGGCAGTTTTATAAACTCCAATCCACACTGCGCTATTGTCATAAATGCCGAACCAGAGCACATGGAGTACTATGACTACAACTATGAACGTTTTTATGAGTCATACAAAACCTTTATCTCTTTGGCAAAGGAGCGTGTTCTCAATGCCGAAGACCCATTTTTAGCGACACTGACTGATAGCGTAGATGCTACATGGCTCTACCCTTCTAAGGACATAAAAAATATAAAGTATGTCCTTATAGAGAATGAACCACACACTCGTTTTGAACTTAAAGATCTTGGTTCTTTTGATGTTTGGGGCTTTGGAAAGCACATCGCTTTGGATGCAGCTTTAGCTATTCTTGCGGCACAAAAGACGATGGATATAGAAGAGATTCGTAAAAAACTACTTACTTTCAAAGGTATCAAAAAGCGCTTTGACATTGTTGGTGCAGAGGAAAACAGTGTCATCATCGATGACTACGGACACCACCCGACAGAAATAAAAGCGACATTTGAGTCCGTAAAAGAGTATGCACAACTTAAAGGCTTTGACAAGATCACAGCTATCTGGCAGCCACACAAGTACTCTAGAACGATTGATAATCTTGAAGAGTTTATCAAATGTTTCCAAGGAGCAGATGAGCTTATCATCCTCCCTGTCTGGGCAGCAAGTGAAGCACCACGTGAGATAGACTTTGCACAGAAGTTTAAAGGCTACAATCTCACACTTGCAGATACAATCAAACGCTCCAACAATCACATAACAGTCGTCAAAGACAACAAAGATTTAAAAACGCTAGACAATGGTCTTATCATCGGCTTTGGTGCCGGTGATATCACCTACCAGATACGAGGAGTCAGTTAGTGGCTTACCTCTATGGTCTGCTCATCGTCGCACTGCTCTCTTTGGCTATTCACTACTTCACAGAGTTAGATAAAAAAGAGAAGCTTGCTATTGCAACAGGACTGCTTCTTGCCATTCTTGGAGCTATTGCCTATAACAAATACCAAGATGCCCAAAGAGAGAAGATGCTTGAAGTCATCGTAAAATACAAACAGGGCAAGACCATCCACTGTAATGGTCGCGAAGTCAATGCCTCTACATACTCTCTTAGTATTGGCACATACACATTTATAGGAAAGAAAAACACTCCGCATTATGCCGAGATGATAGATGCATACCAATGTCAGTAGATAAAAAAGAAAACAAAATCCAAAAACTCATAACACAACTTGACCTCACGCAACACATTGAGGAGTTTGAAAGCTTCTTCTCACGTAGCCATACCCTCTACATAGAGGGTGACCAGGAACTGCACTTTCGCTACATCAAAGCACTTGACTCAATAGAGTTCAAAGCACCTCCAAAGGTTGCTGATTTTACAGAGATAAAACTACATCTTAAAAAACATGGTGTGCTTCGTTTTGAGCAGATTTTTGAGATAGTAAAAGTCGTACGCTACTTTCGATACCTCAAAAAACGCGAGATAGAAGGCCTCATAGGTGAGTGGATAGCAAAGATAGAAGTTCCTGAGAGCTTTTTAGAGATAGAGAAGTACTTCACGCATGACGGCAAGTTTGAAGAGAATCTTGATGAGCAGCTCTTTGGACTCTCAGAACGTCAAAAAGAGTACAAAAACGAAATAAGTTCTGCTATGAAGCGTCTTATGCACAGCTCAAAACTTGCAGGTTATCTTGTAGATACACAGGTACACTACATAAACAACGAAGAGGCTCTTCTTGTTCGCGGTGGCTTTAACCATGTACTCAAAGGCTCTGTTGTTGGACGCTCAAGCGGAGGCTTTTTCTATGTAGTGCCAGACAGCATCCTAAAAACAAAAGCCAAAATCCGCACCATTGAGCAAGAGCGTGAGGCGATCTTCTATGAGTATGCAAAAGAGTTCTCACAAAAGCTAGAGCAGCTTCTGCCCTTTATTAACTTTATAGACAAAGAGTTTACCCGTTTTGACAACTATCAAGCGCGTGTTTTGTTTGCACGCAGTAAAAATCTTGAACTGCTTAAGAGCAAAAAAGACTCTAAAATCATTCTTAAAGATTTCATCCACCCTGCCCTGCACCATGCCAAGCCTATCAATGTGGACTTCTCTAAAAATATTCTCATGATAACAGGGGTCAATGCCGGTGGTAAAACAATGCTGCTAAAATCCATCTTGGCAGCCGCTTTTATGGCAAAGTACATCATCCCTATGAAACTCAATGAGAACAAGTCTCACATCGGTAACTTTAAAGCCATCGAGGCTATCATCGATGACCCGCAAAATGTCAAAAATGACATCTCAACCTTTGCCGGTCGTATGCAGCAGTTCTCCCAGCTCTTTAGCTATAAAAATGCTCTCATCGGTGTTGATGAGATAGAGCTAGGAACTGACTCAGATGAGGCAGCAGCGCTCTTTAAGGTCATCTTAGATGACCTTATCAAACGAGGGCATAAAGTAGTAGTCACTACTCACCACAAACGCCTCGCTGCTTTAATGGCAGACCGTGATGATGTAGAGCTGATGGCTGCCATCTATGATGAAGAGGCTCGTCGTCCGACCTATGAGTTTATGCAAGGTATCATCGGAAAGAGTTACGCTTTTGAGACAGCTTCACGCTACGGCATAGCCAACAACCTTGTCAATGAAGCAAAAAAGGTCTATGGAGACAACTCTGAAAAGCTCTCCATGCTCATCGAGAGAGGAAGCCAACTTGAGCGTGAGCTCAAACACAAACACAAAGAGGTGGATAGCAAACTCGAAGAGCTGCGCAAAAAAGAGCTTGCACTAAAAGAGCAAAAAGAGCAGCTCCACCAAGAGCTTATCAAACAAAAAGCCGAGCTAAAACGCGAATATGAGGGTGCAATAGAAGCAGCCAAAAAAGCAGCCCGCGCAGGTGATACAAAAGAGATTCACCGTGCGATGAACAAGGCTAAAAAGAGCCTCCCTAAAGAGCAGACAGAGAAGATTCAAAGAGATGTCAGCTTCAGAGTCGGCGATGAAGTAAAATACCACTCACAAAGCGGTGTCATTACTGCGATGAAGGGCAAAAATGAGGCCATTGTCGAAGTAAATGGGATGAAAGTGCGTGTTAAGACAAAACACCTCAAACATACAAAAATCGTCAAGCCTAAAAAACGCACCGATATCAGCCTCAATGTCACCAAAAAAGCGGGTCTAAAGTGTGACCTTCACGGTATGCGCGCAGATGAGGCGTGTGAAGTGCTTGACAAGTTCTTAAATGATGCGCTCATCAATGGCTGGGATGAAGTTATCGTCTATCACGGCATAGGTACTGGAAAGCTCTCTTATGCAGTCAAAGAGTTTTTAAAAACACACCCACGTGTAAAAGGCTTTGAAGATGCGCCGCAGCATATGGGTGGCTTTGGTGCCAAAGTGGTACATCTCTAAGTATGAGTACGCTCACGCAAGCAGATATCATTGCTGATGAGGCGGAGTTTATGCTCTTTTACAAACCTGCTGGGATGAACTTCCACTGTGAAGATGGCAAAGCCGGCTTTGTAGTGCTTGCTCAAGAGCTTATGCAGACAAAAGAGCTCTACAGTGTACACCGCCTTGACAAGATGACATCGGGGCTTATTTTACTAGCCAAATCATCCAAGGCAGCAAACAGCTTAGCAACAATGTTTGCAGCGCGTGAGATAGAGAAGTACTACATTGCTATCAGCACGAGAAAACCAAAGAAGAAACAGGGCTGGATAAAAGCAGATATGGCTCCCTCACGCAGAGGCAGCTACAAGTTGCTGCAGACAAAAAATGACCCTGCCATCACGCAGTTTCACTCAACATCCATTCGACCAAATGAACGACTCTTTTTACTCAAACTCCACACAGGAAAAACACACCAGATACGAGTAGCTTTAAAAAGCATCGGTGCACCTATAGCCGGAGATATTCGCTACGCAGATGCAAATGAGGCAAAAAAAGAGGATCGTGGATACCTGCACGCCTATGCGCTGCGTTTTACTCTTAATAATGAAACTCACACTTACATTCTGCCTCCGCGTGAGGGAGAACGCTTTTGTACAGCAGAGTTAGATACTATCTTACGTGAGCAATACAAGAAACCATGGGAGCTTTTTTAATGGCAAAAAAAGTAGCGATAATCGGTGGCGGAGCAAGTGGGCTCTTTAGTGCCATACTCTGTGCTGAGCGTGGATGTGAAGTAACTCTTTTTGAACAGAACAACAAACTTGCAAAGAAGATTCTAGTCTCAGGAAATGGACGCTGTAACATCACCAACAAAAATCTCTCAAAAGATGACTACTTTGGGCAAAATCCTAGCTTTGTCAGCTATGCATTAGAGCAGTTTGGATTTAAAAAGTTTCAAAACTATATGGAGTCAATGGGTCTGCTGCTTGATGTAAAAGAGGATGGCAGAGCCTATCCACTTAGCAATGAAGCCAAAAGTGTAGCACGCCTCTTTGAAGAAAGAGCTCGTGAGCTGGGTGTCATCTTCCATCTCAATGCAAAGATAAACTCCATAAAAGAGTTTTTAAACACATATAATGCAGTTATTGTAGCAACAGGCTCACGCGCGGCAAGCCACCTTGGCGGATGCAGTGACGGAGAAGCATTTGCGCAGCAGTTTGGACACAACATTATCCCAGCCTATCCATCACTTGTACAGCTTGAAATTGACTCCAAAACAGTGCATAAAATGGCAGGAGCAAAAGTCGATGGAGAAGTAACTCTGCTTGTCAATCATCAAAAAGAGCTCAGTGCCAGTGGGGACATCCTCTTCACAAACTATGGAGTCTCCGGTTTTGCCATACTAGACATCTCTCAACGTGCAAGTCAGGCACTCTTGGAGTTTGCTCACGTGAGCATTGCGCTCAATCTTCTGCCTCGCTTTAGCATGCAACAACTTGCCACTCACATTAGCAATGTAGCAAAAAAGCGTCCCGAATACTCAATTCTTGACATTTTAGTAGGGCTTTTGCCTATCAAAATAGCTACAAACCTCCTTGATGCTGTGGGTATTGCTCACGACACAAAAGCAGGTGCCATAAACCCTAAAATCGCCAAAAAGATAGCCAACACCATCACAAACTGGCGTTTTGAGGTAGAAGACACGCATGGATTTCGTCATGCAGAGGTCAGTGGCGGCGGTGTTGATGTAAGTGAAATCAATCCAAAAACTTTTGAATCTCTCAAACAAAAGGATCTCTACTTCACAGGAGAGGTTTTAGACATAGTAGGACGACGGGGCGGATACAACTTCGCTTTTGCATGGGCGAGTGCCTATTTGGCAGTGCAAAACATAACAAAAAAATAATTTGCTATAATAACTAAAACAAAAAAGGTTACATAATGTCAACACCTCTTATAATTATCATTGTTTTACTTATCATTCTTGTCTTAATGTACAACTCTCTGGTTGCAAAGAAAAATCAGGTTGATAATATCTTTGCATCTGTCGATGCCCAACTCAAAAAGCGTTATGACCTCATTCCAAACCTTGTTGCCTCTGTCTCAAAATATATGGAACATGAAAAGTCTATCTTGGAAGAGATTACAAAACTTCGAAGTGAAGCAAACAAACCAAACCTTTCAGAAAAAGAGAAAATCGATTTGGATGCAAAAGTAAGTTCTGCGCTTGGCTCTATTATGGTTGCCGTTGAGAACTACCCGGAACTCAAAGCAAATGAAAACGTAATGCACCTGCAACGCTCACTCAATGAGGTAGAAGAGCAAATTGCCGCAGCGCGTCGTGCTTACAATCAAGCAGTTACAGACTATAACAATGCTCTGGAGATGATACCGACAAACTTTATGGCCAGTGCTATGGGGTATAAACCAAAAGATGTTTTTGTCATTACAGATGAAGAGAGAAAAAACCTTGATGTAGGTGAGCTTTTTAACAGATAAAATTGATGAAAAGCATCAGCCAACTTACCGATTTTTACTACAATAAACTCTATCCTGAGCTAAAAATACTCGAAGAAGAGCGAAAAAAGATAAAAAAGCGTATTATCAAGATCGGTACTCTTTATCTTTTATTTGTTGCTCTTATCTCATTTTTTCTCTACAAAAGCTTTTCACTTGATATTCTCGCTTTTTTTCTTATCTTTGCATTAGCAGCGACAAAGTGGTTATATACCTATCTTATTAAAGATTACAATATTGACTTTAAACATAAAATCATTGCTCCTCTTATTAGCCACATAGATAAAACACTCAACTATACTCCAACACAACATATCTCCAGTGCAGCTTTTAATCGCTCACGCCTTTTTGCAACAAGACCAGACAGAGTAAGTGGCAATGATTATGTAAAAGGTACTATTGATGGCATTGCTATTGAATTTTCTGATCTCCTTGCAGAAAAAAAGCACAGAGATTCAAAAGGCAGAGAGTCTTGGGAAACGATCTTTTTAGGACTCTTTATTGTCTCTGAATTTCCAAAACACTTTCATGGAGAGACCGTCGTATTACCTGACAGCGCCCAAAAGATATTTGGAGATCTTCTTGGAGGATGGCTGCAAAAGAACAACGGCTCACGCAGTGAACTAGTCAAGATGGATAACATTGAGTTCGAAAAAGAGTTTGTCGTTTACTCTACAGACCAAATCGAAGCAAGATATATTTTGACGCCAAGCATGATGGAAAAACTGCTTGCATACAAAAAAAAGATACAACATCCGATATATATCTCTTTTATCGGTGGAAATATCTACTTGGCCATTGAGTATAACAGTGATATGTTTGAAGCATCTGTCTTCCATTCACTTTTAGAGTATAAAATAGCAATGGAGTACATACAGACACTGCATCTAGCTGTCGGTATTGTAGAAGAGTTAAAACTCAATCAAAAACTATGGAGTAAATTATGAAATTAAAAGTGGGACTTGTAGCACTGCTGGCTACATTAAACCTTTGGGCTCTCAATGTAGGAGAGATACCAAAAGAGCTCACTATCAGTGGGCAAAACGGGGGAATGGTAAACGATGGAAGCCCTTGGAGCTCAAGCTCGCTAAAGGACAATGTCTTTGTAATGTTTTATGTGGATCCTGATGAAAAAGACCTCAATGAACACTACACACAAGCACTCAAAAAGTTTAAAAAAGAGAATGATCTGCATTTTCAGAGTATTGCCATTGTCAATCTTGCTGCTACATGGAAACCAAACTTTGTTATTGAAGCTATTTTAAAATCAAAACAAAAAGAGTTTCCAGATACTATCTATGTAAAAGATAAGAACAAAGTTCTTGTAAAGGCATGGAATGTAGGTGATGACACATCAAATATCATCATCTTTGACAAAAACGGTAAAGTTGTTTTTTACAAATCTGGTAAAATGCAAGAAAGTGACATAAAAAAATCATTTACAATTATTAAGGAAAATCTCTAATATGGATAACGAACAAAACATACTTTCCCTCTCTATAAAGGATCTCTTCTCACAGAAGATGCTTACCTATTCGGTAGCACCATTTATCATCAGTATGATACTTATCTATGGAGCCATCATCTACTTTGCAGGCTTTGGAATGGAGCAGCTGGGAACTCTGCAGATTCAAGAGACACAGACTACCATTGAAAATGGCATACCCCACACAGATACACTTGAAGCGACACTACAGGGTTCTGCCATCATCCAGTTTTTGCTCTCCCATGCCATCACATCATGGATAGCTACATTTCTCATCTATACCGTTGGTGGATTTCTATCTATCTATCTCTCTATCTTCATTGCACTTTTAATCATTGGACTCTTAACGGAGAAGATCTTAAAAGAGGTACAAAAGCGCCACTACCCTGATGTAGAGATGATAGGACACTCTAATATTTTGGAGTATATCTTTTTAGTTGTCAAATGGGTAGCTGTTACAATAGTGCTTTTTTTAGTACTTGTACCCTTTTATTTTATTCCACTGGTCAATATCATAGCATTTAACCTGCCACTTTATTATCTCTTTCACAATATGATGACCTATGATATCTCATCTGCCATCTGTACAAAAGAGGAAGATAAAAAGATTCGTTTTTACTACGGTGGTACACTTAAACTGAAGACTTTGGCACTCTACCTTCTTTCACTCATTCCTTTTGTGATTCTTTTTGCATCGGTCTTTTATGTGATCTATCTTGGACACAGCTATTTCTTAGCGGTTAGAAAGATCCGTCAAGAGGGTCTATAACTACTCCTCTTCTTTATCCGCCTCTTTCATTACAAGAGCGCGGAAGTTTTCATCTTTTGGTACAAGCCCTGCCTCATACAAAAACTGACTCGGTAAAAAGTTTTGCTTTTTTATCTTGTCATACTTCGCATAGCTTAGATAGAGTATGTCTTTTGCCCGTGTCACTGCAACATAAAAGAGGCGCCGCTCTTCATCAAGGCTCCCACCTCTCTGCATCAGCTTACGGTTTGGAAAGCGTCCGTCCATCAAGTCAACTACATAAACCTCTTTATATTCAAGACCTTTACTTGCATGAACACTTAATAGGTTCACCCCCTCGCCCTGCGTGAGGTCAGATGAGCCAAGTATCATCGCATTTAAAAAGCGTTCATGCTCCGAGTACGGTTTTGCTAATTCTTGAAGCAGTAGCATCTTGCGTGAGATACGTGAGAGAGACTCCTCTTTTTGTGCCTCATCTATGCTACCGTCTTTAAGTGTTGCCCTTTTTGTAGAGAGATAATCTGCAATATATTTAAAAAGCTCAGAAGCAGCTATCTTTCTTACAATGGTTTGCGGCTGCTTGATACCCTTGAGGTCACGAAAGAGCAGGTAAAAGTTATGCAAAAATGTTGCGGACTCTTTTGTTAGTTTTGGGTGTTTGAGTATTGGGTTTTTCATAAACTTCGCTTCAAAGCCAAGTTTTGCATACTTCCCTACTGCACCAAGCTCCAAAAAGTCATCAAAGAGACCAAGCTGGTGGTTAAGCTTACGCTTCTCAAAAGGGTTTTTCATCGACTCATCAGGCGCATAAAGCCCATAAAACATACTCCCCTGCCCTAAAACCTTGAGTGCAGTATAGAGCTCTTTTGCCATCGCACTCCCTATACCTCTTGCAAATTCAAAAAGGTGGATAAATGCCATCATATCCGACTCATTGACAAGCAATGTGTAAAGATCAAGTACCGCTTTTACCTCACGTGAGTCAAAAAAGCTCGTACCTCCTTTTCGCTTACAGTTGATGCCAAGCTCACGCAGCCCTACTTCGATGCCATCTGCTGAGGAGTTGTTACGAAAGATTACCGCTATCTCCTCACGCGCAGTCATACTCTCACTAATCTTGGCCGCAACACCGTGATACTGGTCAAAAAGCTCATCAAATGCAAGCAGTCGTGGAGGTTCATTCACATCGCTGCGGGTCACTTCCAGTTTTTTTGGATATATTCGCTCATTTATCTCGATGACCTTGTTTGCAAGCGAGAGTATTGGCTTGCTTGAGCGGTAGTTCTTTGTAAGGGTATGAACAACTGCATCAGGGTACTTCTTTGTAAAAGAACCAATTATGCTGATATCTGCACCGTTAAAGGCATAGATACTCTGGTCATAATCCCCGACACAAAAGAGTGATGGAGGATTCATTGCATCTATAAGGGTTCCTTGGAGTGCATTGGTATCTTGATACTCATCGACAAGCACCTCCTCATAGCCAAGATCTGCATCTTTAGCCATTTTACGAAACTCTAAAAGAAGGTCGTTAAAGTTTAAAAAACCATACTCTTTTTTAAGCGCTTCAAACTCATCGACAACATCAGCATAGATCATAGCATAGACCTCATGGTCAGGGTACTTTTCTATAAGCCACGCTTCAAAGTGCTTCTCTAGCTCTGTATTTTGGTAAAATGAGTACAAATCATAAAGGTAGTTACCTCCATAAGCCGGTACCTCAGCATCTATATGCATAAAAGAGCGCTTCTCAAAGACAGAGCGAAAGAGTGTTTTGAGCTCACGCTGCTGTTTGAGCACTACTTTTTTATCTCTCTTTTTGAGCCATCTGTAACTGACCGCATGAAAGGTTCCCGCATCTATCTTCTTGGCAACATCAGCACCAAAGTACTCAGCCACACGAGCCACCATCTCCGCTGCGGCTTTATTTGTAAAGGTAAGTAGAAGAATCTCCTGGGGTTTTACACCGGAATTTAGAAGGTATGCAATGCGCCCAACAATCGTAGAGGTCTTACCTGTTCCGGCTGAAGCGATAATGAGGTTTTGTTTGGCAGTAGAAGTTGCAGCAGCATACTGTTCTTCATTAAGACGTGACAATGGCATAACTGCAACTCCTTGGAGAAATTTTTAAGAGTGTGATTATACCTTGAGAGTATTAAAGTGTGCTAATGCTTCCAACTCGTATCTGGTTTCTTCCATGTGTTTTTGCTTCATACAATGCACTGTCTGCTATTTTATACATTTTATCGAGATTCTCTTCTTCTAAGTCATTAAGAATGCAGACACCTATTGAAACCGTAATCAAGCCAAATGGACTGCAACTATGTTCAATTGCACATTTTTCAATATTTGTGCGGATAGTTTCAATCTGACGAACAATCTTTTCTTCACTCTCAGCCATTAAAATACCGGCAAACTCTTCTCCACCCAAACGAAAAACACTGTCTGCTTCACGACGCATAGAATCTTTTAGAACATCAGCAACAGCCTTAAGGGCAGTATCACCTGCAATATGCCCATAAGTATCGTTATAATCTTTAAACTTGTCAATATCTAAAATAAAAAATGCAAAATAACTATTATTTGCTTTTGCTTTTAAAAACTTCTCATGGAACATCATATCAAGATGTCGTCTGTTATAAAGCTGCGTGAGCGGATCGGTAATAGATGCTTCTTTAAGCGCTGTAATATATTTTTGTTGTATTTTTTTATTCTTTGCAAGTTCTTTGTGTGCTGCTTCAAAACTTCTTTCAAAAAAATAGCTAATAAAGAGCATAACAAAGATCACAAATGTAATTAAATCAATACCTGCCAAATCATAATAGTGTGTTAGAAAGAGATTATAGAGACCAAAAATGAAGAGGAAAAAAGTACTGATTCTAGTTTTATTTTTTGACAGTCTAGCATATTTTTATTACAATCGAAAAAACATATTTTTCAATAATTACAAACTTAAACCAATAACAAACTGACTCCTATTCTTAATAATTGCTCTAAAGTACCATAATTACGGACTTTTTATAGATTTTTCTCTCCTAAAATGTTACAATCGGTTCTATATTATACGGAGTTTAGAAAATGTCACATGATGAGAGAACCTTACAAATTATTTCCAATGAGATCAAAGATACTATTACACAATTAGACATCGTTACTCCTTCTATCTATGCATCTCTCTTCTCCAAAGAGGCAAAAAAATATAATGTTGACATAGAAGATGAAACAGCTATCAGTGCTGATATTATCCAGACTCAATGTTCTTCGTTGCAAAAACTTCAAAAAGAAACCTCTAAAAATGCAAAAGAGTTAAGTGAGCACACTTCAAAGGCTATCACTGCGATTGAGAGCAATGACACCGAGTCGCTCAAACAGGTTCTTGAAGAGACAAAAGCGCTACGACTTGAGATAGAAAAGTTAAAAGAGTCTGTTTATAAAGATGAATTGACACATGCATACAATAGAAAATGGTTTCATGATCACTATATCAATGAACATGACAATACACTCAACAAAGACGGAAATCTTGTTGTTATTGACCTGAACTACTTTAAACAGATCAATGATACATATGGACATATTATTGGAGATAAGGTTCTTATTTTCATTACAAATCAACTCAAAAAAATCACTAAAAAAGTAATTCGATATGGCGGAGATGAATTTATCATACTCTTTTTAGACCAAGAAACTGATCAAATTCACAAAAGCATACAGAAGTTACGTGAAAGTATTTTGACCAAAAAGCTTAAAGCACATGATGCCGAATTTCGTGTTAGCTTTTCATATGGGCTTTCTCCTTTTACCCAGGGAAGCGAACTTTCAAAAATTATAGAAAAAGCAGATAAGTTGATGTATGAAGACAAAGTAAACATTAAAAAAAGAGTCCAAGGCATTCATATCTAATCTTTTTATAACCACACTTTAGCTATAATCGCGCAATTTTAAATCACTAGAGACAAGAAGGCCACGCATTATGTCAGAGAACAAATACAATCCACAAGAAATTGAAAACAGATACTACAAAATTTGGGAAGATAGAAAATACTTCGAAGTAGATGGCAACAAGTCCATCCAAGAAGAGGGAAAAAACTTCTGTATTATGATGCCACCGCCAAATGTAACAGGACGCTTGCATATCGGACATGCACTTACTTTTACACTTCAGGATATCATCACTCGTTATAAACGCATGGATGGCTATAAGACACTTTGGCAGCCAGGAACAGATCATGCCGGAATAGCTACGCAAAATGTTGTTGAAAAGCAACTCTTAGCAGAAGGAAAGACAAAAGAAGAGATAGGTCGTGAAGCATTCTTAGAACGTGCATGGAAATGGAAAGAGGAGTCTGCCGGCATTATGACAGAGCAGCTTCGCAAGATGGGAGTAAGCCCTGCATGGGAGCGTGAGCGTTTTACTATGGATGAGGGGCTGCAAAAGTCTGTGCGTGAGGCATTTGTTCATCTTTACAATGAAGGTCTTATCGTTCGTGGCAACTATATGGTCAACTGGTGTACACATGATGGAGCTCTTTCAGACATTGAAGTAGAGCATGAAGAAGAAGATGGTAAATTTTACCATATCAAGTATCCGTTTGCTGATGGCAGCGGTTTTGTAGAAGTTGCAACTACACGTCCTGAGACATACTTTGGAGATACTGCTGTAATGGTTCACCCTGATGATGAGCGCTACAAAGATATCATCGGAAAAGAGATACAGCTTCCACTCCTTGATAGAAAAGTAAAAATCATTGCAGATACACATGTTGATATGGAGTTTGGAACAGGTGTGGTAAAAGTAACACCTGCACATGACCAGAATGACTACGAAGTTGGAAAACGTCATGACTTAGAGTTCATCACTGTTTTTGATGAAAAAGGTATTTTAAATGACTACGCTGGTGAGTTTAAAGGTCTAGAGCGTCTTGAAGCACGTGACATCATCGTAAAACGTCTTGATGAAGAGGGTTTCATCGTCAAAATCGAAGACCATAAACATCAAGTTGGTCACTGCTACCGCTGTAAAAATGTAGTTGAACCATACATCTCAAAACAGTGGTTTGTACGCAAAGAAGTAGCTGATGAGTCTATTAAAAAGACAAATGCAGGTGAAGCAAAATTCTTCCCACCGCACTGGATCAACTCTTACAATTCTTGGATGGGGGAACTGCGCGACTGGTGTATCTCACGCCAACTTTGGTGGGGACATCAGATTCCTGTCTTTTATTGTGATGATTGCGGGCATGAGTTTGCTTCTACTGAAGAGCATCCGGAGGCTTGTCCAAAATGTGCTTCCAAAAACTTCCACCAAGATCCTGATGTTCTTGATACTTGGTTTAGCTCTGCACTTTGGCCATTCTCTACACTTGGCTGGGGGAACGGTGATGTTGAGATGGACAAACTCTTCAAATCAGAAGATATGAAAGATTTTTATCCAAATTCACTGCTCATTACCGGCTTTGACATCCTCTTTTTCTGGGTTGCCAGAATGATGATGATGGGTGAACACTTCATTGGTGAGCTTCCATTTAAAGATATCTACCTGCATGCACTTGTTCGTGATGAGCATGGTCAAAAAATGTCTAAATCAAAAGGCAATGTTATTGATCCTCTTGATATGGTAAACAAATACTCAGCAGACATCCTACGCTTTACACTTGCTATTTCAGCTGCGCAAGGGCGTGATATTAGAATGAGTGAAGAGAAACTCCAACTCAATCGTAACTTTACAAACAAACTCTACAATGCAGCAAAATATCTACAAATGAATGTAGAGACTTTCCCTGATATGGCAGGTTTTTGTGTAGAGAGTGATTTAGGTCGCTATATGATGAGCCGCCTAAATCTTGCAACAAAAGAGGTACGTGCTTACTTAGATGAGTACAAGTTCAATGATGCAGCCCTTACAATGTATAGATTCTTATGGAATGAGTTTTGTGACTGGGGTATTGAACTCAGCAAAGCGGACAAAGGTGCCATTGTAGAGCTTGGCGCTATCTTTAAAGAGGCTATGAAACTGCTGCATCCGTTTATGCCGTTTATCACAGAACACCTCTACCATCAGTTAAGTGGTACAAGCTTGGAAGATGGGGAATCTATCATGGTTAAAAAGTTTCCTCATAAAATCAAGCAACGTAAAGAAGAGGCAAAATTTGAAATAATCATGGATGCTATCGTCTCTATTCGTCGTGCTAAAGTGCTTGTTGATATGGCTAACCAAAAGATTGAAAAAGCTTATGTAAAAATAGATGGTATCAGTGATAAAGACAAAGAGATGATGACACCATTTATCGCAAAACTTGCTAAAGTAGAAGAGGTACTCTTTACAGAAGAAAAAGTAGAAAATGCCGTAAGCGATATTGCAGACAAATGTGAGACTTTCATTCCAACTGACTCAATTGACCTTACACCTATCATTAACAAACTCACAAAACAGGATGAGAAATTGCAAAAAGAGATAGGTAAGCTCAATGGAATGCTTAACAATGAACGTTTCGTTGCCAATGCTCCTGCTGATGTACTTGAGAAAAACCGTGAAGCACTTGCAGAAGCTGAAGCAAAAAGAGAAAAAGTGCTCGAACAACTTAGCTCACTAAAGGCATAGTTTGTTTGATATAAGAAAATATACATCACCAAATATCAAAAATGATATTCTCTCAGGGCTTGTTGTTGCAGTTGCCCTTGTCCCTGAGGCCATTGCTTTTAGTTTTATAGCAGGAGTAAGCCCAATTGTCGGACTTTATACTGCATTTATTCTAGGTCTTATTACTGCACTTATCGGTGGTAAACCAGGAATGATCAGTGGTGCCACAGGAAGTGTTGCTGTTGTTATTGTCGGACTTGTTTTAGAGGCAAATGCTCTTCTCTCCGCACAAGGATACAGCGGTGATGAGCTCTACTTTCATATGCTTAACTATGTTCTACTTGCAACTATTGTAGCCGGTGCTATTCAGGTACTCTTTGGAGTGTTGAAGTTTGGTAAATTTATTCGTCTTGTTCCCCAACCGGCTCTGTATGGCTTTGTAAATGGTCTGGCTATTGTTATTGCTATGGCACAGTTTAAGTTCTTTGATGGTCAGGGTGCAAGTATGTACATTATTGTAGCCGTTACTATGCTGATAATGTATTTTCTACCAAAGCTTACAAAGGCTGTTCCGTCTGGACTTGTTGCTATTGTAGTACTTACTCTTTTAGTCTACTTTTTAAAGATAGACACGCTTACAGTAGGTGCTCTTGCAGACCTCTCTGAGTTTAAAGGAAAACTACCGCACCTCATCATTCCAGATACGCTCTTTAGTCTTGATGCCTTTTTAATGGTTCTTCCCTATGCTGTAATTATGGCTCTTGTAGGACTCATTGAGTCACTCCTTACACTCGCTGTACTTGATGAGATGAGTGGAACACGCGGTAGTGGAAACCAGGAGTGTATCGCTCTTGGATGTGGAAACATTGCCAGTGGTTTTTTTGGTGGTATGGCTGGTTGTGCTATGATTGGTCAATCTATCATCAACTACACATCAGGGGGGCTTGGACGCCTTTCATCTTTTACTGCTGCTGTTGGACTCATCATACTTGTAGTATCTCTTACAGATGTTTTAAATGCCATTCCTGTTGGTGTTTTGGTTGGAATCATGTTTATGGTGAGTATCGGAACATTTGAGTGGTCAAGCTTCTCACACCTTAAGCATATGCCTCGTTCAGATGTTTTTGTAATGATTGTTGTAACAATCATCACGGTTGTAGAAGATCTGGCAGTTGCCGTTATTGCAGGTGTTATCATCTCAGCACTTGTATTTGCGTGGAAGCATGCCCGTATCTATGCAAAGAGCCACATCGAAGAGGATGGCACAAAAGTATATGAGCTAGATGGCCCACTCTTTTTTGGTAGTGCTACAACATTTTCAGATAACTTTGATATTCAAAATGACCCACAAAAAGTTGTTATTGACTTTAAAAATGCTCGTGTATTAGACTTTTCTGGCGTTGAGGCTATTGATTCACTGGTTAAGAAGTATGAAAATGCCGGTAAAAACCTTCTACTGCGTCACCTTAGTCCAGACTGTAAACGACTGCTTAAAAAAGCAGGACCGCACTGTAGTTATGAAGAGGATGATCCGACATATAAAGTTGCTATCAATTATTAGGAGAATATTGTGCATAGACAAATTTATAAACTTGTAGAATCTGCAAAATTTAAGAACTTTATTCTTTTTATTATTTTGCTCAATGGCTTGACAATGGGTATAGAGACATACCCTTTTATTCATGAAAAAATAGAAAATGAACTCTTGATTTTTGATCAATTGGTCATAGCTATCTTCCTGGTTGAAATAATTTTACGAATCTATGCACATAAAACAGCTTTTTTCAAAGATGGATGGAATCTCTTTGATTTTAGCATTGTCCTTGTTTCAATGTTCCCGGCAAACTCTGTCTTTGAGATTTTTAGAGTTTTAAGGATTTTTAGACTCTTGCGAGTTATTACCATTGTTCCACAAATGCGAAAAATCGTATTAGCACTTATGAGTGTCATCCCAGGTATGGCATCAATAGCAGGTTTGATGACTATACTTTTTTACATTGCTGCTGTTATGGCAACACAGCTCTTTGGCAATGCATTTCCTCAATGGTTTGGATCACTTGGCAGTTCTTTATATACTCTTTTTCAAATTATGACACTGGAATCTTGGTCTATGGGTATTGCACGACCTGTCATGGATGTCTATCCTCACGCATGGCTCTTTTTTATACCTTTTATATTTATTGTAACTTTTATTATGATCAATTTAATTGTAGCTGTGGTTGTAGATGCGATGAATCATCTCAGTGATAATAAAGATGCAGAAATAGAGATAATTGAAAAAACAGAGATAGAAGAGCTCAAAGATGAGATCAAAGAGCTAAAAGAGCTTATTAAATCACAAAAAGAATAAAGCCTATTTTATAATATCACTCGGTTCACCTATATAATAACCTTGCGAATACTCAATCTCCAAAGCCTCTATTCTCTCTAAGATATCTTTATTTGCAATGTACTCGGCAATCACTTTAATACCGCGTTTTTTACAAAATTCTACTATTGTTTCTACAATCAACTCACTCTCTTTGTTTTCTAAAATGTTTTTAATAAAAATACCGTCTATTTTCAAATAATCAGGATTCAATTCCAACAATCTTGAAAAGTTAGAGTTCTCAACTCCAAAATCATCAATAGCAACTTTAAAGCCTCTCTTTCTTAAAGAGTTAATCTGCTCTAACATATTTGATTCTGTCAATGTTACAATATCTTCTAAGAGCTCTAGAACTACACGAGAAGGATCAATATTGTATTTTTTAACTTGCATCATCAAAAACTCTTCTAAATACCCCAGATTTATATCATTGGATGTGATATTAATAGAAAACTCGTAATCAGTCTTACTAAAGACTTCAAAAGCTCTTGTTGTGATACGTCGAGTAACCAATGGTAATGTACCTGTTATACGACACGCCTCCATAAAACGAATAGGTGACACCATAGCATTATCATCATCAATACGAGCCAAACACTCATATTTTTCTATCTTTTTTGTTTTATTATTTCGTATAGGCTGAAAAAAAGCTACAACTTTTTCATCTTCAATAGCATGACGAATTTTATTTATCCAATAGATATTTTCCTGTTGCTTTTGAGAGAAACCTGATTTTCCTTCAAAAATCTTGTAGGAGCCTTTTGCATAAAGACGTGCATCTTTTACTGCAGCACTTGCATGATTTAGTGTGATAATTCCATTTCCCATAGCAATACCTATGGTTACAGAAACTTTAACTACTATATCATCATGCTCCAACTCAATATCTGTAAAATTAAAAAAAGAGATAATAGATTGTGCAAACTCTTTTAATTCTCTAAAATTAAAAAATTCATTGACAATAAAGACGAACTCGTCTCCATCAAATCGGAAAAGCGCAGCATTTTGAGGTCGTAGGGTTTCTAGGCGATTTGCTATCTCTTGCATTATCTCATCACCGACTACATAACCGTATGCATTGTTGATGTTGTTAAAATTATCAATATTTATAACAAAAATATTCATACGACTATGGAGTTTTATAAAATCCAGTAAAGCAAATCGGTTTGGCAGTTGCGTGAGCTGATCAATATAATAATCCCACTCTTTTGTAGGTAGTTCATACTTCATATTGTGAACCTTTAGTTAAAAGCTTTAGTCTTATTATATCATAGTTTATTGCACTACTAATCGAATAAATTGTTCAGGTTGGATAGAACGATATCGACTTATCACCTCTCCAATATTTGCATTTACATATGTTGGATCTGCTATTACGTAACGTTTGTGTTGATAAAATACACTCTCACCTTGCATTGGAATATACAGAGCTGTTGCCATATGGTCTGAATATTTAATACCGACAACTGAAACACCAAACAGCCTTTTTACAAGCTGTGCATACAAAACAGCCCTGTCTTCACAATCTGAAGCATCATAAAAAAGTGTCTCATCTGCAAACATCACCTTCTCATGACCAAACTGCACATCATCACGCTTATAGACAAAAGCCTTTTGAACAAAACGCAAGACCATGTTCATCGCATCAGCCATCTTCTTGCCATCACAATACTCTTTAAACTGTTTTGCTATCTCTCTGTATGTTCGCATATCCATCGTTGCATTAAAATAGATACTATAATCTACCTGTGGATACGTTTTCATAAAAGCTAAAAGGTTTTTGTTTTGTGTATAGCGAAGTGTATAATCTATTCCTTCATAAACAAATGCTCTTTGTTTCTCTACTTGCTCTTTTGGAAATTTTGGAAGCTCTTTTAGAGAAAAGTCAAGTGCTTTTGTCGCATGTGGATACTTCTCTTTGTATGTGTAGATCTTTTTAATCGCTTTTTTATCATACGCAGAGAGTATATAGTAGTAACGATTATCAAACTTGTATCGTGGAGATTGATAAACAATTTTATCAACATAGTGTAAAAGATAAACATCACTGCCACTTAAAGCGATTTTCACATCAAAGCCAAGTTTTGTCAGTAAAAACCACTGATAGATTCTTGCTTCATCACGACTGCTGTAGAGTTCTTGTGCTAATCTCTCAACAAGCAGATAAATGGCCCAGTCATTAAGATGCAGTTGTTTTTTATATGTTTGTATCGTATTTATAGTGACCCCGTAGTTACTACTTGCCAACAGACTAAAAAACTCAGCTATCCCTGCTTGCGTATGAGGATAAAATTTATATCTTGCTATCTCTTTATCAGCATTAAAGCCCAATGTCAATCCATAAAAATCAAGAGTAATGTCATAAGTAAGCTTTTTCTTCAAAGGAGCTTCTTTTGTATCTGTATTTATCTCTTTTGGTAGACGGATAAGTACACTCGGTCCTACTTTTGGTGCAGGCTTTGAAGCAAGTGGGGTAATCTGTTTTGGTTTTGGCTGCGTGTACATTGGCTGTGTAATATATGCCTGATACTCTTGCCACTGCGCTTTTAAGTAGTCATTAAAACCATTATCCCGCGGATCTTTAAACTTGGAGTATGATGCACTCTGTGTCTTTTTAAAATCCTCAAAACTCCCTGCATACAATGCAGAGATACTCAAGACAAATAAAAGGCTAAAACGGCCAAATAGACTGAACAATTTTGCTCCCCCAACCCTGTTTTGTAGCACGATCGACATCACCTTCTGTTTTATACAAAATTTTTGCATCACTGATTTGTGTCGAGTTGATTTTGTTGTACTGGTCAATATCATAAGGGCGAATCACTCCACTTATTTGAATAATTTGCTTTTGATCATCTATGAGTATTTCCCGTTTTCCTGAGATAAAGTAGTTTCCGTTTGCCAAAACTTTAACGACTCTAGCAGATATTGTAGTAGTGAAGCTGGCATCTTTTGTTGCACTTGCTTTTCCTTTATAACTGCTTCCTGATTTTGCTCCAAAATTAATATCTGTATAGCCATTAAGTGTATTTATTTTGTCAGTTACACGTTGATTTGCCGAACCGGTTGACCCAAAAATACCACCACCAAGGTTCATTTCATCATTTTCACTTAACTGTTTAGAACCACTATTGGAACTTTTTGCCGTTTCCGAGATAACTACAGTGACAATATCATTGACATGCATAGCCTTGTGATCTGAAAAGAGAGGATTATCTCCTTTGCCAAAAAGACTTCCAACAGAGTCAAAGTCCTGCTGCTGCTCTTTTGGTGGCATCTGCTCAACATATACCGGTGGCTCAAAGTCTATTTCAGGATCTGTAAGGTTTGCAGTACAACCGGAAAAACCGATAATCACCACCGTTATAGATAGTACCAATACTATTTTTATTTTCATTGAATCTCTTTAACTATATTTGTGTATAATTCTAGCAATTTCAGTTCCATAAAAATAAGGATTTTTCAATGAGTTTACGCGATCAGATTAATAACGATGTAAAAGAGGCTATGAAAGCCAAAGATACAAAAAAAAGAGATGCACTTCGCCTGCTTACTTCTGCTTTTAAACAGATAGAGGTCGATGAGAGAAAAGAGCTTACAGACGAAGATGTTATCAAAATCATCCAGACACAGATAAAGCGCAGAAATGACGCTGCTAGCCAGTACAAAGAAGCAGGTCGTGAAGATCTTATGCAAATAGAGCTCGAAGAGATTGCCTACTATGAGCCATACCTGCCAAAACAGCTCAGTGACGATGAACTCTGCGAAGCAATTACTAAAATAATTACAGAAGTAGGTGCAACCACTATGAAAGATATGGGAAAAGTTATGGGTGCTGCAAACAAAGCACTAGCAGGTCAGGCTGATGGCAAACGCATCAGCGAATGTGTTAAAAAGAGCCTCGCTTAATTACCAATCATCCAAGATGAACTTTTTTGGTTCATCTTGACTCTCCTCTTTTACCTCTATATTTTCATTTATCTCAGGTTCTTGCGGCTTTTTTATTTCAGGCTTGCTCATCTGCTCTTCAAACTGCAGCTCCAAACCTTTACTCGTCATTATAAAACCATTGACATGGAGTTTTCCATCATGTATCTGTTTGTGATGCTCCTTACAGAGTGGCACAAGATTATGCTTGTTGTCTTTATGAAAATGCCCGATAAATCCTGCTTTATCTGCCAAAGACTGATGTGAGATATGATGCACATCTTCAGCAACAGCGCCACAGATGATACACTTGGTGACATAGAGTTCTTTGTTATACTTCGACTTTTTCTTCTTCACTAGAAGTTCTAGTTCATCAAAGTCATTTGCAAGACGTTTTCGTATGGCATTTGCCGTTTCTAAAAACTCACTGTCCATATGCAGTGACTTGGCAAACTCAAGCCCATAGATACTGCTTCCGCTTCCAGCCTGCAGTACCCTGTTAAAGATAAGCTTGTCACTTGCTTCATCATACTCTACGCTAAGGTGCAGATCCACTACATTTTTTAAGCGTGTAATCTCCGGCATGGTTGAGAGTTGATGGAGGTGTGTCGCAAAGAGAAAAAGACAACGCACTTTTGAGAGCTTGTTGATAGCACTGGCCACTATGGCAACTCCTGAGAGTGTCTCTGTTCCGTGACTTATCTCATCACCAAGAACCAAAGAGCGAACCGTGGAGCGGTTAAAGATATTTTTTAGCTCCAACATCTCAACGGCAAAGGTTGAGAGTCCCTTAGCAAGATTGTCTTTAGAGACTATTCGTGTAAAGAGCGAGTCAAAGATGCTAAACTTCATCACAGCAGCACTAACAAAAAAACCCGACTGCGCCATTAAAACTGCAATCCCGATACTCTTCATCAAAGAGCTCTTTCCACTTGAGTTTATCCCATAAAGCAGCACACCGTTGATGTCATGACCATCATGCACTGCAACATCAAGCATCACCGTCTTTGGGTGTGGCAGGTCAAGATAGTCACGATTTCCCATAACGATGTCATTTGGCACATAGATACCACCACGCTCCTGCACCTCAATGAGTGGATGACGCAGCTGCATTATCTGCATAAAGTTTTCATCCTCTTTGGCTTCTACTATCATCGGGCGTGAGTGTTTATACTCTTGTGCCACTTTTGAAGAGCTCACCCCCACATCCAAATCTGCCACATAGGCAATAACGCGCTCAAAGAGCAGTGAATATCTGCGTGAGAAGAGGTTTTGGAGTGCTATGTAGCGCTCTTTTACAAGAGCTACGATCTTTCTGCGATTCTTCATCAATCTGTCAGAGAGATCATCTGTAAAAGTTGAAGTGATCTTTACAGAGTTTGTCAGCTTTTTAACGCTGTACTTTGAAAACTCCTCATCTTGCTTAAAAAGAGACTCGATAAGTGAATAGCGATTTTTAGAAAGGGATATATAATACCCCTCTTTTTCCAAAAGTCCAAGTGTTACAAGCTTTGAGCTACTGCTGGCATTAACACTCTCTAGCATTGCTTCTATCTTTTTAATGATATCACCAAAAGCTTTCATCATTACATCGTTTTCATGTACCAGTCTGTCTATTTCAGCATCAACACCAGGCATCAAGAAGTTCTCATCTACTGTGGCATTGGTAAATCTGCGTGAGACATCAAGGTCGATGCTCTTTTGAATGTCTCGTAAAAACTCCTCTACTTCACTCTCATGAAAAGGAGTACGCTGAATCTTATGTTTTTTGACATAGAGCATAAGGTCTTTGACACTCAGCATCGAGTCATACATATGGTTCATCTCAAAAGGATGCAAGCGAGCAAGGTTGAGTCTGCGTGAGAGACGCTCGAGGTCGTAAATACCACGCATCATCTCATCTAGGTAGCGCACATGAGAGTTTACACGCTCTATGAGGTTGTAACGACGCTCTAGCTCATCTTTTTCCATGATGGGATTTAAGAGACGCTCTTTTAAAAGACGACGACCAATGGCTGTTGCACTCTTGTCCATCATCTTTAGCAGTGTAAACTCTTTTCTATCTTTTGAGATGATACCCATCTGCTCTAAGGCATTATTTCCAAGATACATAAAGCGACGGTTGTCAATGATACGAGGCAGCGCCATCTTTTGTACGATGTGATAGTCATGCTCAATAACGAAGTTGATAAGTATTGCCAAAGACTCTGTTATCATAGGGTGGCGTTCAAGATCTAAATGCTCTATGGGTGAGAGGAGTGATTGTATCTGATAGACCTCTCCAAAAAGTCTGTTTTGGTACTCGATCTTTGGTCTTTCGTTATTTACAGCATAGTGATAGTGCTCTGGTATCTCAAGATACTGCATCACATGCTTTTGGTCATCTATACCATCTAAAAAGGTCATAACAACCTCTGAAGTTCTGTAAACATTTAAAAGATTAAAGACCTCATCGAGTGCATATGCAGGGTCTTCACTTGTCCCATGTGTCTCATAGAGCCACGTCTTACCCGTAGTTACGTCAATGGCCGCATAGCCTACCGTATAGATATCACGAATCTTATCAACCAAGATAGATACAATGTAGTTGTCATCATTATCTACAACATGGTCAAAGTTTGTCCCAGGTGATACTATCTGTGAGACATAACGGCTGATATTTGGAGGATTGCCTTTTTGGC
>JAMORG010000035.1 GCA_027063745.1 Sulfurimonas sp.
GCCTAAAGCCTGTTCAAATCAAAAAAGAAGAAATCAGCATTGATTGTGAGCATTCAATGACACATGCGGAGATTAAAATACATACACATAACCAAACAGGACTGCTTGCTTATGTGATGCACAAATTTGAAGAGATGCATATTAATATTGTTACAGCAAAGATACACTCCTCAAAATATAAGGTACGAGACATCTTTTTAATGGAAAAACAAAACAATATATGCGATAATGTCGCAAAAATTTATGAAATATTATCAGATAACAACAAATAAGGTAGATATATGTGTGGAATCGTTGGCTATATAGGCAAAAAGAATACAAAAGAGATTTTACTAGAGGGGCTAAAAGAACTTGAATATCGTGGCTATGATTCTGCAGGTATTGCAGTGTTAAGCAATGGAGAGTTTTCAAGTTTTAAAGCAACAGGAAAGCTTGTCAATCTTGAAGAGAAGACAAAAAACTTTACAACAGACGGCTTTGCAGTGGGTATTGGCCATACACGTTGGGCAACCCATGGGAAACCGACAGAGCTCAACGCCCATCCACACATCGGAGAGAACTCTTATGTCGTACACAATGGAATAATAGAGAACTATGCAGCTTTAAAAAAAGAGCTGCAAAATGAGGGAGTACACTTTTTAAGCCAGACAGATACAGAAGTGATCGTGCATCAGTTTGAAAAAAACCTCAAAGGTTCAAAAGATGCTTTTGAAGCCTTTAAAAAGACCATAAAAGAGCTTGAAGGTGCTTATGCCATCTTACTTGTTACAAAAAGTGAACCTAAGAAGATCTTCTTTGCAAAAGAAGGTTCACCGATGCTTGTTGGCATCAATGAAGAGAATGAAAAGTACTTTGCTTCATCAGACACACCGCTTATTGGTCATGCTTCGCAGGTAAACTACTTTGATGATGGAGACTATGGATACGTCTCGCCTGATGAGATTGTTATCTTTAGTAGAGATGACAAACAAAAAGAGCCTAGTTTTCAGACACTCACAACAAACAAACTCTCTGCACAAAAAGACGGATACCGTTTCTTTATGGAAAAAGAGATATATGAGCAAAGCAGTGTCATAGCGGACACACTTCTTGGACGCGTGAGCGATACTAAAATAGTTTTTGAAGAGCTTGAAAGCCCTTTGTTTGATGGTATCAGTGAGATAAAACTGTGTGCCTGTGGAACATCTTATCATGCGGCGCTTACAGCTTCCTATATGTTCGAGCGCTATGCTAAGATAAAAACTTCAGTGGAGATTGCATCAGAGCTTCGCTACAGAGAGCCCATTTTAACAACAGATACTCTTTTTGTCGTCATCAGTCAAAGTGGTGAGACAGCCGATACACTAGAGACACTGAAGATGGCAAAGGCAGCAGGACTGAAAACACTGGCTGTTTGTAATGTTGACAACTCCTCTATGGTACGGCTTGCAGATGCTACTATTTTAACACGTGCAGGTGTTGAAAAAGGAGTGGCTTCAACAAAGGCTTTTGCTACACAGGTTACTGTCTTTTGGATGCTTGCACTCTATATTGCACAACTGCGTCAGACACTCACGCAAGAGGCTCTTTCACATCAGCTAGAACTCTTACGCCTCGTACCAAAAAGTGTACAGGTTGAAGAGGCAATGCATGAGCGTATAAAGCGTCTATCAAAACGCTATCTTCACGGTCATGGATTTTTC
>JAMORG010000036.1 GCA_027063745.1 Sulfurimonas sp.
TTTCTTTGTGCCACTGATGTTGAGTTGTAGAGGTGTACAGTTGCCTTTTTTACACCACGAAGTGCTTCAAATGTCTTCTCAATCAAGTGCTCACGCGCCTGAACAAGTACCTGTACTGTTACATCGTCAGGAATTAGATTATCATCAACAAGCTTGCGTAAAAAGTCATACTCAACTTTGGAAGCAGAGGGAAAACCTACCTCTATCTCTTTAAAACCGATTTTGAGTAAGAGTGCGAAAAGTTCAAGTTTTTTCTCCATGTTCATAGGGTTGATAAGTGCCTGATTTCCATCACGTAAATCTACACTGCACCAGCGTGGAGCTTTTGTTATTGTATTGTCCGGCCATGTTCTGTCTGGCAAGTCTATTTTTGGATATGGCTTGTATTTGCCTTTTGGAATACGATTCATCATTTTGAACCCTTTAAACTTGAAATTTTTAATAACGCACTCTTACGTTAGACTTCTTGTATAGTTATTATATATTTCAACATATTATAGAGAGTTTTAATCAAGGCAGATGTTCTCAAGCGTAGCTGAAGCTACGGTTGGGGTTATCTAACGTAGAGTAAAGCTCTCTATAATATGCCCATAGGGAGAACTAAAAAGCAGCAATTTTGCACAAAAAAATATGTTCACCTTAGCTATGGCTAGGCTGAAAAATTTGTTTTGCACAATCTCACTACTTTTAGTTCTTTGAGATATATAATAACTATACAAGAAGTCTATAGTTATTAATGTCGGAATTATAGCGAATTTGGAACTTTTTAAAAAGAAGTTTGGGAGTTAGTTGAAAAATTTAAAGGATAATTTTTATTATTTATAGAAGTTTCTCTCCCAAAGAGGGAGAAAAATGTTAGCACTGGTACGTAGTTTTGAACTCGTAAGCAGTTGGACGACCTTCATCTGGCCATACATCACGCTCAAATCTATAGTGCTGGTATGCATCGATAAACTCTTGTGTAAATACAGGTTTAAGGAATTCGTTATCAGCAATAAGACCTTCAAGTGCTTCACGAAGTGTATGTGGCATTTGAGGAATACCTTTTTCACGAATCTCATCAAGAGAAAGTTCAAAGAGATCTTCATCCATCGGACCAACAGGAACAGTTTTGTTTTTGATACCGTCAAGTCCAGCCATCATCATTACAGCAAATGCAAGGTAAGGACAAGCAGAAGAGTCTGGGAATCTCATCTCAATACGAGTAGCTTTTTCACCTGCACCAAATGGAATACGACAAGCAGCTGAACGGTTTTGGCTAGAGTAAGTAAGGATACTTGGAGCCTCAAAACCTGGGAGAAGTCTTTTGTATGAGTTTGTAGTAGGGTTTGTAAATGCACTTACAGCTGCAGCATGTTTAAAGATACCACCAGCATAGTTGATAGCCATTTGGCTTAAGTTGCCATAGTTGCCTTCAGCATAGAAAAGGTTATTACCATCTTTCCATAGAGATTGGTGAACGTGCATACCGTTACCATTGTCACCATAGAGTGGTTTTGGCATAAATGTAGCAGTTTTTCCGTTAAGGTGAGCGATCATTTTTACAACATATTTGTATTTTTGAACATTGTCAGCAGCACCGATGATGTCACTAAATACGATACCGATTTCACCTTGACCTTGTGCAACTTCGTGGTGACCAAGAACAACTTCAAGACCAACTTGCTCGAGTACTTGCATCATCTCTGCACGCATATCTACCATAGAGTCTGTTGGTGCTACCGGAAAGTAACCACCTTTTGTACCTGGGCGGTGTCCTGAGTTGTACATATCTTCATAGTGTGTGTTTGAGTTCCACTCACCCTCTTCAGAGTCTATAATATATCCTGCTTCATTGATGTTGTCAACAAATTTTACATCATCAAAAATGAAAAATTCATTTTCCGGTCCAAAGTATGCAGCATCGGCAATTCCTTGCTCTTCAGCATATTTAAGTGCTTTTTTAGCGATAGAACGTGGACATCTTTCATATAAGTCACCTTTGTAGATGTCATAAACATCACAAAAGAGTATAACAGTCGGATCAGCAGTGAAAGGATCTAAAAATGCTGTAGGTACATCTGCTTTTAAAATCATATCTGATTTGTCAATCGGTTGCCATGCTTCGATTGATGAGCCGTCAAATGGGAAACCATTCTCTAAAATCTCTGCATTTACTGCACTCATACGGTATGTAAGGTGGTGCCATGCACCTTTGATATCTGTAAATCTTAAATCTACAAATTGAACTTCATTTTCTTCACAAAATGTAAAGAATTCTTCTATATTGTTAACGAATTGTCCCATTAATTTTCTCCTGAAATTTATCTGCCGTTAGTATAGCTCATAAATCCATAATGAGCGGTTTAATTTTGATTAAAAAATACGCAATTTTATAGATTGTTTCATTTAGTGATAGCAAAGAGACACATTACTCTTGTTGTAGCATTGTATCCTTAAGTAATACTAGAATTTCTGAAAATACTTTCGGTCTGACTCTTTTATCTTGGTGTGTCATAAGATAGATAATTTCACTTAGTTTTTTTGGTACTTTTGGATTAAATTTGCTTACTTCATATTTATCAATTTTTTTAGGTCGCGTAAGTGCAGGTTCAAAATCTTCAATATATTCATACCGATTTTGACCAGTTAAAAGTTTAAAAAGTTCAACTCCAAAATAAAATATCTCATCACTCTCTTTTTTAAGTGTTTTTGGCTTATTTTGAAACTTAAATTTTACATCTAAGCCTAATTGACACTCAAGTATATAGTTTATCTTCGTAAAAAATTTGATTGCTTCAAAAGAGTAGTTTGCACGAAGATATCTATCATCAAATGCTTCAAATGTTTCATTTTTCAATTTAAAATCCGCATAACACTCAAGAAGATACTTTACATGGTATTTGGCTTCGCTAATAGGCAGTGCCTTATGCAGCACTTTGCCTTCTTTTGCCAAGCGGGTAATTTTACCGCTTATTGAGAGATGGACACCATCAACAATGTTGCCCTCTATATCTTTTGCCTTGCACCCTTCAAACCCAATATCTGCAATGCCGTTTACTCCACATCCTTTAGGGCAAGCAGACCAATTCATACGGACTGTTGCATTTTCTATGCGTACTTCAGAATTTAAAAAATCTGCCATCTCAATGGCATCAGATTTATTCTCAATAACTCCAAAAGCACATGTTTTTCGTCCTGCACAGGCAATCATATCATTAAAATAAAGATTGTTAAATCTTGCATAATCTTTTATAATTTTGCAAGATTCAAACTCTTTGAGAGACTTTTTAGGGATGCTTGGTATGTAGATATTTTGATCATAAGAGAGGCGTATCGCTCCTGAGGCAAACTTGTCTGCTGTGTGTGCGAGTTCTATCATATCACTGCCTCTAAAAATACCTGCGGCAACGGTAACTTTGTAGGCAAATTTATTATCCCGGCCGAGTACTTTGTTTTCTCCCTGTGCGACTGATTGAGATTGAACAAGTGTTGTTCCCGCAGAGCTAAAAGGGTAAGAAGCTTCTTTTTTGACAGCCTCTACAAAATTTTCAATACCGACATCATTTATAAGATAAATCAATCTATTTTTATTGCGGTTGTCCCTGTATCCGTAGATTTTAAATATGCTCAAAAGTGATTTGAAAAAGAGAGCCACTTCCTCTTTTTGTAAAAAAATGTTTGCATCTTTTGCCTGCATCCCTACACGAGCACCCAAATAGACATTAAAGCCGAAAATACCATCCTTTTGAGCCAGTGCAAAACAGCAGTCATGCCCAAAAATATTACATGAGTTTGAGAGAGAACCGAGTATGCCTGTATTAAATTTACGGGGCAATACGGAGATCCATTGAGGATTTTGAAGAAACTCACTTTGCAGTTCATCGATAATTGGCATTGTCTCTATAATATTATCATATGCTATACCATCTAAAGGATCGGTGAGAATATTACGAGGGTTGTCAACACCTGTTTGAAATGTTGAGAGCCCCACTTCGTTCAAACTTTTTAAGACTTTTGCAATATCCGCTATGTGCAGATAACGAAGTTCTATCTGCATACGTGTCGTAATATCGATATAGTCGTTTGCGTACTTCTTAGCGACTTCACCGATGCGTACTGCCTGAGCATAATTAAGCTGACCAGCAGGTATGCGAATACGAAGCATAAAATCTGTGCCTTTGTCAAAGAGTCCAAAACATTTTAAAAAGTAAGCACTATCTTCTTTGTCGAGTTTTTCATATCCATCAGCTGCTATATCCTCCAGCCTTGCAAAAACATCCATAGGCTCTTTAAGCATTTTGATTTTTTCTATTTTATTTATCTTTTTGGCTCTAGCTTTTTGAGCATTTAGTAAATGAGGAGTCATTGTTTTACTCTACACTTTTCTTTGCCGTAAAATAGAGAGCAAAACCTGTAAATATCATTCCTCCAGCAATGTTCCCAAGTATTACAGGAATCTCATTTAGCATTAACCATTCAAACACAGTTACATCTGCACCAAACATAATACCTGCAGGAATAACAAACATATTTACAATAGCGTGTTCAAAACCCAATGCAAAGAATGTCATTATAGGAAGCCACATAGCCGCGATTTTTCCTATGGTTGTAGAAGAAGTAAATGCCATTACCGCACCTAGTGTTACCATCCAGTTACATAAAATAGCACTTGTAAAAGCTGCTAATGTCCCATCAAAACCATATTTAGCATATCCGAGTGTTTTTCCTTCAGCTATTGCAATGATTTTCTTTACAGCCAAGATTGTTTCAGGGTCAATATGTCCCATTTTTGTAATTACAATATAGTAAAGAATCGCATAAAAAATACTTCCTACAAGATTACCAAAAAGTACCCATGTCCAGTTGTATGCAAGTTGTGCAAAAGAGATTCTATTATCTTTAAAAGCGATTGGAAGTAGTGCAAAGTTTCCTGTTGCAAGTTCAAGACCGAGTAAAATAATCATAACAAAACCGACAGGAAATATAAGGGCTCCTACAATGCCTAAGCCTGTTTGTGTTATTGCAGTTATTGCAAGTGTGGTAGCATAGCCTAAAAATGCACCTGAGAGAGCTCCTCTTATTAAAAGGTCTTTTATCGATAAACCCGCTTTGACCGTTGCGGCACTTAACATATTTTCTACAACTTCTTCTGGTTTTACGTATGACATCTGTATCCCTTTTTTTAGAAACAGTATATCAGGCAAAGCAAATAAATATAGCAATTAAGTGATTAATATTTATACAGTTAGCTGATTAAATAGTGGTGTGTTTAAAATCAATCAAACAAATAGATAAGCGAATTATGAATTAACAGGTAAATTGGAGATGCAAGTAATGCTCTGTATGATTAGAATTTTACACTAAAGGTAGAACCTTCATTCTCTTTACTTTTAATCTTGAGTTTAAACTTGTGTAAATGAATAATATTGTTGACCAAAAAGAGTCCAAGTCCCAAAGAGTTATTCCATTTGTTTGTATTTGCTCGGTAAAACTTTTGTGTGATGTTGTCAAGGTCTTTTGTTTTGATACCTATACCTGTATCAATAAAGTCAATGGAATCTTTAGTGATGAGGATATGGACTTCATCTTCGGAGTATTTATAGGCGTTTTCTAAAAGATTGCAGATTACTATGCTAAAAAGAGTAGGGTCAACCTTTAGAGTGAGTTCTTTTAAACCTTCAATGATGGTCTCTCTATCGTGGTAGTTTATTTTTATGTTTTCAACGCACTCGTGAACAAGTTGGTAGAGATTTATCTCTTGGAGTGAGAGATTTTGAGCACCACTGTCAAGTTTTATAGAGAGGCGTAAACGGTCTATGAGTTCTGAAAGCTTAATGCCGTTTTTATGAATCTTTTCTAAGAATTTGTTCCGGATATTTGGATTGATATCACTATCTTCAAGTAGTGTTTGTGAGTAGCCATTTACTACAGCAATAGGGTTTTTAAACTCATGAGAGATTGCTGAGATAATGTCATCTTTTTGTTGGTTTGCTTCTTGGAGCTTTTGAGTGAATTTAGACTTCTTTTTCTCTTTTTTAACAATAATCTGTGCTACTTTTGTCAAGAGGTTTGTAATATAGGCAAACTCTTCAGAATAGTCAGACTTGATATAGGTTGACTTTTTGTTTTTTGTGAGTGATTTTAAAAAGTGAACGATTTTATTAACCTCATACTCCAGCTCTTTGTGTATCTTATATGTAGCAAAAAGAAGAGTAAGTAAAAAGAGCAGGATGACTGTAAAGATCTTTAGTCCAAGATTAACAATCTGTGTTTGAATCCCTTTTATCTCTTTTGCCAGCCGCAGATAAAGGGTAGTATGATTAAAGTCAACTTTTTTTACAACATACAGAAGTGTTCTATCAAGGGTTTTTGAGTGACGAATCTTATAACCATAGCCATCTTTTAAAGCTTGCATTATCTCATCACGATAGCGATGGTTTTCCATCTTAGCTTTATCTTTGTGTGATTCGGCAATGATATGCCCATCTTCTGCGATAACAGTCATTCGCAAACCAAGGCTGTTTTTAATCTCAGCAGCAAGTTTGTCAAAGTCTGTTTTTGGATCTATCTGCAGGGAGAGCAGTTCTATATCTTGTCGGAGTGCCTCTTTGGTCTCATCTATGTAGAATTCATAACTCCAGTAGTAAACGATGGCACCTACGACAACAAAAAGAGCAAGAAAGAGTGTTAAAATCTTCTTTAAAATGATCTGATGAAACTTTAACACTCCAACTCCTTTTTCCTAATTATAGCTAATTATGGAAGTTTCCACCCTTTTGGATATAGACAAGAAGATTGGCTACAGAGATGGCACGTGAAGCGATCTTCTCACTTTTACGAAGTGCTCTGAGCATTTTGTGGTACTTTTTAAATGAGTTGGAACCCTCAGCCTGTTCTACAAGGTTGCGCTCTATCATCTCATAAAGGTCATCTGCTTTATTCTCTTCTATTAGCACCTCTTCATACATTTCTTGAAGCTCATCTGCATCATCGATGTTTATCATAGCGATAGAGGTCTTTACTGCTTTTACCGTTGAAGCCTGCATTGGCAGTGCGTATTCGTTGATAGTTTGCACATCCAGGTCATTACATACATCTGTAAAGCCACGGATGAAGCTACGCGTGTTTGAACACGCGCGTGAGAGCTCATTTGTGATCTTCAGGTAAGCTACAACACGGCGCAGGTCTCTTGCCTCAGGTGTATAGAGGGCTAAGATCTTAATGATGGCATTGTCGATATCATCTGTTTTTGAGCTTACATTTTTGATATATGCTTTTGCTTCGTTGAACTTCTCAGTGTCGCAATCTTTAAGTGCTTCCAAGATAAGTTCATTTGCTTTTACAAGCCCTTCACCGATAGTAGTGATTTTGTTTTTTACCTCTTCGAGGCTAGTTTGAAATGTTTGTAACATTATCCGAATCTCCCTGTAATGTAATCTTCTGTCTGCTTCTCTTTTGGATTTAAGAAGATATTTTCTGTCTTATCGTATTCTATCAAATCTCCAAGATACATAAATGCAGTGTAGTCACTGATACGTGAAGCCTGCTGCATATTGTGTGTAACAATGGCGATAGATACATCGTTTTTGAGTTCAACTATAAGCTCTTCGATAGCGCCTGTGCTGATTGGGTCAAGTGCTGATGTCGGCTCGTCAAAGAGCAGCACTTCAGGCTTGACTGCAACCGCACGGGCGATGCACAGGCGCTGCTGCTGACCGCCTGAGAGTCCCATCGCAGATTTGTCAAGTCTGTCATGTACCTCTTTCCAAAGTGCTGAGCCTTTAAGTGCCGTCTCAACTCTGTCTTTGAGCTCTGTTTTATTCTTGATGCCTGCGATGCGAAGACCATAGGCAACATTATCAAAGATGCTCATAGGAAAGGGTGTTGGTTTTTGGAAGATCATTCCTACTTTTTGGCGCAGTTTAATGAACTCATTCTCTTTTTTGATCTCTAAGATGTTTTCAAACTTACCCGTCTCTTCGTTGAGCAGTTCGATCTTTCCATCATACTTGTTTCCAGGGTAGAGATCGTGAATACGGTTCATAGAACGAAGCAGAGTAGACTTACCACAACCACTAGGCCCAATGAGTGCTGTAATCTTGTTCTTCTCAATCGGCAGTGTAATGCTTTTGAGTGAGGGATGATCAACGCCGGCATAAGTAAAAGAGAACTTTTTAATTTTCATTACTGACATAATTGTATTTCCTTATTTTTTATTTCTTGTGATAAATCTACCTGTTAGGTTGATGATAAGAACCATAACAGTAAGAATGAACGATGCTGCCCAGGCAAGATCACGACTCGATTCTTCAGGCTCATTGGCAAGATCGTATATACTTACTGTTAGTGACGGGAAGCTCTCGCTGAGGTTGAGGCTAAAGTAGTTACTTGTCTCTGAAGTAAAGAGCAGAGGTGCTGTCTCACCGATGATACGGGCAAATGCAAGGAGTATTCCTGTCATAATCCCAACTTTTGCAGCTTTTATAACGATGTCGATGATTACCTTGTACTTTGAAGCTCCAAGAGCGATGCCTGCCTCACGCAGCTCACGCGGTACAAGAGAGAGCATAGAGTCTGTTGTGTTAATGACAACTGGAATCATCATAATAGCAAGTGCCACAGCTCCTGCCCAACCGCTTGTGCCTCCTGTTGGTACAACAATGAGTGCATAGACAAAGGCACCGATGACAATAGAAGGCGCACTCATCATAATGTCTGAGAGATCACGAATAAGTGAAGCATATCTGCCCTGCCCATACTCTTGGATGTAGATACCCGCCGTCATACCCAGTGGGATACCGATAAGTGAAGCAATTCCAGCTAAGATCATCTGCCCGACGATAAGGTTACGAAGCCCTCCGTCAACAAGGTCATCTAAAAAGAGTGAGAAGTGAAACGAGCTCAAACCTTTTAAAAAGAGTGTAGCCAAGATCCAGCCCAAAAAGGCAAGACCGATAAGTGCCGAGAGGATAGAGAGTGCTAAAAAGATTTTATTGACAAGAAGTCTCATTATTTAGCCTTTTTCAAAAAGTAAAATTTTGCAAGTGAGATCACTGCAAAAGAGATAATGAAGAGAATGAGTGCCAAGTAAAAGAGTGCGCTCTCTCCAAGTCCGCTTGCCTCTCCAAAGTTGTTCGCCATAGCAACAGGAATAGAGATAGTCGGGTCTGTGATTTTTTGCGGTAGAACAAATACCGAGCCGATCAAAAATGCAACTGCCATTGTCTCACCAAGTGCACGACCAAGTGCTAAGATAATAGAGCCAATGATACCTACTTTTGAGTATGGAAAGATGATATCTTTGATAACCTCAAATTTTGTTGCACCAAGTGCATAGGCAGACTCTTTAAGCACTGCTGGTGTTGTGTTCATACTGTCACGTGTGATAGCAGCCATAAATGGTAAAATCATAACACCTAAAACAAGTCCGGCAGTCAGCAGCGATACCTGATAACCACCAAACAAGTCAGAGATAATAGGTGCGAAGTAGTAAAGCCCCCACATACCAAAGATGATACTCGGAATAGCAGCAAGCAGTTCGATGGCAATACCGACAACATAAGAGATGTTCTTTGGTGCGATCTCAGCTAAAAAGACAGCGATCCCCATAGCGATAGGCAGTGCAAATGCAAGAGCGATGAGCGTAGTAAGGAGCGTTCCGACAATAGGAACAAGACCACCATAGATAGTTTTTGTTGCAGTCTCATCTTCATCATCAAGAAGCATCTCATCTTCATCTAAAATTACATCGTCTTCATCGGCAATCTCTGCATCATCTTCATCAGCTATTGCTACATCATCCTCATCGATGATAGCCTCATCATCAAGATTTTCTAAAACGACCTCTTTGTTCCAGTCAGGGTTAGTGATAAAGTCGAACCCAAACTCATCAATGGCTGGTTTTGCAGCAGAGTAGAGAGTTAGAAAAATACCAATAAGCAGTACAAATACTAAAGTTGCACTGGTAAGTGAGAGTTTTTGAAAGATTTTTTCCATTAAATTACCTACGATAAATTGATGGTGAAATTATATATGGTTTTGATTACAAAGAGGTTACAAAAGGGTATGCCACTCCAAGGAGTGACAAAGAAGAAAAAAAGGAACTATTTAATCCCTTTTTCTTCCCAGTATTTTCTAACTTTTGCAGTTAGTGAGTCTGGTAGTGGAACAAAACCGAGACTCTTTGCAATATCTTGACCATTTACATATGCCCAGTCGAAGAATTTTGTAATTTTTTTGTTCATCTCGCTCTTTTCAGCTGGTAAAAGGATGAAAGTTGCCGCTACCATTGGGTAAGAGTT
>JAMORG010000037.1 GCA_027063745.1 Sulfurimonas sp.
GGGGAATGAAGATGAAAAAAATAGCACTAATGTCACTTGTGGCAAGTTCGATTTTAATGGCGGGTGGATTTAAAATTCCAGAGACTTCAACAAATGCAGTGGCATTAGGTGCTGCAAACGTTGCACACAACCATAACAATGCAGATGCGGCGTATTACAATCCTGCAAAAATGGTTTTTATGTCTGATGAGAATCATATAGAAGCGGATTTGATGTATATCGGGCTTGAGAAAGTAAACTATAAGGGAACATATACAGATAGTCAACATAATGTTTTTCCATCTGATGAAAGTTCTCAAAGTGAGGATTTTATTATTCCTGCACTGCATTATGTTTCTGGCGCATTGGGTGAAGATGGTGCTAGAGTTGGTTTGAGTATTGTTGCTCCCGGCGGGCTCTCCAAACAATGGACAAAAGAAAATGGGCAGGGCATTAAAACAGCTAAAGAGTTTACACTTGAGACTATAGAGATTAATCCGACAGCAGCTTTTAAAATAAATGATAAACTTGCAGTAGCGGTTGGTTTTAGAATTCTTCACTCTTATGCTGTTGCTAAAGCTTTCAATAGAGGTATTGTTTCACAAGATATGGATGGAGATTCAACGGACTTTGGTTACAACCTTGCTCTTGCATATAACCCTTCTGATAATGTAGAGATAGGTTTGACATACCGCTCAAAAATAGAGATGAATCTTGATGGAGATGCTGATCTGTTTTATGTGGCAAATGCACATCTAAATCCTGAAGCAAATTATGATGGAGGTGTTAAGCTTCCACTACCGGCTGCTTTAAATATTGCAGCGGCTTATACTTTTAGTACAAAAACAACGCTTGAAATCGTTTATGAAAAAACTTTCTGGTCAGCATATAAAGCATTGGATTTTAATTATCCAAATCCATATGCCGAAGGAGTTTTTGGACGAGCGAAACCAAAAGATTGGAAAAATACAAACACTTTTCGTTTCGGACTCACGCAAGAGTTAAATGATTTAACATTAATGGCAGGTTTGGTTATTGATGAAACACCGGTTCCAGAACATACAATAGGGTATGAACTCCCAGATACAGACTCAACTGCAGTCTCTTTGGGTGGGCGATATAAAGTAAATGACAAGATTGAGGTTGGACTCTCAGCACTCTACTCTATGCATAAAGATAGAACAGTGAAAAACTCTAGTCTTGATGGAGAGTTTAGTGATGGAGATATCTTAATCATCTCTGCAGGTCTTGGTTATAAATTTTAAGGAAATATTTGAAAACATTAGTTGATTTTTTAGAAACACAAAAGATACAAGAGAGTGAGATATTTGTTCACCTAAAGTGTAGTATAACAGAAGCACAAATGCTTCGCTATATTGCAAAACGATATATGCAGGGAGAAGAAGATGTCCTTGTATTAGAGATGTTGCGTGAGCTTTATAATAGTAAAGAGTATGAGCATTTAAAACATCTTGCAGAAGTAAAAAATCTTTTAGAGCTTGGCTGGCTGCATCAGCAGAGTTTTACTCCCATCAAAATATCAGATGTAACTCCGCTTGAACTTTTAAACACGGCAGTAGGCTTGACCCCTTCATTTTTAAAACTGCTTCAAGAGGGAACACTCGATCTTGATCTTCCCGATATCAAACCCTATGCAGACC
>JAMORG010000038.1 GCA_027063745.1 Sulfurimonas sp.
CTTTGGCATCAAAAGCCATCGCTGTTTTTGGTGGGCAGTGGCCGCACTCCTCTTATATGGTTCCCGGTGGTGTGACATGTGATCCTACTTTTGTTGAAGTACTACAGGCACAGAGTCATCTTGATGAACTTATAAAATTTTTTGAAAAAGAGTCTTTAGGCACTACAATAGAAGCATTTTTGGCATTTGATTCTTGTAAAGATTTTCGAGATCTCTCATCAGATATTGCAAGTGTTGAGTCAAATCTTATAGCTACCGGTATGCATGAGAAGGGCTTTTCGCATGACAGGTTTTTAGTTATGGGCGAACATACCTTTTCTAAACCATCCAAGCTTAAAGGGACACGCTCTTTTAAAGTTGATTCAAAATATGTATCGCTTGTAGATTCCTATGCACCACAAGAGCATTCTTATGCAAAAAATGCACTCTATAAAGATGCTTATTATGAAGCAGGACCACTTGCACGGATGATGGCAAGTGCAATGCCTGTTATTAAAAATATGCACAGACGCTATAAAGACAGTGCTTATACACGGGTTATGGCGCGTATATTTGAACTTGCTTCTATTTTACAACATAGCAAAAAACTCTTAGAGGAGATAGATATAACACAAGACTCTGTAACAGAGCTGCCTGATATAAAGAGTATTTCAGCTGAAGGGGTAGGGGTGGTTGAAGCTCCAAGAGGACCTCTTTTGCATAAAGTATCTCTTAAAAAAGGTACTATTCAAAGCTACACAATAATTACTCCAACGCAGTTTAATATTGGAAGTTCTACAGTAGAAAAACCAACATCTGTACAGCAAGCAATGCTAGGACTTGGTAAAGATGATGCACTCTTTGCTTTTCGTACTTTTGATGTCTGTTCAGTCTGTACGACACATTAAAAGTATAACTATTTCCAATAGTCCGAAAATAAAATAAGAAAAACACACTTTTAGTTTAATTTAAAATATATAATAAATATTTAAGTTTTCCTTTAGTATTATAGTGAATGATTATTCATTTAATGTAAACTAGAAGGAGCTGGCAATGGCGGATAAAATTGAGGGTGTAAAAAAACTGTTTACATCCAAAAGTGCACGCGTTGAGACAAACAGAGGTGATGCTTATTATGCAAAACTTTTTGAGAAGTGTCAAGCAAGAATAGATGAGTTGAAAACACAACAACCAATCAACAACAGACTTGATATTGGGGATGTTTTAGAGACACAGGGAATCGAGAGAAGAGATTTTTTAAAGTGGGCAAGTGCTGTTACTGGTATGCTTATGTTGCCAGCTTCTTTTACACCGCTTGTTGCAGATGCTGCACTGCTTATGAACAGAGCACCGGTTATCTGGCTGGAACTCTCTGACTGTGCGGGTAACTCTGAAGCACTGCTTCGTTCAGACGGACCAAAAATCGATGAGATCGTACTTGATATTATCTCTTTAGAGTTCCATGAGACATTGCAAGCTGCATCAGGCCATCAGGCTGAGAAGCAACTAGAAGATGCTATGGAGACTTTTAAAGATAAATACCTTCTTTTTGTTGAGGGTGCGATTCCAATGGGTAACAACGGTACTTTTGGAACAATCGGAGCAAGTGGTGAGACTATGCATGACCACCTTGTGCGTGTTGCAAAACATGCTGCTGCAGTTGTTGCAGTTGGTTCATGTGCTACATTTGGTGGTGTTCCGGCAGCTGCTCCAAACCCAACGGGTGCTGTAGGTGTTATGGATGTTATCAAAGGCAAGCCGCTTATCAACATCCCTGCATGTCCAGCAAATCCTGCAAATATGGTTGGTGTTATCATTCACTATATCTTAACAGGTCAAGTGCCGGAGTTAGATTCACTTCTACGCCCTAAATTTGCATTTGGATACCGTATCCATGACAACTGTGAGAGACGTGCACACTTTGATGCCGGTGAGTTCGTTGAAGAGTGGGGTGATGAAGGTGCGAAAAACAATTTCTGTCTTTATAAAGTAGGGTGTAAAGGTCCTATGACATTCAACAACTGTTCTATCGTTCGCTACAACGAAGGTGTAAACTGGCCGGTAGGTGTTGGTCGTGGTTGTATCGGTTGTTCTGAGCCGGATTTCTGGGACAAATATGCATATGAGCGCCCAATGGCAGATGCAAATATCAAAGCACCGACCGGTGGTGTAGAGAAAACTGTTGATGAGTTTGGTTTAGGACTTTTAACAGCAGCAGGTATCGGTATCGGTATTCATGCAGCAGCTAGTTTAGTTGCAGGGAAAAAAGAAGAGGCAGGAGAGTAGATAATGGCAAAAAAACATATTATTGTAGATCCGATTACTAGGATTGAAGGACACTTAAGAGTTGAGGCAGTTATTGATGAAAATAACACAATTGTAGATGCATATACATCTTCTACACTTTTTCGTGGTATTGAGACGATTTTAAAAGACAGAGATCCTCGTGATGCCGGTCTTTTGGCTATGCGTATCTGTGGTGTTTGTACTGGTACACACTACCAAAGAAGTATTGAGGGTGTTGAGGATGCATTTGACATCACTATTCCTAAAAATGCGCGTATCGTTAGAAACCTTATCCAAGGTGCACTTTATATGCATGACCACCTTGTACACTTCTATCACCTGCATGCACTTGACTTTGTAGATGTTGTTTCAGCTCTTAAAGCTGACCCTACAAAAACAGCAGCAGAGGCTGAAAAATGGGCAGGTGTAGCTGGAACTGCTCCATATATCTCTGGTGCTCCTGCATTTAAAGAGATTCAAGAGAGAGTTGCTAAGTTTGTAAAACAGGGACGCTTGGGAATCTTTGGAAATGGTTACTGGGGTAATAAGCACTATAAACTTACACCAGAACAAAACCTTATTGGTGTTGCTCACTACCTAAAAGCACTTGATATCCAGCGTGACCTTGCAAAAATGCAAGCGATCTTTGGTGGTAAAAATCCACACCCACAATCTATAGTCGTTGGTGGTGTTACATGTGTTCAAGATATTAAAAATCCTGCACGTATTGCTCTGTTTAAGTCACTTCTTAAAGATGGTACTAAGTTTGTTAAGCAAGCGTATCTTCCGGATGTTTACATGGCTGGAACAATGTACGCTGATGAGGCAACGGATTCAAAAGCAACATTTACAGAGCTTATGCAAGGTAAAGGTGTTGGTGGAACCGGTGGTGGTCTTCTTAACTACATGACTTACGGAGATTTCCGTCTTGATGACAACGGTTTTTATAAATCTGCACTGCTTTTTCCTGCTGGTGTTGTAAAAAATGGAGATTTAAGTAAGGTTTATCCATTTGACCCTTCAAAAGTTGAAGAGGATGTTACACATGCATGGTATAAAGCAGACAAACCACAACATCCATACGAAGGAACTACAATTCCTGAATATACCGGTTTAGAGAAAAAAGCAGATGGACATGCTTATCTTAAGACAAAAGAGAAATACTCTTGGATTAAATCACCAATTTATGATGATGAAAGAATGGAAGTTGGTCCACTTGCTCGTATGATCGTGGGTGTTGCTGCAAAAGATGAGAGAATTACAAAATATGTAATGAAATTCCTTAAAAACGGAAATCTCCCAACAGCAGTTCTTTTCTCAACTATTGGTCGTACTGCGGCACGTGCCATTGAGACTGAACTTATGGCTGATGTAATGATGGAGTGGGTAGATGAACTTGCTGCAAATGTTGCTGCTGGTGATGACTCTACTTGGACAGAGTTTGATTTTGACTATGTAAGTAAAGAGTCAAAAGGTGTAGGTCTTGCAGAAGCACCTCGTGGAGCACTTGGTCACTGGGTAAAAATCAAAGATGGTAAAATTGAGAACTATCAAGCTGTTGTTCCATCAACTTGGAATGCTGCTCCACGTGATTATAAAGGTCGTCTTGGTGCTTATGAAGCAGCACTTATCGGTACAAAAGTGGCTGATCCTGAGCAACCGCTTGAAATTATCAGAACTATCCACAGTTTTGACCCTTGTATTGCTTGTGCAGTGCATGTTGTCGATACAAAGGGTAAAGAGCTTGGTGTCTATAAAATAGATACTGGCTGTAGTATCTAAGGAGGGACATTATGAAACCTGGATACAAACAAGTAAAACGGATGACAGCCTTTATGCGACTCAACCACTGGGTTGTCGCATTTAGTATGATAGGAGCAGTTTTAACTGGTCTATACATCGGTCATCCATATTATCAGTCGATGATTGCTGAACCGGCTGTTGTAAAATATGTTATGGCATGGAACAGATGGATTCACTTTATGATTGCTATCATCTTTGATGTAAGCAGTATCGTGATTGCATACCTTTACTTCTTTTCAAGATTTGAAAAGCCATATAAGAAAATATTGCCAACCGGACAGAATATTAAAGAGTTTTTTGAGGTTTTACTTAACCTCATTACTCTAAATCGTCGTAAAAACTTTGACTCTACACACAGTGACAGTTTTAATACGGTTTTCTTTTTAATGTTTCACCTGCTGCTTGCATGGTTACTTTTAACTGGTCTTCAGTTGTATGTACATGGATTGGCTTCAGGTGAGAGCTCTATTGGAGCATGGTGGCCATGGATGTTACATCTTGCAACTGACTGGACAGTACCTGTAAGTACTTGGATGGTTGGAACTACGTCACCGACACCATCTATTATGGATGTTCGTACAGTGCATCACATGACTATGTGGATTGTTCTTGCATGGGTAGCATTTCATATCTACTACCAAGTATGGCGTACAATCTTCTGGAAAGAGGGAGATATCGGTATCGTTGTAAGTGGTACAAAATTTGTAAAAGAGGAAGCGTAAGCTTCACTCTTTTACTATCTTTTTCTTCTCTTCTTTTTACAAAACTCCTCTCATTTTATATTTTGAACGCTCATTCAAAAAACTCTTAGCAAGCTTTTGCTATATTGTGAATAACAATTCACTATTAGGAAATTCAATGGCATTTGTTCTTACACTCCAGACAGAATCAAAACAGGCTTATATTAAAAACTACATTACAGCAATACTCAGAGAGTATGAAGTAAACGCAACTGTAACGAGGCAAGATGATAAAGTGATTTTTGAGATGGAGAGTGAGAATGAAAAACTCCAAGAGGCATTGGAAAAAGTTGCAAAAACACTACCTGCTTCACTCTTCTTAACAAGTTCTAGCAATGAGATGAATATGGCAGAACCAACACAGCTTCCAGAGCTTGATCTTGCATATCCACTTAACCTTGGACTTTGCCCTAGCTGTCAAAAAGAGCTCTTTGATGTAAGCTCACGCAGATATTATTACCCGTTTATCTCATGTTCATGTTGTGGAGGAAACTACAGCTTCTTAAACGGCTACCCATATAAAAGAGAAAACAGCTCTTTTAAGTTCATTCGTCCTTGTGAAGAGTGTGAAGCTGAGATGCAAAAGGTAGGGTTGCGTGAGCGTCATGTGCTTAACTCCTGCCATGCGTGTGGCGTACCTGTTCGAATGGTAAGTAAAAGCAGTGAGCGATATGCAAATGATGCCGGAAGTTTTCGAACGATGTTTGAAGTAGCAGCCAAAGCAATAGTAGATAAAAAGCGCCTGCTTGTAAAAACTACTTTTGGTTATCGTCTCTTCTATCAAGCAGAAGCGTGGCATAAAGATGCCAACTTCTTGATGATAAATGCCTCAAAGATTACAGACAATCTAGCTCTTATCACAGAGGAGTTCAATGCACTTCTTAGCATCGAGCGGCCGGTTATGCATGTAACACTAAAAGATGAGAAACTAAAAGCAATAGCCGATGCAAATACAGCCTATGTAAAGTACCCGGATGAGGGCTTTACTATTTTACTAGCAACTGAGCTGCAAAAGCTGGGTGTTGAGTACATAGCGTACGAAGATGCAGATGAGTCGTGTGATGCTGATATCAAGATAGACTATGACCTTGAAGTGAGTCCGCAAAATGATATGCGCTTTTTTCTCAACAAAGATACCCACTTCATTGCTGAGGGTGAGCGAGTGAGTTTTCCATCGCTTAATCTTCGTGCAAAAAACATCGTCTCAGTAGCAGGGGAGTATGCCGGCATACCACAGGGTGATATGATGTTTTTTGACAAGATGGAGCATTTTGATAGTGTCTCTGTTATGGGTGCACATGTTTTAGAAGATGATACTGAACGCTACCATGAGAAGCAGAAGTATTTTGCAGCAGATGAAGCAAGCTTTATGGCTGTTGTTGCAGAGCATAATCTTTTTGGCAGAAAATGTGTTGGTGCTTATTTTGATGAAGAGCCTTCATTTTTATACTATGATGGTAAAAATGTACTGCGTATCGTACCGCCAAAACATTTTGACAGCAGTAATATTTTAGACGAGATAGCAGCTTTGCGTGAGGGTTCAGACAGACTTGTTGAAAATCTTAAAAAACAGCTTCCAGATATCTACTCGAAGCTTGAAGCTCTGCAAAAAAGAGATGATGTTAAGCTCTTTGAGGCTGTAGCTATTGTTCTTGGGCTCTCGGATGAGAGCATGAAAGGCGTTAGTGTTGAGGCGATGAAGTTTGTAGGTAAGGGTGGAATCCAGATAGATACCCATGTAAAAGACAACCGTTTTGACCATGCAGCCTTTTTGGCAAGTATCATATCTTATCAGCTTGCAGGGGTTAGCAGTGTTATCTTGGCTTACTCTATTTTTGAGAGCTTTGGAGACTACTTCTATGAGATACTCTCAGAGCTCAAAGGCAAGACAAAAGCACAGGAGTTCATTCTCTGTGGAACACACTTTGCAAATCAGTCGCTCTTTTCAAGAATGCAGCGTAATCTCAAACTGACACCGCCATATATGAGCAAAAACTACCCAATAGGCAAGGAGAGTGCAGTTGTCGGCGGCGTCTACATCTAAAAAACGCATCAGATTTACTGTTAGTGGAGTAGTACAAGGGGTTGGTTTTCGCCCCTTTGTCTATCAGCTCGCAGACAAATATACTCTTAGCGGCTTTGTCAGTAACAGTGGCAAGGGTGTGAGTATAGAAGTAGAGGGAAGCGCTGAAGATATTAAGGCTTTTTATGAGGCTTTAGTGACTATGCCACCACCACTCGCTCGCATAGAGAGCTGTGAAAAAGAAGAAATAATGCTGCAAGAGAGTGAGGGTTTTATCATTCAAGCTTCAAGCCAGAGTGACTCCATAAGCAGTATGCTTCCTGTTGATGTTGCTTTGTGTGATGCCTGTAGAGCAGAGATGAAAGACCCAAATAACAGACGCTATAAGTACCCCTTCATCAACTGTACCGATTGTGGACCACGTTATACCATCATAGATACGCTTCCTTATGACAGGAAAAATACATCGATGAAGTTTTTTGGAATGTGCGAAGCGTGTGTGCTTGAGTATATTGAACCAAGTAGCAGACGCTACCATGCACAGCCTATTAGCTGCTATGAGTGTGGACCACAACTCTTTTTTATTGACCTCGAAGAGAAAAACTGCCGCTATGAGAGTGATGTTATAGCGCTTGCTGTAAAGAAACTGCAAAGTGGTAAGACCATAGCACTCAAAGGTCTTGGCGGTTTTCATATCATCTGTGATGCAACGAACAAAGAAGCCGTAGAGAGTCTGCGTGAGAGAAAACATAGACCAAGTAAGCCCTTGGCTGTTATGGCAGCCTCTATTGAAGCGATGCTGGAGTTTGCTCTACTGAGTGAGAGTGAAATCTCTAAGCTCAGCTCAAAAGAGCGCCCAATAGTTGTTGTCTCTAAAAAGCAAAATAGAATTTTAGCTGATGCAATTGCGCCAAATATAGATAAAATAGGGCTGTTTCTGCCCTATACACCACTGCATGAGCTTTTACTTGAAGCCTTTGGCAAACCCATAGTGGCAACAAGTGCAAACCTGAGTGATGAGCCAATCATTACAGATGAACAAGAGCTGCTTCAAAAGCTCTCTTTTGTAGTTGATGGTGTTGTAACGCATGATAGAGATATACGCAATGCCTGTGATGACAGCGTGATGATGGATATTGGAGGTGATGCACTTTTTTTGCGACTTGCTCGTGGATATGCGCCAAAGAGTATCTATCATCAAAAGCCAATTGAGAAAAATATACTTGCTTTTGGAGCCAATCAAAAGAGTACTGTAGCACTCTCATTTGGACATAACACCATCCTCTCTCCTCACATAGGTGACTTAAACTCCATCGATGCTGTGAACTATTTTCAAGAGACGATAGCCACTTTTGAACGCATCTATGAGTTTGTGCCTGAGATAGTTGTCTGTGACAAACATCCAAACTATGAGAGTACAAAACTGGCACATGCCTATGCTGCGTCGCATCCTAAAACAGAACTTATCGAGCTGCAGCACCATTATGCTCACGCACTCGCTGTTATGGCAGAGTATGGGCTAGAAAAAGAGGTACTTGCTTTTTGTTTTGATGGTACGGGCTATGGAGATGATGGCACGCTCTGGGGTGGAGAGGTACTTCGTGCTACACCGACGCAGTACAGCCGTTTTGCACATTTGCAAACGCTCTACCTTTTAGGAGGAGAAAAAGCGGTGCGTGAGCCAAGACGTGTAGGGCTTTCACTACTTTTTGAGCTTTTTACTTTTGAAGAGCTAAAGAACTTGGAGCATCCGCTTGTTACAAGCTTTACGCCACAAGAGCTAAAAACACTTCATATGATGCACACAAAGGGTATTAACAGACCGGCAAGTTCTTCTGTTGGCAGACTCTTTGATGGTGTCTATGCTTTGAGTGGTTTTTTAGAGGAGCTGGGTTTTGAAGGAGAGAGCGGGCTTATTTTAGAAAAGATAGCTATGCAGTATAAGAGTGATGAAAGCTACCCATTTACTATTGAGGGTGGTGTTATTGAGTACACAGAAATGGTGCGTGAGATAGTTTTTGAAAAAGAGCCAAAGCTTATAGCTGCGAAGTTTATCAATACCCTGTGTGAAATCATCATCTTGCTTGCACAACAAAACAGAGAACTGTCTGTAGTGCTTTGTGGAGGAGTTTTTCAAAACAGAGTGCTTGTAGAGAAGTTAAAAAAGAGATTTGAAAGTCATTCAATAGAGTACTACATAGCAAAAGAGACACCGGTCAATGACGGTGCCATCTCTTTGGGACAGGCCTACTATGTGCGTAAAATTTTAGAACAAAAGTCAAAGGATAATAATGAGTAAAAAAGTAGCCCTTATAGGTTCAGGTAATGCATTTTTTAAAGATGAGGGCATAGGGCTCTATGGCGCAAAGTACATCAAAGAGAACTATGATTTTGATACAGAGCAGCTAGAGATTGTCGATGGCGGTACACTGGGTTTTAAACTGATGCCGCTGCTACAGGAGTTTGATGAAGTCATTATCATCAACACTGCTTCTGATGAAGATAAAAAAGCAGGTGAGATTAGCATAAAAACAACAGATGAGTTCTTAGATGGCACTCTTGTAAAAAAGACAGCCAATGAAGTGGAAATCGCGGAGATGCTGCAGATATGTTCAATGGCAGAGCATATGGCAAACACAACGGTTATAAGCATCGCTCCAGAGGATATCATCTCTGTAGAGGTAGGTCTTACGCCTGCGCTAAAAGAGGCGTGGAGTAAGTATATTGAGATTAGTGTTGGAGCTTTAGAGAAGTGTGGAGTAGCTATGCAAAAAAGAGAACCAGAAGCTCTCTCTTTAGAGGCTATTTTAGATATATTTGCCAATCCAAGCATAGAGCATTCACGCGGTTTTTAAGAGAATTTAAGATAAAATCCAATAGAATATGAATGTTCATTCAGTTTGAGATTTATGGATGACGATTACGACATAATTTTCTCAAGATAGTGTAGAGAATCGAAAGTATGATTTCCTTTAAGATTGTCATTTTACTTCCGTTCTAGGTTCAAAGTACTCTACACTATCTTTTGGGATCTTTAAACTCTTTTATTATCTCCTCAAGTGTAAT
>JAMORG010000039.1 GCA_027063745.1 Sulfurimonas sp.
TCCCTATGGTCTCTTTTAAATCATCTTGCCTGCGTGAGCTCTTTAAAAAGAAGCAAACTCACGACTAAAGAGCTGCATCGCCTTATCACCTGTGCAGTGTGTAGCATTTGCATAGAGCACACCCATCTCTTTGAGTTGTTCTATGGTTTGTTGAATCTTTGCATCATCACTACGAAGCAGATGAAAGCCTCCAGCTACCCGCACTATATCTTTACCTAAAAAATCTTTGGCAACTTTGGTAATATTTTCAATACCATAATGCCCACAACCGGTAACCACTTCAGGCATTTGAGCATCAATGATTAACGACTGTTCAGGCATCTCACTTCCAAGCAGACCGGTTGTATAGAGATTATCAAAGAGCTGCATCGGTTTTTTTGTACAAACAACAAGCTCTTTGACCATTGATTTTAAATCATGCAGCAGATATTTGGAGAGTGAAGCAGGAGCAAAAAGAGTAATATCAGGATTTAGTTCAATAATAGAGTCTATACCGCCTATATGATCCCAATGAGAATGAGAGATAAAAAGATACTCTATTTCATTGACATCTACTCCCGTCTTTTGCATATTTTTTAAAAGTACACGTCCATTACTCCCTGTATCAAAAAGGAGTTTATACTCTGGAAAATAGGCACTAAACCCCCACAAAGATTGACATGATGAACACACTTCATAATTATCAAAAACTATCTTCATCCTACAAATCTCTCATCGGCACGCATCTTTTTAACTTCATCGGCACTTGAGAGCATCCACCCACTCTTTACCTCACCACAAACTCTGTCAAAATGTTCAATGTAAGGCTTAATATCAACAAGTGGTGTTCCATCCACAATATCTACCCCTTTGATAGTGACAACATTATCTTTGACACCCACAAGTTCAACAAGGCTCATTCCAAGTGAATTTGGGTGCATGGGTGTTCGTGTAGAAAATACTCCACGAGGCGTTTTTGTTTTGTCATTAAAGGGGATGACACTCAACTGAGGCTTGGTAACTTTATGAAAATAGTAGATAAGATAAACATGACTAAAACCATCTAAATCTTTTAGCCCTTGGCTATACTCCTCTTTAAACTCAATGGTAGCATAAACATCATCAGCCCCACAAGGCTGAACAGGCATATCTTTTAAATCACAATAAGGAGAACGAATTGTAGCAATTGATTGAAGTTCTATTTTCACGTACAAACCTTTATACAATAATATTATAATTATTATAGTACAAGATTATAAATAGTATGCAACTCCAATTAAAGCAATTACCACCGTAAGCCAAATTATAGGAATAAGGCGATATTTCGTACTGACATTTTTCAACCCCATAAAGTAGTCACTTACAAGTGCACCTTTAACAAAAGTTGTAAAGAGTAAAGCCCCGACAAGTGCGGTATCTATAAGTTTCAAATAGCCAAGCAGATAGGCAAAAACAGTCAATATCACTAAAACAATCCATACAATCTCTAAAATTCTTTTCATCTGTTTTTCCTATCGTATAATATATACAAGTGGAAAAAGTACAATCCACAACAAATCAACCATATGCCAATA
>JAMORG010000040.1 GCA_027063745.1 Sulfurimonas sp.
CGCGGTTCTCCAAGACGCATGATATCATCTGGCTTATCAATATCAGGCTGGCCGATCATACCGACCCTGTAACCCATTCTCTCAAGCATACGACCAACCATTGAGACACCGATAAACGGCGAGTCTATATAGGCATCGCCACTTACTAAGATAACATCACAATAATCCCACCCCAAGGCGTCCATCTCTGCACGCGTTGTTGGTAAAAAATCTTTTTCTGTAAAAGTAACTGTTTTTCGGTTTTTGTTCTGTCTGTTTTTATGTCGTCTGCTCATGGTTATACTCAATTAAAATTATTTATGTATAATAATACTAAATTTATGTACAAGAAGAGATTATATATGCTATATCCATACGAAAACTTAGAAAATTTCACACTCCCAGCATTACTAAAACGTTCTGTAGAACTTTATGGTGATAAAAAAGTACTCTCTAAGGTCTCTGGTGAGAGTATGAATTATCAAGAACTCTATGAGAATGTAATGCAGATGATAAAACTCCTTAAAAACAACGGTATACGCAAAGGTGACAAAGTTGCACTTTTAAGTGAAAATATGCCTAACTGGGCAGTGGCTTATTTTAGTGTGACCTATTTTGGTGCTGTTATTGTTCCCATACTTCCTGACTTTAATCCGGCTGATGTACAACACATCATCCGCCATTCTGAAGCAAAAGCGGTTTTTGTCTCACAAAAGCATCTCCAAACCATAGAAGAGCTAGAAGACTCAAATATGAAGTTTGTTATCAAGCTTGATGATCTGACTCTTATCGATGAGTTGACAAATCACAGCTATATCTCAAAGTTTCATCAGACTATCACAGATAAGATCTCAACAAAAGATCTACCAAAACCGCAAGAAGATGATATGGCAGCACTTCTCTATACTTCTGGAACAACGGGGCACTCAAAAGGCGTTATGCTCTCACACAAAAACCTGGTTACAAATGCCATGAGTGCCTACAAAAACATCACAATTTTACCCGAAGATACATTTCTCTCTATCTTACCATTAGCACATACCTTAGAGTGTACTGTTGGTATGATAGTGCCTATTTTACACGGATCAGATGTTGTCTACATCGACAAAACACCAACACCAAATGTACTTATAAAGGCATTTGAACAGGTAAGACCAACTATGATGCTCTCAGTACCGCTTATCATAGAAAAAATCTACAAAAACAAAGTATTGCCAAAGCTTACAGGTTCTGCCTTGATGAAATTTTTATATGGCATTCCTTTTGTACGCCGCAAACTCAACAAAGTAGCAGGGAAAAAACTTATAGAGACTTTTGGCGGCAGACTCCGTTTCTTTGGCATAGGTGGTGCTCCTCTGGCTCGCTATGTTGAAGAGTTTTTAAAAGAGGCAGAATTTCCTTACATCATCGGGTATGGTCTTACTGAGACATCTCCTCTTATTGCCGGCACACGTATCGGTATGCCAATAAAAATAGGCTCAACAGGACTGCCTATGGTTGGTGTAGAGATCAAGATAAATGATCCTCGTGAGGATAATGGTGAAGGTGAGATCTATGTCAAATCACCAAGTGTAATGCTTGGTTACTACAAAGATGAAAAACAGACAGCAGAGGTAATGGAAGATGGCTGGTTTAAAACAGGAGACTTAGGCTACATAGATGAAGACGGCTACCTCTTTATCAGTGGACGCAGTAAAAATATGATACTGGGACCTTCCGGAGAGAATATCTACCCTGAACAGATAGAAGCTATCATCAACGAGCATGAAACAGTTCTTGACTCTTTGGTTCTGCAAAAAGATGGCAAACTCATTGCAAGAATTCACCTTGACTATGAACTTATCGACAAAATGTTTAAAGCGGACAATACACCAGAGAGTGAAGTTAAAGCAAAAATTGACAAACTTTTAGAAGAGATGCGAATAGAGACGAACAAAAAACTGGCATCATTCTCTAAGATTACAAAATTTATAGAGCAGATAGAACCATTTGTAAAGACACCGACAAAGAAGATTAAACGTTATTTATATGTAGATTAGAAGTAGAGACTAAGAGAGATTTCTCTTAGTCCTCTCTATTAGAACTGTGGCTGAACGAAAGGTACAACTTGCTTTTTACGGCTCAGTACACCATCTAACCATGCTCTGTTATTTTCAAGCTTCACATTAAAAGCAGCTTCTATTTTACTTGGATCATCAGATACTACAAGCAGTTTTGAGCCCTCTTTCATAATGTCTGTTAGAAGAATCAAGACAGTATGAAGACCGTTTTCTTCTTTCATCTTTTTCATATCTTCAAGCAGTTCATCTTCACGAGGCTCGAGTACTGCAATATCTACCATCTCAAGCTGACCAATACCAACTTTTGTGCCGTTCATATTAAACTCTTTATAATCACGAGTATTGAGCTCACGTGCACTTGCTCCATCAACAGCAGATTTTACGATGAACATATCCATAGCAAGTTTTTTATAATCTTCAATTCCAGCAATTTGTGCCAACTCTTTAACTGCTTTTGTATCTACTTTTGTACATGTTGGTGATTTAAAGATAACTGTATCACTAAGGATTGCCAGCATCATCATTCCAGCTATCTCTTTTGGAACATCAACACCATAACATCTGTACATCTCATAAATAACCGTGTTTGATGAGCCAATAGGTCTAATCCACGCTTCAAGTGGTGTTGAAGTCATAATATCACCAAGCTTGTGATGATCTACAATACCGACAATTGTCGCTTCATCAATATCATCTTGAAAGTGTGGTTTATCTGTTGAGTCAACAAGATAGACCTTCTCACCTGCCACTGAAGTTTTTAATACTGGCTCTTTGTCTGCATAGCCAAACTTCTCTAATATAAATGCAGTCTCAGCTGAGATATCACCCTGCTTTGCTGGGATATACTCTTCATTTTCTACCTGATTTTTAAGATAAGAGAGTGCTATAGCACCGATGATAGAATCACTATCAGGATTTCTGTGTCCAAAAACATATACTGCCATTTTCAGCCTTTAATTTTTTGCGCAATTATACAATAGTTTTATAAACTTTTTAGAATATCGAGTTTTTCTTTATACTCTTTCATCATAGTGTGCATTGCATCTATATCAAACAGCTCTATCTTTTGTTGCAGTGTTTTGGCAAACTCTGCAAATTCCTTAATACTATATCCTTTTGCTAGATCATAAAGAGTATTGGCAAACTTCTCTATAGACTTTAAATCATTTGTTCTATATGCTTCTTTATACATATCTTCTAACTCTTTTTGCACAGCTTCTAAAAATGCTTTTCTTGCCTCTGGTGTTGTCTGTTTAAATGTATCTTCCTCTTTATACTCTATTTTTTCATCTACTGTATCGGTATAGGATACTGCTTTTAAACTTGTTTTAAAAAGTTCGGCTAAAGAAACAGGACGCATCAAATGCCCAGCTATACGAAGTCCCTGCGTGAAAACAACATCCTTTAAACGATGAGATGTTAAAGTTACAATAGCTGCTTGAGACATTTTCATTAAAATCTTAGCTACGGCATTATCATCTTCAGTAAGTATATCTACATCTATAAAGATAACATCAACAATCTCATTTTGTAAAAATTCAATAGCATCACGAGACTCTTCTAAAACAACAATGTTTATCGGTGTACTTAAAAATGCTTCACGCAAAGTACTTCGGCTGCCGTCATCTTTGTCAATCACTAAGAAGCGATTATGTTTTGCTTTAATCAATGAAAAATCGATCATCAACGCATCAAAGCCTTTTGTATTGGCATTTGCAAGTGCTATCTCAACATTTTGTAATGTAAATGTAAAGACGGAACCTTCATCTATCTTAGAAGAAACAGTGATATTACCATTCATTGCGTGAGCCAGCTTTTTATTGATAGAAAGGCCTAAACCAGCTCCACGAATTTTTTCATCATCACTGTCCGGTTTTTCAAAAATCTCAAAAATACGGTCTAAATACTCTTGCTCAATACCAACACCACTGTCTTTTATACGAAAAGTGAGATTCACTGCATTTTTGAGTATATTTTTATTATCAACATCTACTTCTATTTTCACAAAACCCTTATCAGTAAATTTAATAGCATTTTCAATGAGATTTGTTAAAATATCTTCTACTTTTTCTTTATCTAAAAGGAGAGTATCCGGCACTTTTTGGCTAATCTCCATATCTACAGCAAGCCCTTTTTTATAAGCTTTTTGTCTCTCTCCTTCAACTATATTTTCTAATAAATTTCTAATATCCACAGGTGATTCTTTAATCTCAAAAATACCACTCTCTACACTTGAGAGTTCAATAATATCATCTAAAAGATTTAGAAGTTTTTGCCCTGAAACTGAAATATTTTTCGTATAGCTTTTTAACTTTTCATCCATAATCTCCTGAGAAAGAAGATCTGCAAAAACCATTATCGAGTTCATTGGGGTTCGAATCTCATGTCGAATATTAGATAAAAATTCAGACTTGACTCTGTTTGCTTCCTGCGCAATGGCTTTTGTTTCTAAAACCCTCTTTTTCTGCAAACGTAACTGAGACTCCAAAGACTCTATTTTTTTTATATATTGTAATGAACTTACTGTTTCAACAGGTTTTTCTTTAGAAATTTCTCTTATAGTTTTTTGTTCTTTATCTTCTTGATTACTTTTCAAAGCTTTCTCAAGCTCTGAAATTTTTTGCTTTAGCTTCTGTTTAGAGAGTTGCTGTGCAAGAATAAAGAGTAAAAATGTAAAACTTAACAGTGTAAGTAAAATGATAAGATCATCTTCACTGTTCATCAATAATCTCTTTAAAAATTTCTAAATGGTTTAAGAAAAGATCCATTAATCGCGGATCAAATTTTTTTCCAGCCTGTTCCATCATGTATGATACAGTATCCTCAAAACTCCAGGCTTCTTTATAAGAACGTCTATGCGTCAAAGCATCCAAAACATCAGCAATCGCTACAATTCGACCAAAAAGATGTATCTCTTCACCTTTTAAGCCTCTTGGATAACCACTGCCATCCCAATTCTCATGATGTTCATAGGCAATAACAGCTGCTGCCTGTATAAGCTTTTGTGTGGATTTTTTTAAAATGTCACGTGCTAGTTCAGGATGTTTTTTCATCTCTTCAAATTCAGCATCATCCAAAGGACCATCTTTATGTAAAATGCTGTTGTCAACCAAAACTTTACCAACATCATGCAGTGGTGCAGCCAAATAGATACGCTTAATCTCATCATCACTAAGACTGCCTTCTAGCATTGCAAGTTGTTTGGAGATCTCAGCTACGCGCTTAACATGTTCTGATGTCTCTCCACTGTCTCTCTCCATAAGTTCAGAGAGAACATATACAATCTCTCTTTGAGCCATCTCCATCTCTGTCAAGCGCTGCTCTTTTTCAACAAGTATATCTTTTTGAAGAATTTTATTATCTTTTACAAGTTTTTTACGGAGATTATAAAGTTCTAAATGATTGGCTACTCTTGCTTTTAGTTCTACTGGATGATATGGCTTTGTAACATAATCCACAGCCCCGATCTTAAAACCTTCGCTAATAGAATTGATATCGATTTTGGCTGTTACAAAAATAATAGGAGTATCTTTAATAGCAGGTGTATTTTTAATCATCTTAGCCAACTGAAACCCATCTATACCAGGCATCATAACATCAAGTAAAAGCAAGTCAAAACGTTTTGTTTTTAATATCTCAATTGCTGACTTTGCATTGAGTGCATAAGAAAAATTATATGCGTCACTTTTTAAGATGCTAATTGCTATTTTAATATTTTCACTTACATCATCAACTATGAGAATTTCAAATTTCTTACCAGGCATAAACTTAAACCTTTAAACTTTTTCATATATTTTTATGGATTATATCATAGAATCAGTGAGCTTGAAGTGATTTATTGTTTATTTATGTAGTTCTAACTCTTTTTTCAAATATTCACCTGTATATGAACCTGTTTTTTCATATGTCTCTGCCAACTCTTCAGGAGTACCCTCGGCGATGATAAGTCCACCTCCACTACCCCCTTCAGGTCCCATGTCTATGATATAGTCGGCATTTTTAATCATATCTAGGTTATGCTCAATGATAAGTACAGAGTTACCAAGTTCTACAAATTTATGCAGCACATTTGTCAATCTATCCACATCTGCAAAATGTAGTCCTGTTGTCGGTTCATCAAGGATATAAAGCGTCTTGCCTGTATCTTTGCGTGAGAGCTCTTTAGAGAGTTTTATACGCTGTGCCTCTCCGCCTGAGAGTGTAACAGCATTTTGTCCAAGTGTAATATAACCAAGTCCAACATCAACCAGTGTCTTCATCTTCTGATGAATCTTTGGTATGGCTTTAAAGAACTCATATGCCTCTTCTACGCTCATATTGAGCACATCAGCAATAGTCTTTCCTTTGTAATAAACCTCTAGTGTCTGATCGTTGTAGCGACGACCTTTACAGGCATCACACTTCACCATAATATCCGGCAAAAAGTGCATCTCAATTTTAATCTCACCTTCACCCTGACACTTCTCACAACGTCCGCCTTTGACATTAAAAGAGAAGCGTGAAGCTGTATAACCACGAATTTGACTCTCTTTTGTCTGTGCAAAAAGATTTCTTATCTCATCCATTACACCTGTATAGGTTGCAGGATTACTTCGTGGTGTACGCCCTATCGGGCTTTGGTCTAAGTAAATTACCTTGTCAACATTCTCAAGTCCTGTTATCTCAACACCGGCAACTTTATTGACCTTTCTTGCATGATTTAAGAGCTCACGCGCTACAGGCAGCAGTGTTTGTAGCATCAATGAGCTCTTACCACTTCCACTCACTCCGGTAATACAGACAAAGTTATTGAGTGGTATTTTTGCTGAGAGATTTTTTATGTTGTTAACAGTAACATTTTTTATCTCTATCCACTTCTCTTGAGGACGTCTGTAGAAGTATTCTATCTTTTTACGTCCATAGAGGTAGTCTGCTGTAAGTGTCTTGGCCTTTTTGAGTTTATCAAGTGTTCCGCTAAAAACAACCTCTCCACCAAACTTTCCGGCTCCCGGACCGATATCAACAATAAAGTCGGCATTTTCAATTGTCTCTTTATCATGCTCTACAACAATGACCGAGTTACCCTTTTCCTGCAAACTTCTAAGTGTTTTTATAAGTCTGAGTGTATCACGTTCATGCAGACCGATACTTGGTTCATCAAGCACATACATCACCCCCGTAAGCCCACTTCCAATCTGTGAGGCAATACGAATACGCTGTGCTTCTCCACCAGAGATAGTACGTGCATCACGCCCAAGTGTAATATAGCCAAGACCTACATCGTAAAGGAAGAAGAGACGCTCACGTATCTCATTTAAAATCGGCTGTGCGATCTGTGCATGCTGTTTGTCAAGATACTCAAAGTTAGATTCATCGGCAAAGAACTCATATGTCTTTGCTATTGGCATATCAAGCAGTTCTGCAATACCCTTGCCTGCTACTTTTACAGCCAAAGATTCAAGTTTAAGACGGTGCGAATTACAGACATTACAGACCTTTTCGCTCATATAATCTCCAAGCTCTTTTTCATCTTTGAACATATCATAAGCGATGCGGATGATTCCCGGAAAGAGGCGTTTTACCTTATGCTTTTTCCACAAAAATTCCACTTCACCGACATTTCCGTGCAAAATGGCTTTTTGCTGATGTGGTTCAAGCTCTGAATATGGTACGGTAATATCAATGTCATTGGCTTCACAAAAGCCCTTTAAAAATGTAAAATAGTAACCTTTGTTAAAACCATAAACAATCTTTACCGCACCCTTTTCTATCGGCAAATCAGGGTCTATAATTTTATCAACATCAAGTGCATAGCGAAGCCCTAGTCCATCACACTCACTACATGCACCCTTTGGTGAGTTAAAAGAGAATGAGAGCGGCTCAAGCTCATCAAAACTTATCTTACAATCAAAACAGGCATTGTGTTCTGAGTAGTGAATATGCTCAGGCACACCAAGCTCATCGGCATTGAGCACATCAATCTCAAGCTCACCATAACTCTCTTTTAAAGCTTTTTCAACAGAAGAGGCAATTCGCTCTTTATTCTCCTCTTTGACAACAACACGGTCTATAACTACTTTAATAGTATGCTTTTTTGTTTTACTAAGCTCTATCTCTTCATCAAGGCGTACCATTACACCATCTATCATGGCACGAACATAGCCTTTATGCACAAGTGATTCTAAAAGATCGGCATAGCTTCCTTTGTTATCACGTACAAGCGGAGCCATAAGCACAAGCTTTGCACCCTCTGGAAGTTTTGCCACTTCATTGATAATGTCCGACGCTGACATTTGTGAAATAACCTTACCACACTTGTGACAGTGCTGAATCCCTACACGGGCATACAAAAGACGCAGATAATCATAGATCTCTGTGATGGTTCCAACAGTTGAGCGAGGGTTTTTCGATGTTGTCTTTTGATCGATGGCAATAGCAGGAGTAAGTCCTTCTATCTTATCAACATCAGGCTTGCCGACACGGTCTAGGAATTGTCTTGCATAAGAAGACAAGCTCTCCATATAACGACGCTGTCCCTCTGCATAGAGCGTATCAAATGCAAGTGTGGACTTTCCACTTCCACTAAGCCCTGTCATAACGATAAGTTCATTTTTTGGAATACTCAGGTCAATATTTTTTAAATTATTCTCACGCGCACCCGTAATCTTTATAACATCTTTTTTCTTACTCAAATTCTACCCTTAAAAAAATATTCTCTTTGCCAAGTATAATACTACAAAGAGATAAAAAGCAACTAATAATCTTTTTTGTGTTGTGTGAGATACTTTATCTTTAAGATGTATCCCAATATAAACACCAAGAAGTGAAGCTACTCCAATAACAATACCACTGCTATAGTCAATATGTCCTTCTATCGCATGCGATATAAGCCCTGAGACAGAAGAGAAGACTACAAAAAAGAGCCCGGCTGAGAGAGCTTTTTTGAGTGGTACATGTAAAAATCCCACCAAAACAGGAACAAGTAAAATACTTCCTCCCACTCCAATAGTCATACTAAAAGCACCCAATATTACACCAATAAGCAAGAGTAAAGAGTAGTGAAGCTCTTTCTCTTTTGCATCTTCATGAGTCTTTAAAAACATTCGTATCAGTGCAAAAAGAGCAAATGAAAAAAAGAGTATCTCCAGTGTTTTGTCACTGAGCATGGCAGCGATATAACCGCTTAGCAGTGCTCCGGCAAATCCACCTGCACCGATAATACTGACCATCTTTACATCAAGAGTACCTTTTTTGTTGTTAAGATAACTCCCATAGATGGAACTAAAGACCATTTGAACTACAGATATGCCTATTGCACTCTTTGTCTCAAAACCCATCATCAAAAGCAATGGAATCAAAATAGTACCGCCTCCAATACCGAAAAAACCAGAAAGCAGACCAACAAAAAGACCAAGAAGCAACA
>JAMORG010000041.1 GCA_027063745.1 Sulfurimonas sp.
TCATGCCAAGATATGCCATTTAAAAGTACATTTCCAAAGCCACCCATTACATTTTGAACAACAGCTGAGTCTGCTGTTCCAAATGCTATTGAGTAACCAGCGATAATCCATACAACAAATGCAACTACAAATCCTCCAAAAACCATTGCATAAGTATTAAGCACATTTTTGCTTCTTGTCATGCCAGCATAAAAAAGTGCAAGTCCAGCTGGTGTCATAAGCAATACTAAAGCCGTAGAGATCATCATCCACGCTGTATCACCACTATCAAGAGAGTCTTTGGCAAATGCCAAAACTGGAAAAGCAAACAGAGTTGCCAATAACAATTTCTTCATAAAAGTCCTTTTATTTTCTATTTTCAAAATCCAGTATGACACATATCACTCTAATTTTAATCAAAATAATGGTTAAAAATTAATCAATCTATATTTTTCCTTCTTTTGACAACTTTACTATATAACATTCTTAAAATAAGCACTTAAACATTTTCTTAAGTCTTTATTAGGTATTATGCAGAGATTTTATTTTTAATTAATAGGGTGTTTTAATGAGCGATTTGCTAAGTAATGATGATATACAGACTATAAATATAGAAGAGACACTTCAAAACTCTTACCTTGACTACTCGATGAGTGTTATTGTAGGGCGTGCACTTCCAGATGTTCGCGATGGTTTAAAACCGGTACACAGAAGAATCCTCTATGCGATGGACAAACTTAATCTCTCACACGGAGCAAAGTATAAAAAATCAGCGCGTATAGTCGGTGATGTTATTGGTCAGTACCACCCACACGGTGACACAGCTGTTTATGATGCACTTGTTCGTATGGCGCAGGACTTCTCTATGCGTATGGAGCTTGTTGACGGACAAGGAAACTTCGGTTCTGTTGATGGTGACAGTGCTGCTGCTATGCGTTATACCGAAGCGCGTATGACAAAGTTTGCAGGTGAACTCTTAAAAGATTTAGAGAAAAACACTGTAAATATGATAGACAACTACGATGCTACAACAAAAGAGCCCGATGTTATGCCTACGCGTGTACCAAACCTGCTTATCAACGGTTCAAGCGGTATCGCTGTTGGTATGGCAACAAACATCCCTCCTCACAACCCGACAGAAATCATGAACGGGCTTAAAGCTCTTTTAGAAAATCCTGATATTACACTCCCTGAGATAATGGAGCATATCAAAGCACCTGACTTTCCTACAGGTGGTATCATCTTTGGTAAAAAAGGAATTATCGATGCCTATGAGAGTGGTCGTGGGCGTATTAAGGTGCGCGCAAAGACACACATAGAGCAAAAGGGTAAAAAAGAGGTTATCGTCATTGATGAACTTCCATACCAGGTAAACAAAGCCCGTCTTATTGAAAATGTAGCCAACCTTGTAAAAGACAAACTTATTGAAGGTGTAAGTGAGATTCGTGACGAATCTGACCGTGACGGTATGCGTGTCGTTATTGAGCTTAAAAAAGATGCTATGAGTGAGATCGTTTTAAACAACCTCTTTAAACAGACTGCTATGCAGGTTACTTTTGGTATCATCATGCTTTCTATCTTAAACCAAGAGCCTCGTATATTTGGTCTTATTGACATCCTAAAACACTTTATAAATCACCGTAAGACGATTATCATCCGTCGTACAATCTTTGACCTTGAAAAAGCAAAAGCGCGTGCACACATCTTAGAAGGTCTTAAAAAAGCTATCGACATTATCGATGAAGTTATCCGTGTTATTCGTGCATCTGGCAATGAAGAGGATGCAAAAGCAAACCTTGTAAGTGAGTTTGACTTCTCTGAGATTCAAGCAACAAGCATTGTAGCTATGCGCCTTGGTCGTCTGACTGGTTTAGAGATAGAGAAGATTGAAAATGAATTGCGTGAGCTTATGGAGCTTATCGAGTATCTTGAGTCGATTTTAAAAAGTGAAGAGGTTCTTCACGGTATTATTGGCCAAGAGTTTGATGAGATTCTTGAAACTTATACAACACCGAGAAAAACTGAAATAGAAGATGACTATGACGACATCGACATCGAAGATCTCATTCCAAATGAGCCGATGGTAGTCACTATTACACACCGCGGCTATATCAAGCGTGTACCGCTTGCAAACTATGAAAAACAAAAACGCGGTGGTAAAGGTAAAACTGCCGTTACTACTTACGAAGATGACTTTATAGAGAACTTCTTTACATGTAATACACACGATACACTCCTTTTTGTAACTGACCGTGGACAACTTCACTGGCTCAAAGTTTACAAGATTCCAGAGGGAAGCAGAACAGCAAAAGGTAAAGCGGTTGTCAATCTCATCAACCTCCAGGCAGATGAGAAAATACAGTCTATTATCCCTACAACTGACTTCAGCGAAGAGAAATCACTTGTATTCTTTACGAAAAACGGTGTAGTTAAGCGTACAAACCTAAGTGAGTTCAGCAACATCAGAAGTAACGGTGTTCGTGCTATCGTTTTAGATGAAGATGATGAACTCATCACTGCAAAAATTGCAGATCAAAATATTCAGTACCTCTTTATCGTTACAAAACTTGCGCAATGTATTAAATTTGAAATAGAAAAAACACGTGAGCAGGGTCGTTCAACTCGTGGTGTTCGTGGTATCAAATTCAAACATGAGGGTGATGAAGTAGTAGATGCAAACATCATTGAAAATGATGAACAAGAGATACTCATCGTAGCAGAAAAAGGTATCGGTAAACGTACGGAAGCTGGTGAATATCGCCTCACAAATCGTGGTGGTAGTGGTGTTATCGCTATGAAGATGACAGCAAAAACCGGTAAACACATCGTAGGATGTTTAATGGTAGATGAGTCTATGGATATGATGGCACTTACTAAAGCCGGTAAAATGATTCGTGTAGATATGCAAACTATCTCAAAATCAAGCCGTAATACATCAGGTGTTTACATCGTAAAAGGTGATGACGTTGTCTCTATCTCACGCTGTCCTAAAGAGGAAAAAGAAGAAGATGAAACAAGCGAAGAATCACAAGAAGGACAAGCAACACTAGACTTGGAATAGTTGTTGCTAATAAAATTTTAAGTTAACCAAGAGCTATGCTCTATAATAAGGATACTCAATGAAATACTCTTTACTCTTAGCAGCACTGCTTAGTATAGTCTCATGTGCAGCAACAGACAGTGTAAAAACACAGGTTGCACCTGCAAACTCAACTATCACGGTAGTTTGCCCAACAGGAAGCTGTTCTCATGCTGCAGCTGTTGAAAAAGTTGACAAACCTGTAGTAAACACGCCAACTGTAAAAAAAGCACAAAATGATGACGGAATGGTTTTGAGTGAGAACAAACCACTTCTTATCAGTGTAGTAGGCCAAGGTGTAGCACCGATCAATACTGCCTCACCTGCTCAAGCGTATGCTTTGGCAAAACGTGCTGCGGTTGCAGATGCCTACAGACTCATTGCAGAAAAAGTAAAAGGTGTTCGTATTGACGGACAAGACCTTGTACAAAACATGATGGTAAAACGCTCAACAGTAAGAACATCGGTTACTGCAATGGTTCGTAATGCAAACATTGTTGAAACTACATTTAAAGAGGGACTATGCGAAGTGGAAATGGAGATAACACTCAACCGTTCTCAATTTCCTCAATAATTACTTTTTTTATCCTTTCATCTGCAACACTCTTTGCAGATGAATACCTTATCTCTTACCGCAGTGTCATTCAAGATGCCATTGTCTACAATGAAACACTTACTGTATCTCACGCCATGCAAAAATGCTCACAAAACGAACTTTTAAATAATGAGGCACTTCTTTTACCTCTTAAAAAGAGTAAAAATCTCAAAACAATCATTTTACAGAACTATGAAGAGTTTCTTGAGTACCTTCAAAAAAGTGGTATGAAAGTAGAACATTTTCAAGAGACTCGAAACAGTATCAACCACGCTACAACACGACTAACATTTCAAACTCACTGCTTCAAAGTCGATTTTAATGATAATTTTGTTACTATAGCACCTTTAAAATAACTGAAAATGTAGGACTTTTTGTGAAAATTGCCATAGTCGAAGATGATATTAATATGCGTAAATCTCTTGAGATCGCTATGGGTGATTATAAAGAGTTTGAAGTTATTACATTTAAAAATGCTGTAGATGCGCTGAAAAAGCTTGATGATACATATGATCTTGTCATTACAGATATCAATATGCCAAAGATGGATGGCATTGAGTTTATCAAAGAGTTAAACGGTCGCTTTGAAGTTATTATTATGACAGGAAATGCTACGCTCACGCGTGCTATTGAGTCTATACATCTGGGTGTAAAAGATTTTCTTCTCAAGCCTTTTGATATAGACACACTTATAGCAGCCATAGAGAGAGAAGCAAAAGTTCAGGCAGTTACAAAAAAAAGTAAAAAAGGGACAAAAAAAGCAGACAAGCAAAAAGAGTTTTTTGGAGAGTCTGAAGCACTGCGAAAAGCACTCAACATTGCTGATAAAGCTGCTAAGACAGATGCAAGTATTTTACTTCTTGGTGAGAGTGGTGTAGGAAAAGAGGTTTTTGCTTCTTACATCCATAAAAATTCACCTCGTGCCAAAAAGCCTTTTGTTGCCATTAACATGGCAGCACTGCCTGAAAACCTCATTGAGAGTGAACTTTTTGGTTTTGAAAAAGGTGCTTTTACCGATGCTACAGAAGCAAAAGCAGGACAGTTTGAGCTTGCAAACGGTGGAACACTCTTTTTAGATGAGATAGGTGAGATGCCCTATGGTGTCCAAGCCAAACTTCTGCGTGCCCTGCAAGAGAGAGAAGTACGAAGGCTTGGTTCACCGAAAAGCATTAAGATTGATGTGCGCATCATCGCAGCGACAAATGCAAACCTGCAAGAGAAGATAAAAAACGGAGAATTTCGAGAGGATCTCTACTACCGTTTAAACACTATCCCTCTGCATATTCCACCTTTGCGTGAGCGTTGTGATGAGATACTTGCCATTGCACAGAAGGTTTGTAAAGAGAGTTCACAAAAGTATGGATTTGATGAAAAGTCATTTTCAAAAGAGGCAGAGAATGAACTTCTCTCTTATGAGTGGCCGGGAAATATCAGAGAACTAATCTCGGTAGTTGAGCGTGCTGTCATTTTGAGCGAAGGTCAAGAGATACAAAAAGATGAACTTTATTTAGAAACCAGAAAATAAAAACAGGAGAACAGATGAAAAAATATAATGTAGCCGTAGTTGGAGCAAATGGAGCAGTTGGAGAAGAGATACTCAGAGTTTTAGAAGAGATAGACTTTCCACTTGCCAAACTTGTTCCACTTGCGAGTGCAAGAAGTGCAGGTAAAACTGTAGAGTATAACGGAGAAGAGCATACTATCTTAGAGCTCACGCAAGAGGTTTTTGAAGAGAATAATGTAGAGATTGCACTCTTTAGTGCAGGTGGCAGTGTCAGTGCTGAGTTTGCTCCTGCTGCAGTAGCTGCCGGTGCTGTTGTTATTGATAACACCTCACACTATAGAATGGATGAAGATGTACCTTTGGTAGTGCCTGAAGTAAACCCTGAAGATATAGCTCTTTGGCAGAAAAAAGGGATTATTGCAAACCCTAACTGTTCTACTATTCAAATGGTACAGGCACTCAAACCTCTTGATGAAGCGTATGATCTTGTACGTGTAGATGTAGCAACGTACCAAGCAACTAGTGGTGCTGGAAAATCTGCAATGGAAGAGCTAGTAAAACAGATGCAGGCATTCTTCAACTTTACACTTGATGAGGCAGAAGTAAAAGCATTTAACCAACAGATCGCTCTTAATGTCATTCCACAAATCGATGTCTTTATGGAAAATGGCTACACAAAAGAAGAGATGAAAATGGTTAATGAGACTACAAAAATCATGCACAAAGAGGTAGCACTCTCTGCAACTTGTGTTCGTGTTCCTGTTCTTCGCGGTCACTCAGAAGCAGTAACTATGACTTTTGACTCTGAAATAAGTGCAGCTGAAGCACGCGAGATCTTAAGCAAAGCTCCAAACATTGTTGTGGTGGATGATCCAAGTAAAGAGCTCTACCCTATGCCAAAAGATTGTGTAGATTCCAATGAAACATTTGTAGGACGCATCAGAGAAGACAACTTTGCAAATAATATGCTGCATATGTTTGTAGTAGCGGATAATCTTCGCGTAGGTGCTGCTACAAATGCCGTGAGAATCGCTCAAAAATGGATAGAGATGGAGGAAGGTGCATAATGTTAGAAAGAATCTTTGAGAGTGGCCTTTGGGGCACTCGTTTTATGGTTCTACTGGCTGTCATCTTTGGACTTATCGGGGCAGTAGCACTTTTTATAGTTGCATCATTTGACATTTATGACACAGCGAAGCTTGTTATAAATACATATATAAACCATCACCACCCTGAACATTTCCATGAGATAGTTGTCGGTGGCATTATTGGTGCAGTTGATTTATACCTGATAGGCGTTGTAATGCTCATCTTTTCATTTGGTATTTACGAGCTCTTTATCTCAGATATTGATGTAGCAAAAGAGGATGAAGAGCGTGGAAACAAGATTCTTGCTATTCACTCACTTGACCAACTAAAAGATAAGATCTCAAAAGTTATCGTTATGGTACTTGTTGTTGGTTTTTTCAAAAAAGTCGGACTGGCAACGTACACTTCGCCACTTGAGCTTCTCTACTTGGCTCTTTCTATTACAGCTGTTGCTGTTGGTTTATACTTTTTAAGTAAAGTCGGACATAAACATTAAGGAAAATTATATGAGTAAAATTTTTGTAGATGCCTGTTTAGGCAAAGAGACTCCTTACACTCCGGTATGGATGATGCGTCAAGCAGGACGCTATCTTCCAGAGTACATGGAAGTACGTGCAAAGGCAGGAAACTTTTTAAACCTTTGTCACAATCCTGAAATGGCATGTGAAGTAACACTGCAGCCTGTTGATATTTTAGATGTTGATGCGGCTATTTTATTTAGCGACATTTTGGTTATTCCTGATGAGATGGGAATGGATCTCTCTTTTGTAAAAGGTGAAGGTCCTAAGTTCTCTGACCCGATTACAAGTGAAGCAGATCTTGATAGACTCATCGGTGGCCAAGAGGCTGCAAACAAGCTGACATATGTTTATGATACTATCAAGCTTATCAAAACAAAACTAGCAGATGACAAAGCTCTCATCGGTTTTACAGGTTCACCTTGGACACTGGCAACCTACATGATAGAAGGTCAAGGAACAAAGACTTACAACATCTGTAAAAAGATGATGTACTCTAATCCTGAACTGCTACACAAGATACTCAGAAAAGTAACTGACGTTGTAAAACTCTACATGGAAAAACAGATAGAATCCGGCATCGATGTTGCACAGATCTTTGACTCATGGGCAGCAGCTATTGAGCCAAGCAAGTATGATGAGTTCTCTTGGCAGTATATGGTAGAGATCGCTGAGCACTTAAAAGCAAAATATCCTCACGTACCTATCATCATGTTCCCTAAAGGCGTGGCAGCGTTTATTGAGCGCGGTTTGGTTTATGGAAACTTTGATGTATTTGGTGTTGACTGGGGTACACCAATGGCTATGGCAAAAGAAAAACTAGGAGAAAAATATGTTCTTCAAGGAAACATGGAGCCATGCCGTCTCTACTCAAAAGAGGCAACGACTGAGTGCGTAGAAGCACTTCAGGAAATCATGGGTGGCAAACGTCATATCTTTAATCTCGGACACGGAATTCTTCCTGATGTTCCAGTAGAGAATGCAAAACATTTCATTGACGAGTGTCACAGAGTCAGTGGAAAAAGATAACATCATCTTTGGCCCCATCCACTCACGCCGTTTTGGTGTGAGCCTTGGGGTAGATCTCTCTCCTTCACACAAACAGTGTAATTTTGACTGTCTTTACTGCGAACTAGCCCCTGCTGCAACCGTTGCAAAACAAGATGATGTTGTCAGTGTCACAGCGATTATAGAAGAACTACAAAAGCATCTCTCAGACAAAATAGATGTCATCACACTCACAGCAAACGGTGAACCAACACTCTACCCTTATCTTGATAGTCTCATAGAAGAGCTAAAAAAGATAAAAGGCAATACACAGACGCTTATACTTACAAACTCAGCAGCACTGACAGATGCAAAGGTATTTGACTCCCTTTTAGAGCTTGACCAGGTAAAACTCTCACTCGATGCCATCTCACCTGATGTCTTTAAAAAGATAGACAGACCACACCCTAGCATCAAGATAGAAGATATAGTTCAAGCAGTTAAAAACTTCTCAAAAGCCTATCATGGAAAACTCTTTATCGAGATACTCTTTGTTCATGGTCTCAATGACACAGATGAAGAGATAGCAAAGCTCAATAATGTGCTTATGGAGATAGATGCCTCACGCATTGACATCGGGACAATTGATAGACCACCGGCGTATCCTGTTATGGGTGTGAGTTATAAAGAGCTTCACGAGATAGCACAGAAGTTTGATGCCTCTTTACCTGTTCACATAGCATCAAGACAGCATGCCGAAGCCAATCAGCAGAGCTATACAAAAGAGGAGATCATCAACACGCTTGATAAACGCCCTCTCACGCAAGAGGATATTGAACTTTTGTTTGATGAAACAAGTAAAGAATTTCTCAAGCAACTTTTAAAAGAGGAAAGTGTTTCTAAAGTGCTTCGTGAAAATATTGAGTTTTATATGCCAACACAAAACATACAAAGAAAAAGAGCAAAAAATGAACATTAAAAACATACTTGATGAGTATATCTTAGAAGACATACAAAACCCTGAGCACCCATCAGACTTTGTAGTTGTTGATGACCACTGTATGCTGATCTTACGACTGCCGGAGCTTGAAGAGAACACTATTAAGATCATCTCTTATGCTTTTATTGTTCAAAGGGAAAGATGTTACCTCTACAACCGTGAAAAAAATGACTTTGATGAGCTTGGTTCTTTAGAAGAGATGAACCAGTTTCTTGATAATAAAACAGAAAAACTCATCAAAGAGATAAAACAGTACTATATTGAGATAGATTACTTAGAAGATTCTCTATATGAGCACTCACGCAATGATAACTTTATGTCACAGTGGCTTACATACAAAAAAGATCTCTCACTTGTCCATAGACTCATCTTTCATGCGGCACTCTCTTTTGACCTTTTTATCAAGTACAACAAAAAGTTTGCAACATTTGAAGAGTTGGCTTATGCAGATCTTCATGAACATATGGAACGCATCCGCGACCTCTCTAAAGCAGCGCTTGATAAGCTAGACCACCTCTATGACTTCTACAGAGCGAAAGTAGATGAGAAGATGAACAAAAATATCTACTACCTCACCCTGCTCTCTGGAGTATTTCTACCATTGACACTTGTAAGTGGTTTTTTTGGAATGAACACAGGGGGACTCCCATTTACGGAAGATA
>JAMORG010000042.1 GCA_027063745.1 Sulfurimonas sp.
GCTGGAATGCCTCCACAAATGGGAATGCCAGGTATGATGTAAGACGCCGTTAAGAAAAAGCCAATTTCTTGGCTTTTTTAGGCGTCGCACCAGAGGTCAATGTACGAAGTACTGACCGTCGGAGTCCACTAGCGACAATTTCTTGTCGTTTATCGCTTTCGAATCAAGAGTTGATATTTGAATGAAGTGAAAATCAACTTGCGAAGGACCTTTTAAAGCCAATTTCTTGGCTTTTTTAGGCGTCGCACCAAACACAACAACTTTTATATTCCTTTTTCATCCTCTTTATTACTTGTCTTAATCCTATATATTTTTAAACTATGCTACAATATCGCATATACAACAAATAGGAAAAACAATGTCTAAAATTCTTTCAATACTTTTACTCTCTCTACCCCTCATAGCAGGAACCTGTCACTATGAAGCACAAAAAACTGACCTTGAGTGGAAAGCATACAAAACACCTCTTAAAATAGGTGTAGGCGGAACATTTGACAAAGTAAGTGTTCAAGCAACAAAGAACAAATCTGCAAAAGAGTTCTTTGAGACAACAAAGATCACTATTGATACAGCAAGTATCAACTCTAAAAACAGCGGACGTGATGCCAAACTTGTCAAATCATTTTTCCAAGTACAAAATGTAGATAAGATAGAAGCAAAGGTAATCTCTGTTGAGAAAAAAATCATCACAGTTGCTATCAGTATGAATGGTATTACAAAAAACATTCCTATGAAGATGGACCTTGATGATAAAGAGCTTGAAGCAGAAGGCTACATTGACTTAGCAGACTTTAACATGCTGCCATCACTAAAGAGCATTAACAAAGCTTGTTATGACCTACACAAAGGCAAAACATGGCAAGATGTCAAAATAGAAATAGAGCTTGAGCTCAAAAAAGTATGTAACTAAATTACGCTTATGGATATAAAACTTAAAACATTTTTCACTATTATTGGGATTGCTATCTTTTCCATCATGTTTTTAGTTTTATATGAAATCTTTCGGCTCTACCAAGTCACTACAGCATTGGCATTTACAGAAAAACAACGCTATGAAATGACACTCAAAGCAGATGAGCTCAGGCAGAGTTCTGATGATCTTACAAAGATGGCTAGAGCCTATGTTATCACACACGACCCACACTTTAAAGAGGACTATTATAAGATTCTCAAAATTCGAAATGGTGAAGAGCCACGACCTAAAGACTATGAAGGTATCTACTGGGATCTCTCACCAAAAATACGTAAAATCATGCACCCTCTACAAAAGCCTTCCTCTCTTGAGTCACAGATGCAAAAGCTCCCCTACTCTGACTTTGAGTTGAAAAAACTCAAAGAGTCAAAAATAAACTCAGACAAACTGGCTCTTTTAGAACAAGATGCTTTTGCAAAAAGTGAAAAAAGTAAAAATCTCAAACTAGATACAAGCATTGCCTTGCTACACTCAAAAGAGTACTTTCAAGCAAAAGAGAACATTATGCTGCCTATTGATGTTTTTCTTACAGCAGTGCGCAAACGAACAAGACAAAAGATTGTCGATGCACACCATAAGATAGATACTATCTACAAAGAAATTGCTCTCCTGTTTATCATAAATATCATTATTCTACTCTTGGCTGTCTATGTTCTAAGAAAAAAGATTTTAGCACCTATAGAGTATTTACATCAGGCGATTCTTGCTTTTAGAAACAATGAAAAAGAGATTCCAAAGCAAAAATTCTATAAAGATGAGATTGGTCAGATGATTGAACAGTTCTTTGAAATGAAAGAAAAAATCGATCAAGACAATGAAAAACTACGTCAATTAGCAACGACAGATCCTTTAACAAAAATCTATAATCGCAGAGCTTTTTTTGAGATAGCCAACTCTTTTTTTACTTTGGCAAAACGAGAAGAGATAGAACTCTCTATTCTTATTTTAGATATTGACTTCTTTAAAAAGGTCAATGACACCTATGGGCATGTAGCAGGAGACAGAATTTTACAGCATCTCGCGCAAGTAGTGCAAGAGACTCTTCGTAAAAGTGATATATTTGCCAGATATGGAGGAGAAGAGTTTATTGTACTTCTTCCTAATACCTCTTTAGATGCGGCACAGCATGTTGCACAAAAGATACGTCAGCAGGTAGAGAGAACTCCTTGCCATATTGATGACATAGATATCTTCATAACAATCAGTATAGGAGGTAGTGCATACAAAAAAGAGGACAACTCACTCAATGAGATTATTTTACGTGCAGACAAAGCACTCTATTTGGCAAAAGAAAATGGTAGGAACAGGGTTGAAGTATTATGAGCATAATATCTATTAGGTTTCATAAAGCTGTAGAATTGAGAGAATACGGGTATAATCTCTGCAAAACTATCAAGGAGTTACAAACTAATGATTGAAAACCCTTTTGAATCAGGACATATAAAAAATTATCTTTTACTCTATGCAAGCATTGTAGTTATTATGATTCTCTTTTTTATTGCTTCTACACTTTTTTTGGATGTAGAAAAATATGAAACAAAAAAGTTTAATACTGAGCTTAATCAAACTCAGCTACATCTACAGACCAACCAAACAAGTGCCCTCAAAAAAGAGGTTCAACATGCAAAGTATAAACTTTTAGACAGCAAGCTTTCTTATTAGCTTGCCATCAGTTCAAAATATTGTTTGTCTAAACTTAAAACCAGTTTTTCTAGTGTTTCAAGCTCTTTATTGAGCTCATTGGAGATCTTTTGTAGTTCTATGAAATAGTGTTGCGTGAGCTCTTGCTGTGATTTTGATGGGCTTTTGTACTGTGATGCCAAAATTGTAGACATAAAACGAGACCGTCTAGCATCAACAAAATAAATTTTATAAATATGCAAATAGACATCATGTAGTGCTACATGAAGGCTCCCTATCTTCTCAATATGTTTTGCAAAACTCAAAACATTTTTATATCGAACTGCATCTTTATAAAACCACTGACCAAAGGCACAATCCGTAGGATCGATAGGAATCATCCCATCTTTGACCGGAAGTCCTTCTATAAGATGTTTAGCTCTTCTAAGCCATTTTGCATGAGAAAGTCTTGCTTCAGCTAACTGCTGCAAAATCTCCTGTTTTTTATTAGTATGCATTTGCCATCCTATATTTTTTTTATAATGATAGCAAATCACGGTGATTTATTGGTGAAAAATGTTTTTTATTCTTTTGTTACGATATAAAGCTGTTCATGACCTAGTCTTTTTAGAATGTCCATAACACTCACAAAGTCCTGAAACTTCGACTCTTTGTCACTTCGAAGTACTACTGTCTGTTTTTTTGAAATTGTTGAAAGTTTTTTCTCAAGTTCTGCAAGATTGACTTTTTCTTTATCAAAAAACATCTCACCTTTGGCATTTACATAGATAGTGACCTCTTTTGTGTTCTCCTCTTTTTGCGCTGCTTTTGCCTCTGGCAGATCAACTGGGATGATTCCCTGTTTGATAAATGTCGCCGTTGTCAGTACCATAACAAGCAAAACGAGCATAATATCAATAAAAGGAATGACATTTATCTGATCAAAACGCTTTAGATTCTTTTTTTTACACTTAGGCATTGTTTATGATCTCATCTCTTCTTGTTCTTCTTGCATAACATCGAACTTCGCCAAAATTCGCTCAACTTTTCTAAGAACAATCGTATAGGCAATGATTGCCGGCATCGCTACAATTAGCCCCATAGCTGTTGCTTTTAGTGCAAGAGCCAGTCCTGTCATAATTCTTTTGGCATCTACTGCTCCAACATCACCCAATGTGTAAAATGTTATCATAATTCCCAAAACAGTTCCCAAAAGGCCAACATACGGAGCATTTGAGCCAATTGCACTGATGATACCAATGTTGTCTGTAAGATCCACCTCCAATGCATCTCTATGCTTATAGTCTTCAATACGTATAGACTTATAAAACATCATACGCTCTATAAAAAGCCATAGTGTCACGACACTCATAAGTACTAAAATTCCCATCACACCGTAATCCAGTGCATTTTCCGCATATTGTAAAAAAGAAGCTGTTGTTTGCATCTACTATAATCCTATTGTTTTAAATTGTAATTTTACTGTTGTACCAACTCCGGGAGTTGAGTCAAAAATAAGTTCTATTGAGTTCTCATCACAAAAACGCTTTACCATAGAAAGACCTATACCAAAACCTTGCATTTGTGAATTTGTTTGGTAGTATGTGTCAAAGATCCTCAAAAGCTCTACTTCACTCATGCCGATTCCAAAATCCTGTATCTCCAAGTAGTCTGCTCTGTTTTTGATGACTATTTTTCGAGAGTCTCCGGAATATTTAACACCATTGTCTATCAAATTATCAATAACTTTTGCAAGACCTATTTTATCACACTCCAAGCTAATATGTTCACTCTGAAGTTCAAAACTAAAATGGGGATAGATTTTTTGTAAAAAAGTAATGCGCTCACGCAGGAGTTCATCGAGATAAAAAGTCTCTCTTATCTTGCTTTTACTCTGCATTTTTATAAGATAATCAAGCTCATTATAACGTTCTTGGAGCATATCACAGGCACTTGCAATGCGTCCGAGCCTTTTTTGGGACTTCTCATCTGCAAGTCTCTTCTCAAGCATCTGAACATTACTCTTTATTGTAGAAATAGGCAGATTGAGCTCATGGAGTGTCTCTTTTGAGAGGTTTTGCAGCTCTTTTACATAAGATTCCAAAGGGTCAACGGAGAGCTTGGAGATAAAAACAGCACTTAAAATAATAAGCAAAAATAGAAGAAGAGCGAGAATATAGAGGTTTTCAACTTTAAGTACAAAAACCGCATTATAAAAAAGCAGTAAAAAGCTTGCCGTCGTTACAATATAGAAGATGACAATATTAATACGAAGATTATGAAACAAGGCGGTACCCTATTCCTCTGATATTTTCTATTGTAATATCAGGAAGAAGCTGTTTTAAACGGTTTATGTAAACACGCAGTGCACCCTCACTTCCACCAGAGGCACTACTCCAAAGTTCATCGAGTATCAACTCTTTTGGCAGCGTAGCATTGGCATGTTGCATCAGTAAAAGTAAAAGCCCATACTCTTTTTGTGAAAGCTCCAGTGCCACTCCGTCATAGCGAATACACTTATGCTCCCCGTCATGACAAAGAAGCCCTACGCACTCTACTGCTTTACCTTTGGTGCGTCTTAGCAGTGCCTCAATACGTAAAAGCAACTCATCCATATCAAAAGGTTTTGTTATGTAGTCATCACCACCATGTAAAAAACCTTTTTGAAGACTCTCTTTATCTTTGCGTGAGGTTAAAAAAATGGCAGGAGTATTATCATCTGCCTCACGCAACTCTTTTAAGAGAGAGAGTCCGTCTAACAGAGGAAGATTGATATCTAAAAGATAAAGGTCAAACTTCTCTTTGTAAGTTCTCTCGAGTGCATCATCTCCATTTGGAGAGTATATTACTTCATAGCCTTCATCTTCTAACATATCTACAAGAGTCTCTCCAAAAAGGAGATCATCTTCTACAAGGAGTATTTTACTCGACACTCTCAATGGCCCAGTTTAGAGTTTCACCTGCATAAAGAGGTACAACATTTCCATATATCTCAGGTACAACAAAAGGTCGTCTCTCCAATGTAACCTCTTTAAACTCAGGACAGATTCCATAGATGCGTTGTGCATTGTCACTTACAAAGTCCTGTAGATTATCAAGCTTGTCAAACTGCTCAAATATCTCACACAGAAGCTGCAGTGCAATCGGTGCAGTAAAGACTCCGGCAGCACAACCACACGCCTCTTTCTTCTCACGTGGATGTGGTGCAGAGTCACTTCCAAACATTACTTTTGGATGCGCCTCAAGAGCAACACTTAAGAGTGCATCCAAATCCTCTGGACGCTTTGCAATTGGTTTACAGAAGTGGTGTGGCATCATCATCCCGCCAATAACATCATCAAGAGTAAGAAGAAGGTGATGCACTGTAATAGTTGCATAGAGGTTCTCATACTTGTCAAGCATAGCAACTGCCTCTTTTGTAGTGATATGCTCCATGATGATTTTGAGCTTTGGAAAGTTCTTTGCAAGAAGCTCATAAATAGACATAAATTCAGCTTCACGGTCCATAACAAAACCATCTGTTTCACCATGCACACACAGTGGAATATCAAGCTCACTCATAGCCTCGAGTGTTGGTCGCATCTCTTCAATGTCAAAAGAGCTCACGCCACCTTCTGAGTTTGTTGTAATACCTGCAGGATAGAGTTTAATAGCAGTGATCTCCTCTGCGACATCGTTTAAAAATGCTCTGTCATAGTTTTGATAAAAAAGTGTCATATATGGTTCAAAGTAGTCATTTGGCACAGCTGCCATTACACGCTCTCTATACGCAATAACATCTTCTTTTGTTGTAACAGGAGGGACAAGGTTGGGCATAATGATAGCACCGCTAAAGCTGTAAGCTGTAAGAGGTGCAATGTTTTCAAGCATTACACCATCACGCAGATGCAGGTGCATATCAAGGGGCATTAAAAGAGTATGAGTTTTCATAAAGTTCCTTCAGTAAGTATAATTGTAAAATTATAACTTATTAGGAATTAAATACCCCATAAATAGACATCTACAAATGAGATAAACATTCCCATAAATGCCAATGACTGATAGAGATGAGAGAGTTTAACGAATGGTTTTCCATCTACAAATACCCCCACTTGAATTGCAGAGACAATAAGTGCTGCCAAGATATAGAAGAGATAAGAAACAATAATGACCACATACCATGTCTCATGCATAAAACCATAGACGAACAGTGCTATTACAGCCGCAAGTACTAAAACATTTTGAATGAGCATATTGAGGTTTTCTTTCTCCTCTTTTTTATAAACACGGGCTATTTTGAAGTAGAGAAAGGCGAAGAAAAGTGCTGTGTAAAAGAGCATTAGAATTCCTGTAAAATAATTTAGAGGAATTCTAACATAAGAGCATTAAGCTAGCTTTAGTTTACTGATTTATAATATTTTTTGGACTAGAAAGAGAGAGAATAACCTCTGATTCTATGTTTTTAGGCAATTTGCCATCTGATGCAAGTTCTATAAGTTTATGTAAGCGTTGTTCTTCTAGCTCTTTTTCTTTTAAGAACTGCTCATGTTTGAGCTTTTCATCATGAAGCTGTCTTTTTAACTCTCTGTTCTTTTTGGCATTGAGATAGAGCAGATAGAGTGCAAGCATTAAAAGAACAATAACTGCCACGGCTATGTAAATAGTGTATTTTGCACTCTCTTTTTTCACAGCTACTTCAAGTTCAGAGGTCTTCACTTTTGTTTTGGATTCCTCTTTTACTATCTCTTTTTGTGTCTCGGCATTGATCTTGGCAATGGTTAGTTCATTTTGTGAACGAATCTTCTCAAGTTCTATCTTGGTATTTGCCTCTATTTTTGAGAGTTCTACCTTGTTCTTATGAAGTTCATGCATCTTTAATGCCATACTGTTTGGATTTACTCCTGACTTGACTTTTTTCTCTTCACCTAAAAGATGTATCTTCTTAGCTTCTTGTTCACTACTGCAAGCAGTAAATAAAAATGAAAAAAGAGTCAGTAAAAAAAGTGTAGTTTTCTTCATCATCAACTCTTTACAGGGACTCTTTTGCTTTTGCAATAAGTTCATTGATCTTCTCTTCATAACGCTTTGCCTCATCAGCATCTACTGACTCAAAACGCGTCACTAAAACCGGTGTCGTGTTACTTGCACGAACAAGCCCCCAACCATTTTCAAAGTTGATTCTCACACCATCAACATCAATGATGTCTTTGATCTTTGGAAAATCTGCAGGAGGGTTTTGCAGCAGCTCTTTGATCTTATCCATCAACTGAAACTTCTCTTCTTCCGTAGTCTCTACTTTGATCTCCTCAGTTGAGAATACTTTTGGCAGTTTTGCAAGCTCTGCATCAAGATCCACTCCCTCATGAACAAGCTCAAGCATACGCAGTGTTGCATAGATAGCATCATCATACCCAAAGTAACGGTTTTTGAAAAAGACATGCCCACTCACTTCACAGGCAAGGTCGGCATTAAGCTCTTTCATCTTTACTTTGAGGTTTGAGTGCCCTGTTTTGTACATAATCGCCTTTGCCCCACGGCGCTCAAGCTCATCATACATCACCTGTGAACACTTCACTTCACCGACAACAGTCGGATTCTCCATCTTCATAGCAAAAAGCAGCGCCATCATATCACCCTTGATGTTGTTCTTATGGGTAAGAACAGCTATTCTGTCTGCATCACCGTCATATGCAAATGCAATGTCACCCTCTTTTTCCAAAAGTCTCTTTACATCTTCTAGGTTATGCTCTACAGAAGGATCTGGATGGTGGTTTGGAAATGTTCCATCTGGTTCTACATAGAGCCCTTTTGCTTTAAACTCCAAAGCTTTAAAGATATCTTCTGTCACAACACCGGCAACACCATTACCACAGTCATAAACTATGCGTGTATCCATTCCCTTTAGATGTTGAAACTCATTTACCAAAAAGTCTATGTATCGAGTAAGTGCGTCTATCTTTATAACTTTTCTCTCAACAGCCTCTGGCATCTCCATAGTTGCACACTCACGCCCGAGTGCATAGATATCTTCACCAAAAAATGGCGCTTTGTCCATAGTGATCTTAAAACCGTTATACTCGCTAGGATTGTGACTTCCAGTAATCATAACAGAAGCAGCGGGAGTTATGCCATCCCACTCCTGATAGTTTGTAAAGTAATTTACAGGTGTTGGCACCAACCCCATATCAAGAACTGTTTTGCCTCCGGCATTGAGACCTTTTGTGAGGTATTCAAAAAGAATCGGAGAGTGTGAACGAGCATCATATCCAACTGCTACATATTCACCGTCTATTTTATCTGCAAGTGCTTTTCCTATGCGAACAACACTCTGCTCGTTTAACTCTTTTTCATAGATTCCACGTATATCATACTCTCTATAGATGCTCAAATTCATACTCCAATAATTTAGTGATATTAATAATGGTGAGATTATACTCTTTTGTAGATTAAAAGAGACAAAAAAGCATTAGGCTTTGATATTTAAAAAAAAGGGTGTATCAAAAGTAAGTTCTGAGATGCGACGTACACTTCGACCATCTATTCCATTGGTATAAAGAAACTTTTGAAAATCTTGTGAATTTTTCAAAATCTGCTCACCTGCAGAGAGTTCTTTGTTTGAGTAGTCTTTCACAGAAAAATCTCTAAAAGTATACTTGTTCGCATTATCAACAACAGCCTGTTTGATTTTTTTCACCTCATCACTGCTTAGCCGTTTCATATAGAGATTCTGTATTATATTGTCCGTTGATGATATTTGCATAATA
>JAMORG010000043.1 GCA_027063745.1 Sulfurimonas sp.
TGTGGTGCGGGTGGTGATGCCATCAAGTTTGTGATGGAGTATGAGAAGCTCAACTACCCAGAAGCCATAGAGAAACTCGCAGCAAACTATAATTTTACCCTTACCTACACCGATAACAAACATAACAAACCACGCACACAGGTCATTGAAAAGCTAAATGAGTGGTACCAGTCACTGCTGCCGCATAACCAGACAGCGACAAACTATCTGCGTGAGCGTGGAATCTATGAGAGCAGTATCGAGAAGTTTGGCATCGGTTATGCTCCTGCTTCGCATGAGACACTTAACTACATAAAAGCACAGCAGTTTCCCATAAAAGAGGCCATAGATGTCGGTGTTGTGGGGTATGACCCAACAAGAAAGCAGACCTATGCTCGTTTTATTGAGCGTATTACCTTTCCTATTCACTCTGCTAACGGAACGGTTGTCGGTTTTGGCGGGCGTACGATTACCGGACATCAGGCAAAATATGTCAACTCTCCGGAGACGCCGCTTTTTAACAAGTCACGACTGCTGTATGCTTATAACTTGGCAAAACACTCCCTATATAAAAAACAAGAGATCATTATAACAGAGGGGTATTTGGATGTTATTATGCTGCATCAGGCAGGTTTTGATAATGCCGTAGCAACCCTTGGAACTGCACTCACGCAAGAACACCTGCCGCTGCTTCGTAAAGGGACTCCTCGTGTTGTTATGGCCTATGATGGTGACAAAGCCGGACGCGCGGCAGCACTTAAAGCTTCCAAGCTTCTCTCAGCTTCTGGTTTTAAAGGTGGGGTTGTTGTCTTTGCAGGGGGACTTGACCCTGCCGATATGGTAAAAGAGGGACGTGCTGAAGAGCTTGGCAATATGTTTCGTAATGCAAAGCCTTTTATTGAGTTTGTTCTCGATGAGATACTCTCACTTTACAATCTGCGTGATCCAAAGGCAAAAGAGGAGTGTATGGCTGAGGGAGTTGCCTACTTAAAGACACTCTCTCCACTCTTGCAAGAGGAGTATAAGACCTATCTTGCTTCTCGTCTTGGTGGGCTTGGTGTTTCACCCTCGCTTATTCGTCTTGGCAATCAACAGCAACAACACAATGCCCCGCAGATGCAACAAAACCGCTATCGTGATGCATGGGAGCTGACTTTGGTTAAGACTGTACTGGAACATCCGGAGTTTATCGACCATATTTTAGATGTCATTGACCCCTCACTGTTGCAGTTTCATGCGCGTGAGCTCTCTTTGGCACTGGCAGGTAAATTTGATGCACCGGAGCTTATGGAGATTTTGGTCGATGAGAGTATTGTGGCGCTCAAGACACAAGAGGAGCTTGATGCCGAGCTCAATACATTTCTAACGCGTTACTATGAGCGTGAGCTAAAGAAGGTAAACTTTGCTACAAATATCTCTTTTGAAGAGAAAGCTTTTTACATACGAAAGTTTCGAGACAAGATAGCAAAGCTTAAACGAGGCGAGCTGGTCGCATTTGATAACTAGAAAAAAAGGATTAGATATATGAACTGGTGGATACACTTACATCTCTTTGCAGCCATTGCATGGATAGGCGGATCGATTTTTATGTTTGTGTTGGGGGTAACATTGACAGATAAGAGAAAACAAAAAGAGGTTTATCCTCATGTAGGCCCTATCTTTGGCTACTTTGAGCTTTTTTCTTTAGGTCTGTTACTTATTAGTGGAACGATTATGATAAGTAATGACGGACTGCTTCATCTGCTGCTTACACATGATGACAGCGAGGTGGCAGAGTTGCTTAGAAGAAAGCTTTTGTTGGTTTTATCTTTAGTGATTGCAACCGTTGTACATTTTATTATTGCCTATAAAACAAACAACACAGAACGCACAAAACTGCAAAACATTCTCTCACGCGGTTCATCCATGTTTATCTTTTTTGTGAACCTCTTTGTGTTACATTATGCAATAATGATTCGAAGTATTATGGCATAACTTTTTATTTTTTTTTATTTTTTGTTATACTGCTATAGATTCAAATTCGCCTAAAGGTTGATTTTATGGCAGGTATTCACTTTTCTTTTGATAATTTTGAGCAGCTTATGGCATTAAATATCGGTATTTCAGACAGACTCGATGAAAACCGTGCCGAGAGCTTTACGCTTTTATATTGTGACTTTTCAGATATTCCACAGGATGTTGTCGATGCATCTCTTTTAGAGATTCTGCGTGCTTCAGACTCCATTGTCAACCATGAGGGAGATTACTTCTTTGTGTTGCCATATACCGACAAATACGGAGCAGAGATTGTCAAAAATATGTTCGATGAATTCTTTGCCAAATATCTTAATGCCTTTTTACTCTCCTATCCCGTTGACGGAGAGACTCCAAAAGCTATTTTTGAAAATATGCAAGACAGCGTGAGTACCTTCTTCAAAAAAGATCTGCATTGTCTTGATAGATTTACGCGAGATTATTAAAAACCTTTTTTATCAAACTTGTAATGGTTTGACTTTTTGTAAAAGGAGATAGCTTCGGCTATCTTTTGCTCTCTGTATATCTTCTTATCACATACCCATCTGCATTTTATTTTACTGTTTTTCATAGCCTCTTTATTTGCCTGCGTGAACTTGCTTTCGTAAATCTTTTCAGCGCTAAGAGACAGAGGTGCCAGTAGGATTATAAACAGAGTTATATATATCTTCATAGTGCTATTATAAACTATTCTTTTCATAAATGGAACATTTTATGCTATTTTCTTTGTACTATATGGAGGAGTATCATTATGATCCCACTGGAAATAAAACAAGAATCGAACAAATTACCTCTACAAAAAAACACGCAAAGCAGTGATGAGGTAGAGAGCACACTCTCTTTTAAAGAGCTGTTACAAGGCGTAAAAGAGGCTGCTTTGGAAGTAAAAGAGATTCAAAACGGTGCGTTTGTATTAGCCCTTGAAGATGAGCTTCCAGTCGCTAAAAATGATTTAAAAGCACAAACAACACTTCTTAAAACAGAAGCAGGTGTTGAGCAAAAAGAGCTTGAAGCTTTTACAGAAAAAGAAGATATTGCACTCAATACAAAAATTTCACAGCATCTCAGTGTGCCAGAATTAAAACAACTGATTCACGATGCAAAAGATTACCTCAAAAAACAGATAACTGCTTCAGAAGGATTTTTACGCTCAGAAGCTGCAAAGTTGCCAAAAACACTTAAAGGCTTGGCAACATTTGCCAAAAAACTGGGGATAGATCTCTCTAAAATAACCATAGAGTCTGTTCAAAAAAACAGTACTGTTGAGCCAAGTGGTGAGCTGGCAGATATTACAGAAGAGCTTAGTCGTAGTACAAAAAAAGAAGAGGTTTCTCTAAGTGAAGAACTGCCGGTTGAGCATACAAAAGTCAAGAAAAAACTCCAGCAGACTCAAAAAGTACAGCAGAATAATGAAACTCTTTTAGAAGAGTTAAGCTCAATGGAAAAAAGGTTTCAGACAGAACAAAAAGGTGGTAAGAAAAATCTGCAGACACTAGCAAAAGAGCCGCTCTTTCAAGCTCAGTCCAAAAGAGAGGTCTCTACTCAAGAGCTAGTGGGTGTAAAACTTCAAACGCAGCAAGAGTCTCCGACACAAAAGAGTAAACAAAGATCTGATGAGACGCTGAAACTTTTACTCCAAGGCAAGAGTGCTGCAAAAGGAGATGACAAACTCTTTTTAACACAAGATTTTTCTACGGCAAGTGCTCGTGTCATCGCACCGCAGGCATTGCGTGAGGGTGACAGAAGTCTGGAATCTCTACTGCAGGGTGAGAATACAGAACATGATGCTCAAGATGTAGTGAAAAATGATACATCTTCAAAGCTCTTAAAAGCTGATAGTTTTGAAGTCAAACTCAATGAAGCCAAGCAGATGACAAAATATCTCTCACAAGATGTTAAACATGCTATTGATAACTATAAAGCTCCTTTTACGCGTCTAAAAGTACAGCTCAATCCTCAAAACCTTGGAGAGATAGAGCTGACTGTCGTACAGCGTGGTAAAAATCTCCATGTAAATCTCTCTTCAAACAATGCTGCTATCAATGCGCTTGCAATGAATGCAAACGACTTAAAAGTACAACTGCAAAACTCTGGAATAAATAATGCTTCCTTGAACTTTAGTAACAATGCTCAAAGCCAAGACCAGAGTGCTTCTCAACAGCAACAACAGCATAGGCAAGAGTCTCAAAATGAATATAGTTATTTTGAGAGTGAAGAGCAAAATGAAGAGATACTGAGCTCTTTAGAGATAGTAGTTCCAAACTACGCATAGGACAAGGATAAGATTATGGCGATTACTCCAACAGGACAAAACGCAGCAGTGGCAGCAAAAACAGATGCATATACAAACCCAAAAGGCATACTTGGTAAAGATGACTTTATGAAACTGCTTTTAGTGCAGCTTCAGTATCAAGATCCGACTGAACCTATGGATACTGAAAAGATTTTGACGCAGACATCGCAACTTGCAACACTGGAAGCATCAGACAATACAAACAGATCCTTAGAAGATTTAGCAAAGTCCCTTGGTAATGCTCAACAGTTCTCAACTATTGCGGCTATTGGTAAAACAGCAGACTTAGGTAGTGATTCAATAGCACATGATGAAGGTGCAAATACGAACTTTGAGCTCTATTTTCCAGAGGCTGTACAAGCAGGAAGTGTTGAGATAAAAGATAACAACGGTAATCTTATCAGAACACTTGATGTCGGAACAAATCCTGCAGGTGTGTATCAGTTTACATGGGATGGTTTTGATAACGGAGGCAGTAGTGCAGATAGCGGTATTTATCATGTAAGTGCTACTTATGAGACAGACAGTGGTGAGAGAGCTCAGACACGCCTTGGAGCGTATCCTATAGAGTCTGTTCGTTTTGATGGTGGTAAAGCATTGCTTAAACTTGGTTCTAACTATGTTCCACTTGATAATGTAAGAGAAATTTACTAGGAGCCTTTATTATGATGACACAAGCTTTTTATACGGGTATATCCGGGCTCAAAACGTACTCAAATGGTATTGATGTCGTCTCAGATAACTTAGCAAATATTTCGACTCCCGGTTTTCGTGCCTATAATGCCGAATATGCTCCTCTTTTTGAAAAAACACTTGCCAGTGCCTCTAGCAACCTGCTCCAAAGTAATGATGTTGGTGTCGGTGTGCAGATGCAGGCCACGACTATGTCTATGGCACAAGGATCACTGACACTTTCAAACAGAAGTACAGACCTGGCAATCATGGGTGATGGATGGTTTGGCATTCAGCGTGAAGGAAAACCGCTTTATACCCGTGCAGGAGATTTTGTCTTTGATGCGAATGATGATCTTGTGACCAATGATGGTTATCATGTTTTGGGAACAATGGGTGGAAATATCAGTGCCGATAATGTCTTGACATCTGTTTTAAACGAGGTAAAACTCGGAGATGTCAATGCTCAACAGAAGCTTCGTTTTCCAAAAACTCTTACCTATCCACCAGAACCAACGACAAATGTGAAGTTTAAAGCAAATCTTGGAGTTGGAAAAGAGGGCTTTGAGATTATAACTGCTGGAGCGAATGTTATTGATCCTCAGAGTAATCGTAATGAGTTGCGTCTTGAATTTACAAAATCTGCCCTACAAACACCACCGGGCACACAATGGGATGTTATAGCAACTATAAAATCAGCAGACGGCCTAACAACATATGATACACAAAGTGGTAAAGTCTCTTTTAATGAGAGTGGAGCACTTACTTCAAATACACTTACTAGCATTAATAACAATGGAGCTCCAATTACTATTGATCTTGGTAATGGTTTTGATGGAGTTGTCTCTATTGATATTCCCGTTGTTCCAGGTTCGAGCATTGCAGATGGAACTATTGGCGGAGATTTACGAGGTTACTCTATCAATAAAAACGGTGAGGTGATCGCAACTTTTACCAATGGCCGCCAAAGCAGTGTTGCAAGAATTGCGGTCTATCATTTTCAAAATGATCAAGCTTTGGAGCGTATTACAGGTACACGTTTTGCCAAAAGTGAAAACAGTGGTGATGCTATCTTTTTTAAAGATAAAACAGGACAAAACATCATAGGCACAGAGATAACAAACTTTAAACTAGAAAGCTCTAATGTTGAGATGAGCTCAGGTTTGACAGAGTTGATAATCTTGCAGCGTGCTTATGATGCTAACTCAAAATCTGTTACAACGGCTGACCAGATGATTCAAAAAGCTCTTCAGATGGATGCATAAAAAGTTGGAACACAAAATGCTACAAATCTTTTACTAAAATTATCTCACTCTTAGAGGTAAAGTAAAGGATTTCATATGTTAAAATCACTTTTTTCCGGAGTCTCCGGGCTACAGTCGCACCAGGTTGCGATGGATGTAGAGTCTAACAATATCGCCAACGTTAACACAGTTGGTTTTAAATATTCACGTGCAAACTTTTCAGATCTTTTGGCTCAAACAAAAGCCATAGCAACAGCACCTCAAGGACAACTTGGCGGGAAAAACCCTGTTCAAGTAGGACTTGGCTCAACGGTAAACTCAATGACACGTATCTTTGCACAGGGTTCAGTACAAAATTCTGATAAAAATACAGATATGGCTATTCAGGGAGACGGATTTTTCATCATCTCTCCTGATGGTGGGAACACTTATAAATATACACGTGCAGGGGATTTTAAATTTGATGCAGGTGGAAACTTTGTAGATAATAACGGTTTTATAGCACAAGGCTGGTTGCGTGACCCTGTAACAGGTAAAGTAGACTCTACCGCACCGATTCAAGATATTAATATTCCACCGGGTCTTACAACACCGGCACAACCGACACAAGAGGTTGTATTAAAAGCAAATCTTAACTCAGGTCCTATTGTCGAGAGTTACTCTCCTGCTTATAAAGTGGCTTCAGGAGCTGATAATGTACAGCCTGCTGCTGTTGATGCAAATGGAAATGCTGTAAACTCCGGAGATATTGGTGTAATGTTTAATGAGGTTGGAGAGGCATTTTCATTGCAGAAAAATCAGGGTGTGTGGATCTCTTTTAAGAGTTCGGTTGCAGATCCTGGAACAGTAAGCTCGGCAGAGGATATGACAGCACACTTTAATGTTGACCCGGAGCTCAACATTTCCGGTAATCAGGTCTCTATTTCTGCATCTGCAGGGGCAACAGTAGCAGAGACTGCAAACAACTATGTCGCAGCTATTAATGCACAGAGTGCAGTTACTGGTGTGAGTGCTTCTGTTGATTCGTCAAATCATATAACTTTGACAAACACAAATGGAAATGCTAGTGCATCACACAATATTGATTTTGTTATTGACTCTGGAGGAGGTGGACTTACAGATGCATCTGCACTTACCGCACACAGATACCAGTACAATCCAAACTCTGCAGCAAATACAGCAGGTGGAGATAAAACATTTACAACAATGGCTGATCTTCGCAAATGGATGGAGGATGAGGCAAGAAATCAAGGTGGTGCGACAAACGGTATCACTATTGAGGTGACAGATCAAGGGAAGTTTCTTGTTAAGAACCCGAATGATGGGGCAGATGATTATGATATGAATCTTAAAATTACAGCATACAGTGATAAACGTTCAAGTACAAGTATAGTAGAGAATGAACGTTTTACTCGTAATATGGAGGCACTTAATTCTGTCCTTCCTAAAAAAACAACAGGAAAAGCTTATTCACAGAGCTTTAATGCTGCAACACACTCAAGTTCTATCGATATTTTTGACTCTCTTGGATCAAAACATACATTGAGAATGGAGTTTAGAAAAGTCTCAGTTGACCAAAATACAGGTTCGAAATGGGATATGCTTATCTCTGTGCCTAATCCGGCAACTATTGATACAACAATGCCATACAATGAAAAAAGAGGCTCTGTTCGTTTTAACAATGATGGTTCACTTGCAACATACAATCCGCCAAATGTCTCTTTCTCTGGAAACAATGGTTCAGCACCGGATCAACAGGTTAATCTCTCTTTTGGTACGGCAAACAAATTTGACGGGATGACATCGTTTGATTCGCGATCGGCAACATCTGGAATAAGTCAAGATGGCTATACGGGTGGTGATTTAGTCGGTATTAGAATCGATCAAAGTGGTACACTGGTAGGATCATTCTCAAATGGTAGAAGTTTTGGTTTGGCACAGGTGGCAATGGCAAAATTTACAAACAATGAAGGTCTTGCAACAGAAGGTGGTAATGTCTTTATTCAAACTGCTAACTCAGGTGACCCTATCATTGGTACAGCGGCAACGGCGGGGCGTGGATTTATTCAGTCTGCTGCACTTGAAGCATCAAATGTTGACCTCTCTCGAGCGCTTACGCAGCTTATTATTATTCAGCGTGGTTTTCAGGCAAACGGAAAAACCATTACAACTTCAGATCAACTGCTACAAACGCTTATTGGTTTAAAACAATAAGCTACGATTATACACATAGAGTGTATAATCACGTTATGTTTAAAACGCTCACCGGTAAATTCACTTTTTTATTTTGGATTATTTTCTTTTTTATTGTTACCCCTTTGTATCTTCTAGCACATATATATTTTAAAGAGCTAGTAATTGCACAGGAGAGACAAAAGATAGAGTATCTCTTTGAGGGAATTAAACCTCTTTTGGCATTTTATCTCTCTTTTGATCAGGAGAAAAATATCCAGACTCGTTTAGATGAGCTGTTTGATACGTATGATCTCCAAGAGATAACACTTACAGATGCAAACAAAAAGATTATCTATCACCGTAAAAAACCACAGGTGCAGCAAAGCTTTGTTTATACAAGCACTCTTAAAGATCCTTTTAGCAACAACAGTTTTGCTACTATGAGCGTACTGTATTCAAATGAAAATCTGCACAAACTTCAACAGGAAATTTTATACATTTTACTCCTTGTTTTTTTCTTTGCTTTTCTTATATTTTTAACCGGCTTGCTGTTAATTCGTCATGACCTCTCTTTGCTCAAGAAAATTGCCAATGCCTTTGTAGATTATTCATATACAAAAAAACCAGTTACTATTGATGCACACAAGGCTACAAAAGAGGTCAAAACCATTGTCAACAGAGCCAATGAAATGATGTCTGCGACATCGCGCTATCTGCAAGAGTTGGAGTCTTTTAACAAAGAGCTTGAGGAGAGGGTAGAAAAAGAGCTGCAAAAACAGCGTAAACAAGAAAAACTTATGTTGCATCAGTCTAGACAAGCTGCAATGGGAGAGATGCTTGAGTCCATAGCACATCAATGGCGTCAACCTCTTAATGTCATAGGTATTGCAAGTGCAGACTTGACAATCAAGTACAAT
>JAMORG010000044.1 GCA_027063745.1 Sulfurimonas sp.
TAGCACCATAGAATCCCTTCGCAAAGAGTATCCAAAAAAGACAGTTGCACAAATTATTTACGAAGTAGAGTTGCAAAAAGAGCAACCTGTTTTTAGAAATCACGATAACTATAATTATATGATTCGTGTTTTAATACCCCTACAAACTCGTGTGTGATATAATTCCTTTATGATTAAGAGAAAAGAAGAACTCATTAGTTTTTTGCAAATACATAAAAGTTTATTGCGTGAGCGATATGCAGTAAAAAAGATAGCGATTTTTGACTCTTTTGCATGTAATGAGCAAAATGAAAAAAGTGATATTGACCTGCTTATAGAGTTACAAGATGATGTAGCAAGTGTTTACGATACAAAAGAGAAGTTGCGTGAGTATCTTAGTCATTCATTTGATAGAAGTGTAGACTTGGTACGGGAAAAGTATTTAAAACCCTATGCGAAAGAGCAAATCTTAAAAGAGTTAATATATGTCTAATAAAATTCTATTTAAAAATAGAGATAGATAATGAATGAGTACAAACTCTGTTCACTTCTTTTTGAAACGACAGCAGATTATGATGCTAACTTAGAGACGCTACTTACACTTATAGACGACTGCGATGAGCGCTCTTTGATTGTCGCTCCTGAAGTCTGTTTAACAAGTTATGACTATGAAAATATGCAAAAAATGCTTTCCTTTGCTCCAAAGGCGATAGAGCAGCTCAAAAAGGCTTCACACAATAAAATCATCATTCTTACAATCTTAGAAGAGCGAGATGGCAAGGTCTATAACTTTGCAAAGGTTTTTCACAATGGTGCAGTAGTTTATGAGCGTGCCAAAGCGAAGCTTTTTCGTTTTGGAGATGAACATAAGTATATGCAAGAGGGAAGCGTTGAAGATTTTAAGATCGTTGAGGTAGATGGCATCAAGATAGCTGTTTTTATCTGCTTTGAGCTGCGTTTTAAAGAGCTGTGGTGTAAGAGTGAGGGAGCGGATGTTATAGCTGTGCCTTCATGGTGGGGAGTTTTGCGAACAGAGCACTTTAAGATTTTTACACAGGCATTAGCCCTGACAAATCAGTGTTATGTAGTAGCGAGTGACTCAAAGAATGAAGATTGTACAGGACAAAGTGGCATTATCAATCCGCAGGGAGAGGTACAAAGAAACGGGAATAGGCCTTGCTTATGCCTGCCATACAGTAACAAAGAGATACGCTTAATGCGACGATATATGGATATAGGAATAGAGTAATTTGGACAGAATAACAGCAACAAAAACAGCACGCTTGGCAGAGGAGTGTGACAAAAGGTTTCCTCTCTCACCTGAAGTCAAAGAGGCAATAGCAAAGACAAACAGAGAACTCTTTGTCCCAGCCGGTTTTAGACATCATGCCTATAAACTCGATGCACTTCCAATAGGAGCATCACAGTATATCAGCTCACCACTGACGGTTGCAAAGATGACAGAGTATCTCTTTCCAAGAGGAGCAGACAGAGTACTTGAAGTTGGTTGTGGCAGTGGCTATCAGGCTGCTGTTCTTTCACACCTCTTTCGTGGTGTTTTTACCATTGAACGCATAGAGAGACTGCTTTTGGAGGCAAAAAAACGCTTCCGTGAGCTGGGCATTCACAATGTGCATACAAGAACAGATGATGGTCAAAACGGCTGGGCTGCCTATGCTCCATATGACAGAATCCTCTTCTCCGCAACAGCCAAAGAGGTACCACAAAAGCTCTTTGAACAGTTAGCTGAGGGTGGCATACTTGTCGCTCCTATAGAAAAGGGAGACAAGCAGGTTATTACCCGTTTTATCAAAGAGGGGGAGCGCATCATAGAAGAAGAGCTTGATGAGTGTGATTTTGTTCCAGTGTTGGATGGTGTGGTAAAATAAAGCTTCATTGTAGTAAAATAGTCTCAGTATTTAAAAGAGGATAGCCAAGATGATAGAAGAGATGTATGGCATCAAATACAAACGACCAGAGGTTGTTTTGCTTCAGGAGACGGGTATTGGTGTTGCTGAGACGGCTGCGCGTACCTGTTATGACAGTTTTACTAACAGTGAGAACGATGTTATAAAAGAGTTAGAGTGCAAGCTTCCCGATGAAGCGATGTGTAAAGAGCTCAACAGCATAGAAGAGTCAGCACTACTTGATGATCTTGCCTGGACATACTTTCACCACTCTATCTTAGAGCATGCAAACCTCTCCTATCTCATACGTGGTACTTCACGCGGCGTGCTTCAAGAGCATGCAAGGCATCGTATTCAGGCTATCTCTGTGCGCTCTACGCGTTATACCATGAGTGGTATCATTAACGCCTTTGTCGCTTCAAAGCATGGAGGGGATAGAGAGTTTTTCATCGATATTGTCGAGAGTTACGATATGTTTGTAACAGCTGATAGCGCATATAACCGTTTAGAGATAGGTGCAATGTATGATAAGCTTGACTATCAGTTTCACACACTCGAAGATTTCTACTCTATCGCAGTAGCCAAGAGCTCTCTGCCACTTTTAGAAGAGTTTGCAAATGAACCCAAAAAACTCTATGATGCTTTGCAAAGTGGCAAAAAGAAGCGTAATGTCGGTGATGCTTTTAAACATATCATTACCGATAATGTAAAAGTAGATATGGTTGTTACTTTTAATCTGCGCAGTCTTAAAAATTACTTCTCTTTGCGTGAGAGTGGTGCGGCATATTTTCAGATTCGCTGGTTGGCTCAGGAGATGATGAAAGTAACGCCAAAAAAATATCTTGATCTTATCATCAAGAAAAAATAGGAATAATTTATGATAAAAACAGCTCTAGTATTTATGTTTGCACTGATGATGAGTGCATGTTCGGGTGTTACTGTTACTGCTGCTATGTGTGAAGAGATAGCAAATGATCCTTCTGCTCCTCAAATTCCAAAAGAGTGTAGAGATTACAGTGAAAAAGAGGCGGAAAAAGCATTTAACAAAGTAGTAGATGATAAAAAAGTATCTGATAAAGATATAGAATTTAGCAGAGAAAAATAGTATAATTCAAAAAAATCAGAAGCGTAGTAAATTTTAAAAATCGATTAAAGGAAAATAAATGGCAAGAAGTGAAGTATGTGAACTTTGTGGCAGTAGTGAAGATGTAACAGTAATGGAATTACCTGTTAGTGATGGCAGTGAAGATCAAAGTATCTATGTATGTGCAAACTGTAAAGCACAGATAGAGAGCGGTGAGCTTGATGAAGCACACTTTAACTGTTTAAATGATGCTATGTGGTCTGAGACTCCGGCTGTAAAAGTAATGTCATACATCTTGTGGAACAAACTCGGTCGCCAAGATATGGTTGAGATGATGTATCTTGAAGAAGATGAGCTAAAGCTTGCTCAACAAGCAATCAATGCTGAAACAAACAAAGTAGTCTTCCGCGATGCAAATGGTGTTGAACTTCATGCAGGAGATACTATCGTTATCTTAAAAGACCTTGATGTAAAAGGTGCCGGTTTTACTGCAAAACGTGGAACAACTGTTACTAAGATTGCTTTGCCAAATGATATGGATGACCATGTTGAGGGTCGTGTCAATGGTACAAAGATCTACTTAAAAACAGAGTTTATTAAAAAGGCTTAATTTGAAGCCTTATGAGCGTTTTTATGAGATAGACAAAGATTTTAGAAATCCCTATGCGCGTGATCGTGACAGAATCATTCACTCTGGCAGTTTTAGAAAACTTGAGTATAAAACACAGGTCTTTTTAAATCATGAGGGTGATTTTTTTAGAACTCGGCTCACGCACTCCATAGAAGTCTCTCAGATTGCCCGCTCGATTACGGCACAGCTCGGACTTGAAGAGTCACTCTCCGAGGCTATAGCTCTTGCACATGACTTGGGACACACTCCCTTTGGTCATGTTGGCGGAGATACCCTTGATGAGTGCCTAAAAGCAGATGGCTTTAATAATGGCTTTGAGCATAATTTTCAGAGTTTTCGGGTTGTTACAAAACTTGAAAAGCGCTACAAGGCTTTTGATGGGCTCAACCTCACTTTTGCTACCTTAGAGGGTATTTTAAAACACTCCTATCCTTACAAAAAGCCTTTTATTCCCAAAGAGATAGAGATGCAGTTTGACCTGGAAAAACATCCATCATATGAAGCGATGATTGTCGATCGTGCCGATGAGATAGCTTATATGAGTCATGACATCGATGATGGGGTCAATTCTGGTCTTATTACTTTTGAAGATCTGCGTGAGAGTGAACTTGCCTGTGAAATCTTAGCAAAAGTAGAAGCAGAGGGGATTGGTAGTGATGAGACAGAGATGTTTCGTTACCGATTTAGCTCACACCTTATCAATCATCTTGTCTATTCACTGCTTGATTACTCGACACAGCGCATAAAAGACAAAGAGGATATGCCTATAGGTTTTGATAAAACACTCGAGACAAAAATCAAAAAGCTCAAAAAACTTCTCTTTAACAAGATGTATCAACATAAAAATATTGTTCGCAAAATGTATGCCGGACAGCAGGCTGTAAAGAGTCTCTACAGTGCTTTAATGGATGAAGAGAAGATGTTGCCATCTTTTTATTACCAACAACTCCAAAAAAGACCAAAACATCGTGTTGTTGCGGATTATATTGCCAGTATGAGTGACAGATATGCGATCAATTTTTACAATGAGCTCCATGGAAAACTTTAGATATTATCTTATTGTTTTTGCATTTTTTATACCTCTCTTTTTGCTTGCAGAGCAGCTCCCAGAAGATCCAGATGTCCTGCATAAGGTAGAAGATACTTCAGGACTCACTCCCGATGAAATACGTCAGGTTGCAAAAAAACTTGATAAAAATGAGAAACTAACAGTAAAAAAAGTTCACTGGGAAGAGCTCTCTCCAACTCCCATTACTGATGACTGGATACAGACAAAGTCTGGTGAGTGGTTTAAGGGTAAAATCAAAGCCATGTACAATGAAAAGCTGGAGTTTGACAGTGATGAGATAGGAGACTATACCTTTGACTTTGAAGATATCCAGCAGATTAAATCACATCAGATACTTAGTGTAAACATTGAAAACTTCGCTTTGGTGAGTGGAATCCTGCGCCTTAAGGATGATAAAGTAACAATCATTCAAGGGGATGTGCAGTATACATTTAAGCGAGATGAGATAATCTCTTTTGCTCCTGATGCCAAAAATGAGCGTAATTTTTGGTCAGGGAAAGTCACTTTTAGTTTTGATATGCGTAAAGGAAACAGTGATCAGATTGATTATAGTGGAGAGTTGAACCTAAAAAGAAGAACAGCAAAATCACTACTAAATATCGACTATCTAGGACGCATCTCCTCAAAAGAGAGTACAGAGATTGCAAATGACCATCGTCTGAGTCTTAAATATGACCGCTATATAACGCGTTATTTTTTCTGGACACCTATCAGTGCCGAGTATTATACTGACCGCTATAAAAATATTGCCAATCAGCTAACAGCCGGTGGAGGTATCGGTTATACAATATATGATGAAAAAGAGATTTTTTGGAGTGTATCGGCAGGACCGGCAATTGTCTATACTGATTATGATACTGTAAAAGCAGATCAGGAAAAACAAAACTATTCTCCTGCTTTTGAGATGAGTACCAAGTTAGAGTATGAACTCTCGAAAATAACAGATTTGAAGTTTGATTATAAAGTTACGCTCTCTGACAGTAAAGTAGGGAACTATAAACATCATATGATTATGAAGTTTGAAAATGAACTGCTTTCATGGTTGGATTTGGATCTTACCGGTGTATGGGACTATGTAGCATCACCACAAGAAGACAATCAAGGGAGTATTCCTAAAAAGAGTGACTTTCAGTTCTTAGTTGGAATTGGGATTGATTTTTAGTATTTTAGAGGGAAGTTTGTAGTAAAGAGAAACAAAAAGCCCGAAGGCTCTTTGTTACAGGCGTGATTCGTAACGTCTCATCATATAAAGACGTTTAAGCATTTTCTTACGAGATGCAATTTTGAATTTTTTACGCTTTTCAGTTTCTGTTTCGTGGAAACGGCGAGCACGAGCTTCTGTAACGATTAAGTTACGGTCAACTTGCTTCTTGAAACGTCTATAAGCTGCATCAAAATTATCATCAGGTCTTACGATAATACCAGGCATATCACATCACCCACTTTCTGTTAAAATTTGAAATGGAAGTATACCCTAAAAATAAAAATAAAACAATCCTTTGTATTAGTCCACTGCATTTTCCCTTATTTCTCTCTATATTGTTGTATAATGTTTAAAAAGGAGAAGTTATGATGCACTATTTAGTAAAACTAGTTGTTTTGGTGATGGTTCTTGGAAACATATCATATGCCAAGATGTCACCTACACAGTTACAGAGTCAAAGTAAAAGTGAAGTCGCAAAGGTTGTCAAAGAGGCCTATGTTAAATATAAAAACCTTAAAGAGGGTAAGAACGCAGACTATATTAAAGCACTTGCCGAGGTAGATCCGAAGCTTTTTGGCATAGTTGTAGTTGACAAGTACGGTAATGTGTTTGAGGCGGGGGATGTTAAAAAAGAGGTCTCCATTCAATCTATTTCAAAAGTTTTTACACTTGCTCTTGTTATGCGTGAGCGAGGCGATGCATTTGTAAAGGAGAAGATAGGGGTCAATGCAACAGGGCTTCCGTTTAACTCGATTATGGCAATAGAGTTGCATGATGGGAGTGCATCAAACCCTTTTGTAAATGCAGGGGCAATTGAAACTACATCGTGGGTTAAGGCTAGAAATTCACAGGAGCGCTGGAAAAAAATAGCATCGAATATGAGTAGTTTTGCAGGTAGAAAACTACGTGTAAATCAAGAAGTTTACAAGTCAGAACTCTCAGATAATAAGCGTAATCAGGCTATTGCAAAACTGCTTGAGGCCTATGGTCGTATGGGTTCAGATCCTCTAAAAGCTACAACAGTCTATACAAAGCAGTGTTCTATGAGCGTCTCGGCACATGATTTGGCAGTGATGAGTGCAACAATAGCAAATCACGGTATCAACCCTGTAACAAAAACTCAAGTTATTCCTGCAAAATATACACCAAAGATTATGGCAGTGATGAGCACAGCAGGTCTTTATGATAATGCCGGAGGGTGGCTCTATGATACAGGACTTCCTGCAAAAAGCGGTGTAGGTGGTGGTATTATTGCCATTGTTCCGGGTGAGTATGGCATCGCTGTAGTATCGCCTCCGTTAGATGCTTATGGTAACAGCGTGCGTGCACAAAAAGCGATCGCTTACATTGTAGAGAAGTTAGGATTAAATCCGTATGCTAAATAAGTATAAAAGCATTGGTAGTGCTTGTTTGCTTCTTGCTTCTGGGCTTTTTGCCCAGGATGAGTGGCAGATAAGCGGTGATGTTCGTGCAGGTTGGGTTGCGTATGATTATGGTAACAAACCGCTCTCTATTGATGCCAATGGAGATATTATCAGCCAAAACCCACAAAACTCTCAGGGGCATATTGACTCTCGGGGATTTTACCTCCTTCCAAAAATATCACTGACGTCACCGACATACAGGAATGTCTCTGCCAAAGCAACAGTAGTTGGTGCAACAGATTTTGGAATGAATGATGAAAAGTATGAGAAGCGTACTTTTGTTTTTGATCCAAATGAACGAAAATCATTTGTACTGCTGCAAGAGGCGTATATCAAGTATGAGACAAAAGAGCATAAGCTTCTTATAGGACGAGAAGAACTTTCAACACCGATGATAGATAGAGATGATTGGTATATGTTGGCTGATACATTTGAACTTGCCTACTATAAAAACAACTCTTTTTCTGACACGACACTCTACGGAGGCTATTTTTCTAAAATGGCAGGTGTTTGGGACAGTGGTGCAAACGGTACAGAGTTTCACTCAATGAGTGATGCCTCTTTTGTTGCCCAGGAGGATAAGCAAAGAGCCGGAAATAGTGGTATCTACTTTGGAGCCTTAGAGTACAATGATGCAAAACATCATGCTCTACAGCTTTGGAACTACTACGCAGTAGATCTATACAACACACTCTTTATGCAGTATGACTATACCAACACATACAATGCGTTTCATTATGATCTTGGTTTACAATTGATTGATTTTGCAGGTGTCGGTGAGCTTAGTAAGCATGATACGACCACCATTAACTACCGACTCTACAGTGCCCGTTTTAACGGTAATTTTGACAATGGTGTTGATTTTGCGACAGGTGTGGCGAAGTACAGTGACGGTGCAGGTCAAGCTGCGACACTTGGTGCTTTTGGAGGGTATCCTTATTTTGCAAATGGTATGATATTTCACTTTTTTGAAGCAGGAAGTCTGCGTAATGCGGCATCATATAAAGCACAAGTGGGTTACAGTTTTGACTTTATGGGGAAAAAGGTATGGAGCGGATACCGTTTTACTTATTTTGACCTCGATTCAAGTTACTCTTTTACAGCTGAGAATGAATCACAAAGCAAGATGCTTTTAAATGGTCTGCAACTTAAGTTTGGTGAAGAAAAGGGTGCTTATTTTACAGGTACCTATGAGCATGTCCGTCTTGATGGTGAGCCAAACACCTATGCTCTACGGCTTATTGGCGGGTACCGTTTTTAGGACTTTTTTTGTTACAGTCATCTGCATCACCAAAGATGCAGTGGCGATTTTTAATGAGTCTGTAGATAAAAAAGCTAAAAGGTATGAGTGCAAAACCAAAGCTCATATAGGCCTGCGTGAGCAGTCCGTTTACAAAGAAGTTGTATCCCGCGGCCAGTATGGCGATTGTTATGAGCAGGCACATACTAAACTAATCTTATTGTCTCATCATCAATAGCGATAATGTTGTCATTTTGCAGACTCTTTAAAATTCTCTCAACACTCTCTTTTGCTACATTAAATGATGTTGCAAGTGCAGTTATATCATTTTTTATGCTTTTGTCACTTGTACTGCGAATAAGTCCTACAATTTTAGAGTCAAGGTCGTGCAGTGCTGAGAAGTTGAGATTTGCAAGACCTGTTACATTGAGTGTGTATATCTCAAAGAGATATGAAAGGTAGGGTTCAGAGTTTTTTGCCAGGATTTTTACACTGTACATATCCAAGATATATCCCTCAATTTCAGTCTGTGTGATGGCACTTGCAATAGCTGGTGTCTGGCTGAGCGTTGAAGCAGTGTTTACAATACACTGATCTCCAGGATAGAGGCGATAGAGCTCGTTTTGTTTTTCTTCTTGAATGAGCTGAACTTCCCCTGATGTTAAAAACAAAATAGAGT
>JAMORG010000045.1 GCA_027063745.1 Sulfurimonas sp.
AGTCAACATTTTGACCACCACACGCAATGATTAAGTCATCAAGTGAAGTAGGACGGTAAGCAGACTCTGGAGTCTTATGCGTCTTATTTTGTAGCTCTGAAGGACGAATGTTATGACATCCGTAAAATGGAGCAATGTTAAACTGGCTAAGAGGTGTTACAACCATCTCTTTTATCTTGTCGAGACCAATGTCATCAATAATAGCATACAAAAAGTGAGTAATATCAGAAGTACCTTTGTACTCTAAACCAACCTCTGCAAGTTTCTCATTTACTTTTGCTTTTAGCTCTGGGTTATTGTCCAGTCTGTGTTTTGTCATAGCAGTGTTAAGCTGACAAGTATTACAGATAGTAACCATTGTAAGACCATGCTTTTCAGCATAAGCGATATTTCTGGCATTAAGTACTAAAGATAAAAAGTCATCATAGTCCTGTAGGTGAGAAGCTCCACAGCAAGAAGCTTCTGTAAGTTCTACAAGTTCGATGCCAAGTTTCTCAGCTACTGCCATAGTTGACATCATCTGCTCTGGAGTACTCTGTTTTGCTGTACATCCTGTAAAAAGTGCGTATCGTAATTTTTCCATTCTTTAACTCCTAGAACTTTGCAGTTGATGAAGATTTAACAAGTTTTTGAATCTCATCAAGGTTAGTTGATTTTGTGATGCCCCATGGTGGAACAATTTTACCCTTAGTAAACATTTTAAGAGCAACAGGGATGTGTTTAACAATAGCAGGACCTTCAGAGTAAAGAACAAGTCCACCCTCATCTAGTACACCATTTTTCTTAATAGAGTTAACAAATCCAACTGCGTGGCGTGTTGCAACATTGTTCTCTGCCACACCCTCTTGGAATGCCATCTGGTGTAGTTTTGTGATCTTAGCGATAGGGTTGATCTCTTTTGGACAAACCTCTGCACATTCAAAACATTTAACACAGTCCCAAACACCTTGCCCCATTTTATTAACAGTTTTAAGACGTTCCGTATCTTCATCACGAACATCAGCTTCAAATCTGTAAGCTGCCGCAAATGCCGCAGGACCAAAGAATTCGTCGTTTACTTCAACAACTGGACAAGCATAGTGACACGCACCACACTGAATACAAAGGTCTGCTTCATCAAGCTTGTCTGCATCTTCAGGTGAAACAAGGTTTTCACTCTCAGGGTGCTCATCAACCTCTGTTACAACATAAGGAGTGATAGCATCATGTTTCTCCCAGAAATCAGCTTTATCGATAATCATATCTTTAACAGCGCGTTTTTTGCTTAACGGCTCAAGTACAAGCTCATCACCGAAAAGATCAATCATATCGTTCATACTCTCTTTACATGCAAGTGTACTTTTTCCGTTTACTTTGATAGCACACGCACCACAGATACCGTGACGACAAGATCTTCTGTAAGAGAAGCTTCCGTCGTGATCCCATTTGATTCTATTTAAGATATCAAGTACAACCTCTTCAGAAGTTACTTCCATCTCGTAATCATCATAGTATGGAAGGTAATCTTCCTCAGCATTAAAGCGGAATACTTTAAACTTTACTTTTTGTGTAGTAATTTTATGTTCCATAAGGTATCCTTAGTAGTTTCTTGCTTTGAGTTCATGTTTGCCAAGAACAACATCCATATAATCAAGGTTGATGTTTCCTGCTTCATCCATGTAAGCCATTGTATGTTTTAAGAAGTTTTCATCATCACGCTCTTGGAAATCTTCTCTATAGTGTGCACCACGGCTCTCTTCTCTGGCAATTGCACTCTCAACAATAAAGAGTGAGTAATCAAGCATGTGACCAAATTCGATAGCTTCTTGTAGTTCAGTATTGAAGATGTTTGACTGGTCTTTAATGCGGATGTTTTTAAAACGCTCACGCAGCTCTTTTACTTTTGCTACAGCGATCTCTAGAGACTCTTTTGTTCTAAATGCACCGGCATTGTCACTCATACAGTGCTGAAGTTCATCACGAAGTGCAGTTATACTCTCAGTACCATTGTTTTTCATAATGAAATCAATCTCATCAAGTGCAGCTTTTGCATCTTCTTGGCTTGCTGGGCGTAGTTCAATATTGTCAAGGTCATTTACCATTGTTTTACCAACAAAGCGACCAAAAAGAAGTGCTTCAAGAACAGAGTTCGCACCAAGACGGTTTGCACCGTGAACAGATACACAAGAACACTCACCAGCAGCGTAGAAACCTTCTACGAATTCTGAGTTGTTCTTACGAACATGACCGTCAATGTCAACTGGAATACCACCCATAGAGTAGTGTGCCGTTGCAGAGATAAGGATAGGCTCTTTAATCATGTCAAGACCCAAGAAAGTCATTGCAAGCTCACGCAGCTCTGGAAGCTTGTTCATAATAAGCTCTTTGCCAAGATGTGTTACATCAAGATAGACTGCATCTTTTCTCGGACCTACACCACGACCTTCGCGGATCTCATTTAAAATAGCACGTGCAACAACGTCACGGCTTGCAAGTTCAAGTGCATTTGGAGCATATTTTTCCATAAAACGCTCACCTTTAGAGTTGTAAAGGCGTCCACCTTCACCACGAGCAGCTTCAGAGATAAGTACACCGTTACCAGAAAGCCCAGATGGATGGAACTGTACAAACTCCATATCTTCGAGTGGAAGACCGTGACGAGCTACAATAGAGAGACCATCACCAGTGTTTGCGTGAGCATTTGAGTTGATCTTGTAAGCACGAGCATACCCACCTGTTGCAAACATTACAGATTTTGCATTAAAGATAGCCATCTGCATATCACGGATGTTAAATGCCACTACACCAGATACTTTTCCATCTTTATAGATGATGTCTGCTGCATACCATTCATCCCAAAACTTTACACCAACACGCATAGCTTGTTCATATACAGTCTGAAGAAGAGTTAAACCTGTTCTGTCTTTTGCATAACATGCACGAGGAGAGCTCTGTCCACCAAATGGACGCTGTGCGATTTTACCGTCTGGAGTACGGCTGAATGCTGCACCCATTCTCTCTGCCCAGCGAATTGTCTCTGGTGCATTCTTACACATAAATTCAACAGCATCTTGGTCAGCAAGGTAGTCAGAACCTTTTACTGTGTCAAATTCATGAAGCTCTACAGAGTCCTCATCACTAAATGCTGCATTGATCCCACCTTGAGCTGCACCTGAGTGACTTCTCAACGGATGTAACTTTGTAATAACAGCAACTTTTTTGCCTGCATTTTGCAACTCTCTAGCTGCTGCACATCCCGCAAGACCGGCACCAACTACGATTGCATCGTAAGTATAAATAGGAATACTCATTAACCCATCCTTCAATAAAGAACTAAAATAATGCTGATTGTAGCGCAAATTGCCTTAGCAAAGGTTAAAGAGGGAGTTTGTCGTGAGGAAGTTACAGTTTGTTACTATTTGAGACATATAAAGGGAAGTATATTATAACTCTCTTTGTGCCATGTCTCTGTTTTGTAAGATTCTGTTTTTCCCCATTGTTTTGGCATAGATAAGAATCTCTTTTGCTTTTTTTATCGCCTCTTCCAAAGAGGTGTTGCTTGGTTTTATAATAAATCCACCAGTAACTGTTATTTGAGTGGAACCTTTACCAGGAATATTGAATTTTAACTCAGCAATACTCTCACGAATGGCTTCAATGTCCTTAAATGCCTGTTCTTTCGATGGGCGAGAAAAGACAAGGGTAAATTGATTGTAATCAGTTCTTGCAATAATATCTACAGGCAGCTCGTGCAATGATATAGTATAGGCAACCTTTCGTAATATAGACTGTATCATATCATGTGTAAAAGCACGGTTTGATTTTGAAAAGTTGTCTATCTCCAATACTGCAACAGCTGTAAAGTTACTGCCTTTTAGGTCTTTTTTGTGAGCATAGGAATTTAGCAATCCCTTATAGTTGTTGATACCTGTTATCTGGTCGATCATTTCCGGATTTTTGTGTTCAACATGTTTGCGTTTCATACGAAGAGAGATAGCATCTGCTTCTTGCGTAAAAAATTCATGTGATTTTCTTGACTTCTCAACTTCCAACAGAGACTCTATATCATTGTAAAGTGAACGTAATACGCTTCTGTAATATATAGTAGCCAATAGAATAAGTATAAAAATGATGATGACAACATTTTTAATAAGATTGAATTTCTCTTCATTGTATGTGATATTTTTAAGTAACATATTGTCTATATGCTCAGTTACCTGTAGCAAAGCTTTTTGTAGTTCTTCTTTACTTTTAGATGCTGCTTTGTTCTGATGTAGATCTGTATAATATTTTTGAGCAATTTGATTAAATGTGTTAATAAGTTTAGAAAGTTTTTGTATATCTTGCATATACTCATCTTCATTATCAAGTATAAAGCGATCGGTAAAATCATACTTATAAAATGTTTTCAGCTTGTCTATCTCTTGGTAGAGCATATTGCTTTTGCCGTTAAATTCAATAAGTGCCAAGTCCTTATCACTAATATCTAAGTCAGTCAGTGAAAGTACTATATCTTTTTGATAGCGAAGGTTGTCTATCTTTTTAAAAGAGAGCTGGTGTTCAAACACCATAAATGTTCCAAGCAATGAAACAAACAAAATAAGATAAAGATATAATTGTAAGCTTGAGAATATTTTTTTCATAGAATATTTCATAAGTTTTCCCTAAAAATGATATAATTATATACATTCTATATCGCCTGTAGTAAAGAAGAGCTTAAAAAGAAAGAAGTTGGATTGAATTTAGAAAAATATTTTATATCACTTTTTAACAGTAAATCTATTGGAGATGATGCTGCAGTGATAAATGGGCAGATATATTCTAAAGATGCTTTTTTTGAAGATGTTCATTTTAAAAAAGAGTGGATGACATATGAGCAGGTAGCCCGCAAGGCGATGCTTGTAAATATATCAGATGCTATTGCTATGAATGCTGAGCCAAAGTATGTACTCTTAAGTGTTGCAATGCCAAAAAGCATGTCCAAAAAAGATATGGCAGATCTGGCAAAAGGTTTTGAAAATATTGCAAAATATTATAAATGTGATATTATTGGAGGTGATACAATAAGTAACACAAAGTTGGATATTACTGTTACTGTTGTTTCACACTCAAAGAGACCACTCTATAGAAAAGGGATAAAAGAGGGGTATTTAGTCGCATATACGGGTGAACTTGGTGGTAGTGCCAAAGAGCTGAAAAAACTATTTAACGGTGGAAAAATTCACAAACAATCAAAATTTGTAGATATTAAACTACGACAGGATTTTGTAAAAAATGCCTCACGCAAACTCAGAGCCGGTATGGATATTTCAGATGGACTTTTTAGTGACTTAGATAAAATACTTTCACTCAATCGTTTAGGTATTAACTTTCACTACTTCATACCTAAGAGTATTGGGTGCAGTGGTGAGGAGTATGAGATGCTTGTAGCATTTGACAAACGAGACAAAAAGGCCATTCTTCGTCGTGCAGCCCAAAGCAGAACAAAGCTTACAATTTTTGGCACTGCCTCACGCAACAGATACAAAAACAGATGTAAAGCACATCACTTTTAATTAATTAGGAAAAATATGGACAGATTTTATTCGCTTGCTCACGCAAGTATTGATTTTCACTTTAAACAATCACCAAGAGACTTCGTTGTAGAAGAGATACCACTTTATGAATTCAGTGGAGAAGGGGAGCATCTTATACTCTTCATTCGTAAGAAGAACCTCTCAACAACAGAGATGATAGGCAAAATCGCCAGATATCTTGGTATAAAGAACAAAGAGATAGGTTATGCAGGGCTAAAAGACAAGCATGCCATGACAAAACAGTATATCTCACTTCACAGAAAGCATGAAGAGGCGATGGATGCTTTTGAGGACAAAGAGATAAAGATCATCTCAAAAACCTACCATAACAACAAGATACGCATTGGACATCTAAAGGGTAACCGTTTTTACATTCGTCTTAAAAAAGTCAACCCCACAAGTGCAAAAAAGATAGAACAGGCACTTAAAAACATTAAAAAGCAGGGTATTCCCAACTTTTTTGGATATCAGCGTTTTGGAAATGACGGCAATAACCATATCTTAGGTGAAAAACTTGCAAAAGGGGAGGCGCGTGAGCGCAACCCTCGTGTGAAAAAGCTCCTTATCAATGCTTATCAGTCGCATCTTTTTAATCTTTGGCTCTCACGCAGACTAGAGATCAACTCACTTGTGAGTAGTTTTGAAGCAAGTGAACTTGAGGCACTGCTTAATATGCCAAATGATGAAATCAAAAAGATGAAAAAGCAAAAACATCCATTTAAGCTCATAAATGGTGATGTGATAGAACACTATCCTCATGGAAGGCTTTTTGAATTTTTAGGAGATGAAGAGGATATAGAGCGTTTTGAAAACAGAGGTGTGAGTCCAACAGGACTGCTCCCTGGTAAAAAAGCACGTATTGCATCCATGGAAGCACGTGTAATAGAAAAAGAGTATGATGATGAGATAAACGCAGATGGTGCGCGTCGTTATGCATGGGTATGGCCAACAGACATCGAGGGGCGTTTTAATCAGGTAGAAGCGCAGTATGAACTCAACTTTACTCTACCAAAGGGCTCATACGCAACAGTACTCATCGAAGAGATAGCCAAAAGAAAAATTAATGAGTAGTAGCAAACACTTTAAAAGTAATAATTTTTATTAATGAAAGAGAGTAAAATGGAAAAAAAACATATAACATCAGCAATATCACAGACATTTGGAAAGTTCGCAAACAAAGAGTTTCCTTCATGGTTTCAAAATATAGTCAATCAAAGTTACGTGAGTCTTATGGGGCTTGATATGAGCGAGTTTCATGCTCCAAGCAGTTACAAAAGTCTCAACGCGCTCTTTACGCGGCATCTGCGTGAGCCGAGACATTTTTCTTTGGCTGCTGAGGATTTTATATCGCCATGTGATTCTTTGATCTCTGAATGTGGCAAACTTGTAGATGATTATGCTCTTCAAATCAAAGGTATGCGTTATAAGACAGATGAACTTTTAGGGCAAAGCTTCACACAGGAGGAAAAAGCACAGGTACATAACGGTGATTTTATCAACTTCTACCTATCTCCTAAAGATTATCACCGTTACCACATTCCTACAAATCTAAAAGTACTCAAAGCAGTACATATTCCGGGAAAATTCTACCCTGTAAACTTTCCGTCACTCAAAAAGCGTTTGAATCTCTTTATAGAGAATGAGCGTGTTGTTATCCAGTGTGAGACGATGCAGGGTAAACGTTTTTATATGGTACTGGTTTCTGCACTTAATGTTGGTGTGATGAAAGTGGCTTTTGAGCCTCGCATACAGACAAATGCAGATGTTCATGGTGAGCAGGTTTATGAATTTAAAGATCTTTATCTTGACAAAGGCGAAGATTTTGGATGTTTTGAGATGGGTTCAACGATTGTGATTATTTCAGAACAAGATATGTTTAAAGAGATACTTGTAAAAGCAGGAGATAAAGTAAAATTTGGCGATACGATTGCCAAACTGAATATATAAAAAAGATGTTTAGGAGAAATTCCTAAACATTAAATCTAAAGTGCATTACATCGCCATCTTGTACGATGTACTCTTTTCCTTCAAGACGCATTTTTCCTGCTTCTTTGGCTCCGGCTTCTCCACCATACTTGATAAAATCTTCATACGCGATAACCTCCGCACGGATAAAACCTTTCTCAAAGTCGTTGTGAATCGCAGCAGCAGCGCGAGGGGCAGTTGAGTTTTTATGAATTGTCCAACTTCTAACCTCTTTTACACCTGCAGTGAAGTAGCTCATAAGTCCGAGTTTGTCAAAACCTTTATGGATAATCTGCTCTAGACCTGACTCTTCAACACCAAGTTCATCTAAAAACTCTTTGGCTTCATCATCTTCAAGGCCGATGAGCTCCTCTTCTACTTTTGCACAGAGCTTGATAAGTTCACAGTTGTTCTTCTGGGCATGCTCACGCAGTGCTTTTACATACTCATTATCTTCTAAAAGACCATCTTCGTCAGTATTTGCACCATACATGATCTCTTTGTCTGTCAAAAAGCGTACTTCACGGTTGAGTTGTTTATACTCATCGGTGTCTGCTTTTTCAAAGTTACGAGCAAGATTGCCATCACCTAAAAACTCTAAAAGCTCTTCTGCAACTTCAAGTGCAGCTTTTGCACTCTTGTCAGCTTTTGCCTGCTTTTTAAGACGCTCGATTCTGTTTGAGAGAACCTCAATGTCAGCTAAAATCAACTCACCTTCAATGATCTCAACATCACGAAGTGGATCGATACTTCCTTCATTGTGTACAATATTTTCATCTTCAAAACAACGAACGATCTGTAAAATTACTTCTGTTTCACGAATATTTGAGAGGAATTTATTTCCAAGACCCTCACCTTTTGAAGCACCTTTTACAAGACCTGCAATATCAACAAAGTCAAGTGTAGAGTACTGAATACGCTCAGGGTTTACAATCTTAGCAAGCTCATGAAGTCTTTTGTCAGGTACAGGAACAACTGCCTTGTTTGGCTCGATAGTACAAAACGGGTAGTTTGCCGCCTCTGCGTTTTGTGCCTTTGTCAGTGCATTGAATGTTGTTGATTTACCTACGTTTGGAAGTCCGACTAAGCCGATTGCTAATCCCATATTTACCCTTTGTGAAATTTTTTTGCAATTATAGCTAAAATTTTGTTTCTAACATTGAAATGCTGTATAATCTCGCTATAAAATGAAAAGAGCAGTAAATGGAAAAATTAAAAGAGTTTTTTACTTATGGTGAGAGGGTTCCTGGGTATGAGGTACCGGTTTTAAATGAACGTGAAGCACGTGCAGCTGCTGCTATTTTGTTTGTAGGGGCATTTTTAGGGCTTGTAAATGGTGTTATGCTTGGAACTGCTGTCTTCTCTAAGTATTTTGTAACTTTTTTCGCCATAGATTTTACCATTCGTGTGATTCAACCACGTTATGCGCCAAGCCTGCTCTTGGGGCGTTTTTTTGTGCAAAATCAGAAACCTGAGTATGTTGGTGCAGCGCAGAAGCGTTTTGCATGGAT
>JAMORG010000046.1 GCA_027063745.1 Sulfurimonas sp.
CACTGTTTTGTGCTGTCTTGTCATCTAAGAACTCCAAAGTAGCCATAATCGTTTTATAGATTTCACTCTCTTTATAGCTCTCTCCCATTGCAAAATTCAAGTTTGATTTTGTATCAAAGAGCTGAAGCATTACAGCAGCAGACTCATTTGGCAGGACAACTGCTATTTTCTCTGCATCATATCCTTTTTGTATAAACTCATAGATCTTCTGCTTTACAAAAGCTACCTCTAGAAGCTCTTCAGAAAAAGCTTCACAACTCACTCTGCCTGCACTTTTGTAGGGCTCTTTTGAGAGAATCTTTTTCTCATTAAGAGAGAGTCGGTAACGATACTCTCCTTCAATCTCAAAACCTAAAGCTTGGAGTTTTTCTTGCATCTTTGTGTTAAATGCAGAACTAGTAAACTCTAAAATAACTTCACAATATTGTGTAGCCTCCTCTAAGAGTTTTAACTCAAAATTTGTCAGATACCCTGCTACGTCGATGCATACGCGTTTGTGTGACTTGGCAAAGGCTTCATTGAAAGTGTAGAGTCTTGGTAAAAAGATGGGGTCTAAGAGTTTGCGCTCACAACATATTGCTTCGTATCTGTTGTAGAGCTCTATAAGTATGCTAATGTGTTCTTCATACTCACCGTACAAATCCGCATCAAGTAAACTCTCTACTTCTGTCATCTCCGCTGCAAGCTCTTCAAAAAATTTAAAAATATAGGAGGAGTTTTTTACAAAAGTAAAGAAGTTTCGCTCAATTTGCAGCTTCTCAAAGTTTTTAAAGTCTGCTGCTTCAAGGAGTAAAAGGGTACGCGTATCTTCATCTAGGGAGCTAAACTCAGGAACAAAAGCAAGTTTTGAGATAAACTCATGCATCGTAAGGTAGTTTGGAAGAAAAAGAGTGTCTGTTTCTGTGTGGAGTTGCGCATGCCTGATAGCACGCGCGGATGGAAGAACTATTGTCTCTTCATCCATAGTCTAAAATTCATAAGCACGATCATTACGTGTATCAGCTTTTATATTGTAAAATTTATAATCTTCACCGACTTTAACTTTTGCAATGATGTTGTAAACACCCTCTTTTGGAAACTTTGCATCTTTAAAACGATAAACGCCGTCTCTTACTTCTGGGTTTTGCAGTTTTTGATCAAGCTTGCTTGTCTCAGGTCTAGAAATTTGTACAATTATTTCAGCGCTGTTGATTGGGTTACCCGCTTTATCTTTGAGTCTATACTCAACTACAGGCGCCTCACCTGAGATAGTTTTTGTTGTATAAGCAAGGTCATACTTTTTATCAAAAGCGATTTTTGCTTTGATATACTCATTTGCTTTTGCATCAGCCTCTTGGTATTTAACCATGTAGTCATCACTAGGCTGAATATTTGCCTTACTTGTAACAATTACTGTTGCTACACAAAATCCAAAAACCAGCGTAATTGCAATCCCTACGCCATATGGCCAGAGTTTACCACTTTCTAAAAGTTTCATCTTTATGCCTTCTTTTATAAATTTCTCTTCTAATAAACATAATAATAGCATATAAAATAAAACCATAGAAAAACAACTTAATATAAAAAAGTGTCTCTTGATTAGTTGCATTATCAAAGCCATCACCAAGCTCTATATTCTTAGATTTTGCTATCTGTTGTGCTATATCTAAATAGCCGTTAAACATAGCAGCTGAATATTTTGTCGCACTTGTCATCTTTTTTGATTTCACACCAAGTAATGGTAATATTGAACCACCGGTATGAGACATTATCTTTTTAAAGTCATCCCAGTTTCTAGCGCAACTAACAGCTAGCATAAAAGCTTGTACATTCGATGTTACAGGACTTAAAACTGCTGCTTTATCAAAATACTTATATAAAGATTTATCATTTACTTCTATATCAACTGCTTTATCCATTTCAGAAAATGTCAATAAAATAGTTGGAACAGAGCTGTCTTTAAGTATAGATTTTTCATACTCTACCATACTTACACCTGCAGGTAACTCTTTTAACATTATTAACTTTAATTTAATACCTGTCTTTTGATATAAGTCCTCTCCTAATGTTTCAATATCTTGTTTAAACTTAGGATTATGAATAATCTCATCTTTATATAAATATTCGGCATGTAATTGTGTGTGAAAAAACAAAATGAAGGTGAGGGCATAAAGCCCTCTAGTTAAAAATTTCAATGAAATTCCTTAACCAACAAAAAGGTGGTTAGGCGTAACTACTGCCCATAGAGTATATGCAGCCATAATAACAAGGCCCCAAGAAATAATTTTTTCCATCTCAATACTCCTTATTTTACATCAACAACATGCTTAGCATTATCAGTGCTAATCATTTTGATTGATTTTTCATCAACTATTTTATAATAGTTTTCTGAGTTCGCTTTTTGTACACTCATAGCATTAACTGATAAGAATGCCAGTATTGCCAATAAAAGTCCAGTAGCAATAAGACCACCAGTTAAACCGTTAAGAGCCCAAACACTTCTACTTTCATTCATGCTACTCTCCTTTATTCAAGCTCATTACATATACTGCAACAGCTTCTTTTTGTTTAGCATTAAGTCTGTCCATAACTGGCATTGTACCGATAGCACCTTTTTTACCATAATCTAGAACATTAACGATAAGTTTTTCATCCCATGTTGCAATATTTGGAGCAACTTGTTCAATTCCTTTACCGTCAGCACCGTGACAAGAAGCACATACATTAGCAAATACCTGTGCACCTTCACTGTTTTGATTTTGAAGACCGTCAGCTACATACTGAGAAACAGCATCAATCTCTTTATCTGTGATTACTTGACCAGTAGCCATATTTAACAGACCGTTACGATCTGGCATCATAGAACCTTGGTAAAGTAAATTGTTGTTTGATCCATGTTCAATAACATGTTTTACACTTTTTGCAGAAATTCTTTTGTTAAGATCTGCTGCATCAATTTCATTGTTACCGTCAGCATTAAGACCATGACATGCAACACATTCAACAAGGTAAACAGACTCACCCATATTTACGAGTTCTTCACCCTTGATATTTGCATATTTTTTCTCAAACTGAGCATTTTTCTCTGCGACTTCTTCATTGTACTCACCAATTTGAGAATAAGCATTTACTGGATAACCTACAGTAAAATACCACATACCCCAAATCATAGTACCTAAAAACATAATAGCCCAACCCATTGGTACCGGGTTTTTGTATTCACCAATATTGTCCCATGACTCGTCAGCCAACTCACCTGTAGCAGTGTCAGTTTGCATTTGACGAACATACTTGATTACAACAAATACTGTAATAATTACAAGGGCAACTGCACCTGCAATCGCAAGCATATTAACGATATCACCATTTAAACCACCCTTTTGGTAACCAACTGTAACGTAAGTCGCACCAAGCATAGCAGCTGTAATGATAATTCCCCAAACATAAAGCTTGTTCATATATCTCTCCTAATTTTCTTTTTCATGAGATACAGGTTTTACCGGAGTAGAATCTATATCATCGTGTAATGCCATATTACTGTAGTGTTCATAATCTACACCTGTCGCATCTTTTCTGTTTTTGTAGAGGTGATAGATGTAGGAGTATAATCCTACAACTAAAAATACTACCAAAAAGAAGTAACCATACGCCGCAAATTCATTAAGATCCACTACATCATACCTTTACTATTTAAGACTGTTTAAGTATGCAATTAAAGCAACGATTTCTGGAATTTCTCCACGTGCAACTGCATCTTTAACATCTTGGTCTTTCATATCAGCAGCAACTTTTTTAGCTTCTTCTAAAGCCAATTCACGTGCTTCTTTAATTGATTTACCCATTTTAACAACTGTTGTTGATCCGTCTTTCATAGGAACAGGTTTGTTATATGGTACACCAAAGAATTGTGCAACAGTTAACTGTTCTGCATATGCAGTGTCAATATCAGCATTTGTAGTAAACATCCATGGATAACCCGGCATAATTGTTGTTGGAACAATTGATTTAGGATCTTTCATGTGGTTTTCATGCCATTCTGTTGTTCTGTAGTTACCTACACGGTGTAAATCCGGACCAGTTCTTTTAGAACCCCAAAGGAATGGTCTATCATACGCATATTCACCACTTAAAGAGTAGTGACCATAACGGTCAGTCTCTGATTTAAATGGACGAATAAGTTGTGAGTGACATGCATTACAACTGTTTTTAATGTAAACTTGGCGACCTGCCAACTCTAATGTTGAGTAAGGTTTAGTACCAATTACCGGACGAGATGCTTCAGCAAAGTTTGGAACGATTTCGATCAAACCTGCAAAAGCAATAACTATAAACACACCTACCGCAAAAAGAAACGGATTTTTCTCTAACCAATGAAACATATTATATTCCTCCCTTTCTTATGCGCCCATAGGCGAAGCATTTAGACGCTCTGCATCAACTTCTTTATTTGAAGTCCATGTTTTGTAAATATTATAAGCGAAAATAAAGAAACCTGCTAGATATAACAATCCACCTGTACCACGAAGAGCATAGTATGGGTGAAGTACATCAACAGTATCAATGAATGAGTAAGCCAAGTTACCAAATTCATCATGTGCACGCCACATCATACCTTGAGTAATACCTGCAATCCACATTGAAGTAAAGTATAAAACGATACCAAGTGTTTGAATCCAGAATTGTGCAGCCATTAAACTCTTAGAGTATAACTCACGTTTAAATACACGTGGAGCCATATGATAAAGTGCAGCAATAATCATGAATCCAACCCAACCAAGAGTACCATCATGTACGTGACCAACAATCCAGTCAGTAAAGTGAGCAATAGCATTAACAGATTTGATAGCTTGAATTGGACCTTCTAATGTTGAGAACATATAGAAAGTAGAAGCAAGTACCATAAACTTAATTAATGGAGAAGCTGCAACTTGTTGCCACTCACCCTTCATTGTAAGAAGCATATTGATCGCTGAACCCCAAGATGGCAAGATTAGGATTACTGAGAAGATAGAACCCATAGTCTGCATCCAGTCAGGAACAGTTGAGAAAAGAAGGTGGTGACCACCAGCCCAAAGATAAACAAACATTAGACCCCAGAATGATAGTAAAGACAATTTATAAGAATAAATAGCTTGACCAGACTCTTTTGGTAAGAAGTAGTAAATCATTGCAATAATAGGCACAGTAAATACGAATGCAACCGCATTGTGTCCATACCACCATTGTACTAGTGCATCATTTGTACCTGCATACATAGACACTGAATGCATCCAGTCACCAATTGCACCCTCACCTGCTGGAGATGTTGCAAGCATAGTTGGAACTTCCATGTTGTTAAACAGATAAAGCATAGCCACACCTAAGAATGTAGCAATATAGTACCAAACTGAGATGTATAATGACTTCTCACGACGAATACCGATCAGACCGAAAATTGAAACACCCCAAAGTACCCATACCACTACGATAGCAATATCAATTGGCCATTCAAATTCAGCATACTCTTTTGAAGTTGTATAACCCATAAACAGTGAAACAACAACCGCTGCTACACCAATTACATACAACCAAAATTGTAACTTTCCGATAAACATCAAAAATTTAGATTCAGCCATAGATACTTTTAGTACCCTTTGACCAACATAAAACCAAGTAGCAAAAATACCACTTACAGTAAAACCAAACGCAACTGCATCAGTATGCAGTGGACGAAGACGACTAAAGTTTGTGTATTCAGCCAAACCTTCACCAAAAACTGTATTTAGTCCTGGGAAAGCAAGCTCAAATGCAATAAATACACCGATAGCCATACCAACAATTCCTAATATAATAGTTGTCAGCATGAACATCTTTGCAACCGTATAGTCGTACTCTAATGGACGATTCTCCATATATAGCCTCCTTAAGATTCAAAGCAATAAGTTTACTAAGTGCAAAATACACTTATTAAACTAATCAACACTTGAATATTAGCACTGTAATTGTTTAAATAATCTTAATTAAAGAGAGAATTTGTGGATTTATAAGCTTTATGTTTACTTTTGGAAATTTATATATATTTAAGTTATGAAAGATATTACTTTTTCATAAGTAACACACTACGTGCTACTTATCTGTTCTTTAAAAGAGTTAAAAACTCTGAGAAAATATAGCGGCTTTCTTTTGGACCCGGAGAAGCTTCAGGGTGATGTTGAACAGAAAATATCGGTTCATCTTTATACTTCAAACCTTCGATTGTATTATCAAAAAGGTTTGTATGTGTTACCTCCGCTATCTCTGTAATATTATCCGGTACATTATAGTTATGATTTTGTGCTGTTATCTCTACAAAACCGGTTTTTTCATTTTTAACAGGATGGTTTCCACCATGATGACCAAATTTTAGTTTGAATGTATCATATCCGTGAGAGATTGAAAGCAGTTGATGCCCTAGGCAGATACCAAACATCGGTACCTTTGCAGCGATCAGTTTTTTGATCTCCTCTTGTGCTTTTTTAAGTACAAGAGGGTCCCCTGGACCGTTTGACAAAAATACACCGTCAATCTCTTTTGCTTCATATTTTGCTATTAATTCTTGTGCTTTAAAATCATTTGGAATAACTTCAACTTCAATACCCGCAGAGACAAGCTCATTTAAGATATTGCGCTTTACACCAAAGTCAATCGCTACAATTTTTGCTTCTGCTTTTGGTGGTTCATCATATGAAAATGCTCTGTAATTGTAAGTACTGGAAGTATGCTTATATGGCTCTTTTGTACTCACTTGCTCAATATAATTTACATCTTCAATACGTGGAGAATTTTGTAATATTTTTTTGAGTTCATCTTTATCACTGATTTCAGTTGAAGCAATCATCATCATCGCACCTTCAGTACGAAGCATCTTTGTCAAAAAGCGTGTATCAACATTGCATAAACCCATAACATCATATTTTTTCAAAAACTCTGCAAGTGATGCTTCCGCACGGAAGTTTGAGTAACGTTCTTGATACTCTCTTACTATCATACCCTTTGCGTGAGCGGCAAGTGATTCCATATCTTGATCATTTACACCGACATTACCAATCTCAGGCATTGTAAAAGTTACAAACTGACCGGCATATGAAGGATCACTCATTATCTCCTGGTATCCTGTCATAGATGTATTAAATACAATCTCACCTACTTCAGTTTTATCTGCTCCAAAACTTGCAGCTTCAATAAAAGTACCGTTTTCTAGGTATATCCACGCTTTTTTTATCTCTTTCATAATCTACTCCATTCCTCTTTTACTCATCTCTTCACGGTAGAGCTTTTCATATAAGATCTCAAACTCATCAGTACCTGGTATAAATTTTCTCTTATATGAGCGAATCTTTGTCATAACAGCATCTTCAATCTCTGAAGAGTCAGCGATAAATGATGTAATCGCATTGTAAATAATATTTTTTACACGATTTTCATTTACCTCAAAATGAATCAAATCCTCTTCATAAAGCTCATCTAAAATCTTATGTGCAAGATCTGAAAAACGCTCTTCATAATCAAGTATCACATCAAACTGAGGTGCCAGTTTTTTCTTTATCATGAAAAAGAGTTGACGCTCATCTGCTAGCATAAACTCTATCTCTTCCTCATTCTCTTCAAGGTATTCATTTACCTTCTCTTCAAGAGCCATCTCTTTTTTGACACTCTCTTCGAGAACTTTTTGTGCTTCTGCTGCAACACGGTCAAGCCCTTGTGTCATTTTTACAACACCACTTTTTGCTAAGTCTACGGCGATTTTATTTGAGATATGAGGAATAGTTTTTAATGATACTTTCATGATAGCGACACCTGTTTATGAGTTAAATTTGGATATTTTACTATAACTTAGGTAAAAGTCTTATTAGAAGATTTATTTTGTAAGAAGTAATGTTAAATCTGAAGCTTTTTTTGGGTCCATTTTTGTCAATATTTTACCGACTACTTTTGGCTTCAATGACTGCAAGATAGCTGCTGCTTCTTTGGTATCCATACCAGAAAGAACTGCCGCTGCTGCACCTGCTTTCATCTTTGCAAAAGTCTGTGCTATCTTACTCATTTTTATACTTTTGAGCTCTGCTAATACTTTTTTGTTTGCTTCAAGCATTGCTTTGATATTTTGCTCTTTTTGCGTAAGCTCTTGTTCTTTACGTGTAAGCATATCCTCTTTTGTGGCAAGCTTTTGTTCTTTTTGTTTCAAAAGTTCTTCTGTCGCTGTTTTTAAAGCTTGTAGTGCCTGTTTTTGTTCATCTATGCGTTCTAACTCAACAAGCAGTTCACTTTTACGCTCTTTAAAGATTTCAGTACACTCAAAAAGTTTATCACTGGTCTGTAATGCGAAAAGAGCATTGGCACTTACTATTAAAAGAAAAAGATATTTCATTATGATGCTTTCCTTTTTGTCTCTTTTTTGCCAAAAGTCATCAATGCTATTTCATCGAGACGTTTTACTTCTGCTTGTTTTTGTGCTTTGAGTACTTTTTCAATCTCTTGAAGCTCTAAATACTTAAACTTTTCATATTCAATCATCGCTTCTTTAAGCGTCTCTTTTACTTTTTGCACTTCATTTTTAGTAAATTCGAGCCACTCTTCATTATGCTGGATAATTGCACGCTGACGACTCAAAAGTGTTCTGTTTGCAAGAAGTTGTGATATAGACCCGCTGTTTGGCTGTTCTATATTTTGAAGTTCTTTTAGAGATTTGTGAAGTGCCTCTTTGGCACGTTCATGATTTTGCAGGGCTTGTTGAAGCTCTCTCTCACGCTTTTGCATCGCATCTTTTTTGATAGCAACCAAAGAGCTAAAGCGTGTCTTCATAAGAGCTTCCTTTTAAAACCTAGAGGATGATTGTATCATCTCTCTCAGGTGAAGTAGAGATAATACCGACTTTTGTCTGGCTAATCTCTTCGATAAGTTTAACATACTCTTGGGCAGTTTGTGGTAAATCTTCAAATTTTCTCACACCAACTGACTTGTCCCAACCTTTAAAAGTTTTGTAAATCGGTTTTACATTCTCTAAATCAACCGGTACATAGTCGATCTCTTTGCCATTGTACTCATAGGCAACACACACTTTTACCTCTTCAAAGCCATCAAGTACATCAAGCTTCATAAGTGCTAACTCATCACAACCGTTTAGGCGGCTTGCATAGCGAGTAGCTACAGCATCAAACCAACCACAGCGACGCGCACGACCTGTTGTTGTTCCAAACTCATGCCCCTGCTCACCAAGACGCTTGCCATCTTCACCAAGATCTTCTGATGGGAATGGTCCGTTACCAACACGCGTACAGTATGCTTTTACGATTCCTGTCACTTTTCCGATATCTTTAGGGTTAAGTCCAAGACCTGTACAAGCCCCTGCACTTACTGTTGAAGATGAAGTAACATATGGATATGTTCCATGGTCGATGTCAAGCATAGTACCCTGAGCACCCTCTAAAAGTACGCGTTTACCTTCAGAGTCGAGTGCTCGCCATACCATCTGCGTTGTATCTGTTATAAAAGGAGCAAGTTTCTCTTTATACTCATTAAGTTCTGCTAAAAGATCCTCTTTTTTAGGAGCATGAAGGTCCATAACATCAAAGATAGGTTTGTTCTGCTCAAAGTAGTCTAAGATTGTCTGACACAACTTCTCTGGGTCTAAAAGCTCACCTACACGATGTCCGATACGATTAATCTTATCTGAGTATGCAGGTCCGATTCCTTTCCCTGTTGTACCGATTGCTTTATCGCCTTTGAGACGCTCTTTTGCCTGATCTATTGCAGCGTGGTACGAGAGATTTAAGTGTGCCTTGTCAGAGATATACAAACGCCCTTCTAAACCTTCAAACTGCTCCATCTCTTTAATGATAGATGAAGGAGATAAAACAACACCATTTCCTATAACATTGATAGCTTTAGGATTAAGTACACCAGAAGGGATAAGGTGCAGTGCATACTTCACACCATCAACCCAGATAGTGTGTCCTGCATTGTGACCACCCTGGCTGCGACATACCATGTCATACTCTAAAGCAAGCTTGTCAACTATCTTACCTTTACCTTCATCACCCCACTGAATTCCAACAATTACATCTGCTTGGTTTCTACTCATCTTATTTTCCTTCTTCTAGTGCTTCACATAAAGCATCTGTATATATTGCAAATCCGACTGATGTCAGCTCGCCATTTTTATATCTACCACCACGCGCATAGACTTCATTCTCTACAATACAGCGAAAATAGAGCTCATCATAGTAGAGCATCTTTGCATAGTACATCGGTGCAAGTACTACATTTTTACACTCCATGTCACTGCAGAGTGCCTGCATCTTACGCAGCTCCTCGGCTATGGCTTTTGGAGCTATCTTTATGACTTCATCCACATCACTTAAGTGCTGCAAATAGACAAGCTTTGTCAACCACTCAACATCTAGTTTTATAAACTTGTCAATATTGATATGTCTAAAGTCCTCGATAGAGAGCTCATCAAACATACTCACAAGCAGTTGCGGTATGCGCATATTTGAGATCTGCATAAGAGGAGCAAGTTCAAGCTTGTCAAAGATCTCCACTGCATGACGCATAACAGAAGAGAGATTGCTCTCATCCATATACTCAACACCTACCTGATACTGCTCCGTTGTCGGATAGCTAAATACCGGCTGGATGTAAAACCACTTCTTCTGCGATGTATTACGCCCAAGACGCTTCTCTATGATGCGCACAACATCTATGGTAGAGTCCGCTCTGAGTGAGAGTGGATTGTTTTTTTCATCATTTAAGCGAATAAGCTCACGCTCATCTGCGATTGATTTGTGCTGGTGGTAAGAGAAAATCGGTGTTACAATCTCTTCATACCCATTTGCATCCAAAATCTCACTCGCAACCTGCTCTATGTGGCGCTTGAGTTTTGCACTCTTACCAAAATAGAGCTTTGAGCCGTTTGGAATTTCATGTTCTAATATCATTATCTGCTCATCTCAAAAGTTACTTCATTAAAGACTCTGTTCGCAGTCCCGTCGTATGGACGACGACCAAGTTTTGCAAGAGCCAGCTCAACGGCATTGACTACCCATGCCATCTCATACTCTTGTATAAGTCCCATCTGATTAATTCTAAAGATTTTCCCTTTAAGATGGTCTTGCCCGCCAGCGACATTGACACCATACTCCTCTTTTAAAATCTTTCTGATCTCACTTGCATTTTCATCATCAATGGTTGTCATCGATTTTGCAGGTGATTTTGGATAAGAGTGCAGACCAAGTGCTTCGAGTGCGCTTCTTACTGCTTTTGCACGTGTTGCTGTCTTTACATAGAGCGTATCGAGTCCACCATTTGCTTCAATAGTTTCTAAAATCTCTAAAAGACCGATAACAAGTGTGGTTGCCGCCGTATATGCTGTTGTGTTTTGGCGCTGTTTTTTAACTTCAGATGCAAGGTTAAGGTAGTACCCTTTCCCTTCACCGATTTTTGCAATCGCAGCGTTGCTAAGTCCTATAATTGCAAGTCCAGGAGGAAGCATAAGTGCTTTTTGACTTCCGGCAATAAGTGCATCAATGTTTGTAACATCAATAGGCTCAACACCAACAGCAGTAATACCGTCTGCAATAATCATAATATCAGGATTGATTGCTTTGACGGCTTTTGCAATCTCTTCAACAGGGTGACGCAGCCCACCTGCACTCTCAGAGATCTGAACAGCGATAGCATCGATGTCACTGTTTGCTTTTACAGCCTCTACAACAGCTTCAACACTTACTGGTGTATCCCATTCATTTTTTATCTCAACAGAACCAAGTCCGTGAGCTTTGGCGATCTTTCCAAAGCGCTCACCAAACTTTCCAGAGTTTACATTTAAGAGTGTATTGTGACAGAGGTTAATCACAGCAGCTTCCATAGCACCTGTACCACTTGAAGCGATCATTACCACTTCATCAGTATTGAAAAGTTTAAAAAGATGCTTACGCGTCTTTTCAAAGATAGCTTCAAATTCTGGTGTACGGTGGTGCATTGTCTCTGCAGCCATAGCATTTCTAACATTTTGTGGAACTGGAGTCGGTCCGGGAGTAAAAAGTAACATTGAGTTTCCTATTTAATGTTTAATTTTAAAAAAACCTCGTATTATATCGAAATATGTTTAAAATTTAGATTTAAGGCAAAAAATGACACTTTTTGATTCAGTGATTTTAGGAATTATCGAAGGTTTTACCGAGTTTTTACCCATATCTTCTACCGGCCACTTAATTGTCGCTTCAGAATTTTTGGGAATAGATCAGACAAGTGTAACAAAAGCCTATGAGGTCATCATTCAGTTTGCTGCCATCTTGGCAGTGGTTCTAAACTACAAAGAGAAGTTCACTCCCAAAAAGATTGAGCTTTGGAGCAAGCTTATTTTGGCCTTTATTCCCATCGGGACGGTTGGGTTTTTATTTTCTCATCAGATCAAAGAACTCTTTAGCATCAATGTTGTTGCTATAATGTTTATTATTGGCGGGATTGTCTTTTTAATCGTTGAGAAGTTCTATATTCCCAATGAAGAGAAGCTTATTGATGATGTAGAACAGGTCTCCTACAAACAAGCACTGCTTATTGGTGTAGCGCAGGTTTTCGCTCTGGTTCCGGGGACTTCACGTGCGGGTTCTAGCATCATAGGCGCACTTTTGGTCGGACTCTCACGCAAGGCGAGTGCAGAGTTTTCATTCCTGCTTGCTTTTCCTGTTATGAGTGCTGTTACTGCTTATGATCTACTCAAACATTATAATGAGTTCTCCGGTGCAAATCTGCTTAATCTTGGTGTTGGTTTTATCGTCTCGTTTATTGTTGCATTTATAACGATAAAGCTCTTTTTGAAATTTTTAGAGAAGTTTACTTTTGTCGCTTTTGGTATCTATAGAATCCTTTTTGGAATCCTGCTTCTGATACTCTTTCACTAAAAGTTCACTACTTGGCACAGTAGTTGCTTGATACTCCTTGTATAAATGTTAAAGGAGATATCATGCAACTACTTCGCAGATATAACGCCCACCTACATTTAGTTTTAGATAAATTGGAAAAAAATCTTTACGAACTCAGCCGTAAATTTTTATAATACTTTTAAAATTTTCGAAGCTAAAGTAAGCGCTTTTGAACGGTGAGAGAGCTCTTTTTTGATCTCCTCATCCAGCTCACCCAGAGTCTTGTCAAACCCTTCTGGAATAAACATCGGATCATACCCAAAACCACCATCACCACGTGCCTCTGTCAGTGCTGTTCCATACATCCAACCATGAACAACTCTCTCTTTGCCTTTTGTCACAATGGCAATAGCCGCGGTGTAGTGTGCAGGCGAACTCTGTGCACCTTTTTCTTTTATGGCATCGATAAGCTTATAGAGATTATCTTTATCATTGGCATCCGCTCCAGCATAGCGTGCACTGTAAATCCCGGGTGCACCATCAAGTACATCTACACTTATACCGCTGTCATCAGCAAGCACAACGGCATCTTCATCACCCAGAGCCTCATAGACAGCGCGCGCTTTTATAAGAGCATTCTCTTTAAAGGTATCGCCATCTTCTACTATCTCAAACTCTTCAATCAGCTCACTGTAAGGTATGACTTCATATGCTTTACAGAGCTCTTTGATCTCTCTTACTTTTCCCTTGTTTGACGTAGCTAGTACAAGTTTTTTCACTACACATCCTTAAACATTCTTTGAATTTTTCTATTTTATTGTTTGCAAATCAATTATAAATAATAGTTGCTCTATAATTTCAAAATTATACTATAGATAAAGGCTTTATAATGTTTAAAAAGGTATTTCCCCTTTCATTAATTCTCTTTTTGAGATTTTTGGGACTCTTTTTGGTTCTTCCAGTTCTCTCGGTCTATGCACTAGATCTTGAGGGTGCTACACCTTTTTTAGTAGGTGTTATCGTTGGTGGTTATGCGCTCACGCAGGCTATCTTTCAAGTGCCATTTGGGAGTATGAGTGACAAGATTGGACGTAAACCGACAATTCTTTTTGGTCTTTTAATCTTTTTGGTCGGTTCCCTTGTCTGTGCCTACTCTACAGACATCTATACACTTATGTTTGGTCGTTTCTTACAGGGTGCAGGTGCCATTGGTTCTGTTGTTACAGCTATGATTGCAGACCTTGTTGAAGAGAAGACTCGTGGTCATGCAATGGCTATCATGGGTGGCTTTATCGCTATGAGCTTCGCTATTGCTATGGCTCTTGGGCCTGTTATCGCATCTCACTATGGTATCAGCACTATCTTTGTTATCACTGCGATTTTAGCACTTGTAGCTATCATTATTCTTTTTACAAAGGTACCAACCCCTCCAAAGATCAAACATATCTACCACGGTAAGACAAGTACAGCAGATATCTTAAAAGATCCGAATCTGTTAGGAATGATTATCATCAATGCGATGCAAAAAGGGCTTATGACAGCTGCTTTTGTTATTATTCCTGTATTTTTGACACAACCTGAATATGGTTTTGGTTGGCAAAAGAGTGAGCTTTGGATGGTCTATGCACCGGCTATGGTAGCAGGACTTATCGCTATGGGACCTGCAGCTGTATTTGGAGAGAAGAAAAACATCCCTAAACAGATCTTTATGCTCTCAATAGTACTTTTTACTGCCTCATTTGTTATGATGGGGCTCACGCACTCAAGTGCAGTCTTCATTACTGCGGTGATCTTCTTCTTTATTGCATTTAACATGATGGAGCCACTTGTTCAGTCGATGATAAGTAAGTTTGCAAAAGTACACCAAAAAGGTGCAGCACTTGGTATCGCGAACTCTGCAGCATACTTCTTCACATTTATCGGTGGTACATTTGCAGGTCTTTTTCTTAACATTAGCTCACGCGAGACTCTTGGGCTTACTATTGGTGCTATTGGGCTTTTATGGCTTATCTATACAGCAGTGAAGATGAAAAATCCACTACGTTACTCTCACCTTGTGATTCCTGAAGATGAAGTAGACTTCGACAAACTAAACAACTTAGAGAGTGAACATATTGCAGAGTGGTTTATCAACGAGACTGAAAAAGTTGTTGTTATCAAGTATGCAAGTGAAAAACTAAGTGAAGATGAGCTCAAAGCAAAAATCTTAAAATAGTTTTCTTTGGCTCATTAAAAAACACATTTATTGATTTATATCATTAAACAAGGCTTCATAATCAGATAAAATACAAAAAAAAAGATTTGATTATGAAGCACTTCCTCTTACTTGTAGGACTCTTATTTACTCTTGTCAGTTTTAGTGGGTGTGAAGAAGACAAAGGTTTCAATGCCCGCTCCATCCACTATGATCGTGATATGTGTGCACGCTGTGCCATGGTGGTCAGTGACAGACACAATACAACACAGGTTATCAATCCAAAAACAAAAAAAAGTTACAAATTTGATGATATAGGCTGTATGGTTTTATGGTTTGAAGAGGAGAATATTCCCTGGAAAGATCAAGCCGTTATATGGATTACCGATGTAGATACCGGTGAGTGGATAGATGCAAGAACAGCCTACTATGACACCGAAAACATCACACCTATGGCCTATGGCTTTTCTGCTCACAAATCAAAAGAACAGATAAAAGAGGGCCAAGAGATCATTGACTATGATGAAGTCGTAAAAAGAGTTAAAAAGCTAGGTCGTTAGGCTCAATGCGTGGCTTGGCATCACGCATTATAAGCGTTGGCTCGATAAAAGGTGCCAACTGCAGTAAAAAGTCCAAAAGGCTCATAAGAGGACTTGCATAAAAGAATTTTACGCTTTTGTTGTAATGCCATAGTTTATCGACATACTGATACACTTCATAGGGTCTATCACCTATCCCATCTTTATCTCTGTCAAAACCACTGTATCTATCCCAGTAGTTATATGCCACTTCATTTGATGATCCAAAACCACCTGCTACATCCTTGACTACATCTTCAATATTTCCAAAGATATTGTTATAAAGAATCTGATTATCTTTGATAGTGGCATGAAAGTGAAATGCTTCGGCATTATAGGCTATTTCATTTTTTAGAATATAGCGCTTTATACCCGCTTCTTTCTCTTTGCCGTCAATATAGAGCGCTTTTGCATTGTAGCGAACACTGTTTGACTCAAAGCGTAAGTTCATCACTGCACCTATCATTACTCCAATACCAGCTGCTCCTTTGGAGCTGTGAATGGTATTTGCAACAAACTGTGTATCTTTTACTCCCATAAGCATAACAGATACAGAGTTGTAGCGGTATTCATTCTCACGCAAGATATTATCATGACTTAATGCAATATGTGTTGCAAAGCGGTTCTCATAAAAACGATTGCGTTCAAAGAGGTTGTTGTTTGAGTAGTGAAGTGTTACATCTCTTACATTTTTTATAAGATTATCCGCAAAGACATTATTGTGACTATAATAGAGTTTTAAACCATCACCACGCATACCAATATCATTGCCATTAGAGCTAATTGTGTTTTTTTCAATGCGTGAGTCACTTACCATATACATATCGATACCATACAGAACATTCTCTATTGTACAAGAGAGAATCTTACACCGCTTCACCTCTTTCATTGCAATTGCAGCATCTATGGTATAGCTATGAGAACCACTGCCTTGAATATGGAGATTTTTAAGTGTTACATCAGAGCTTGTGATTGTTATAACACTCCCTTTGCCCTTATTGTCAATAACAACATCATCTTCCATACCAACGATACTTAGAGGTTTGTTAATTTTTATACCACCTTCATACATACCTTTGTGTAGTTTAATTATTGCATAAGGAGCTGCTTTGTCAATGGCATCTTGGAGAGGATTTGCATATAAAAAAAAGAGCAGGCAAGAGAGTAAAAAAAGTACTTTCACCATCTGCTCCCTCTACATTTTAGTAAAATTTATGAATCTCTTCCATAATATTACTAAACTCTATATCGTCGCCTTTTTCTTTTAAGAACGAAACGAGATACTTCTCACTCGCTTCCACACCCTCTTTTTTCTCTATCTCTAGCAGTTTTTTATACAAATCCGCAATAACTTCTATAACATGCCGAGATATCTTCTTGCGTGAGGCATGATAGCCGATGATCTCTCCGGTATCAGTGTCTTTTCGTATCTCAAACTCTGTAAATATCCAGTAGTAACGTCCATCTTTTGCCAGATTTTTCACCACAGCATTGATATTTTTCCCCGATTTTATCGTCTCCCAAAGTAGTTTAAATACCACCTTTGGCATATCTGGATGGCGAACTATGGAGTGAGGCTGACCTATAAGTTCTTCTTGTGTATAGCCCGAGACCTCTTGAAAATAGTCATTTGCAAAGGTGATTCTGCCTTTTTCATCTGTTTCACTGACGATATAACGCTTGGGATCAAGTACTATCTCTTCATCTTTTGGTGTTGGTTTTTTCATAATTTTCTCCTATAAGCTGTCATTGAGCCAGTTAATAAGTCCGCGACTTATCTCTCTAAAACCAAGAATTCTTTTCCCCTTATACTTTTGCGAAAATTCCTCGGCAGCCTTGTATGAATCAAATGGGACCAAATCATCTCCTGCCGGAGAAGTAACATTGCTGCCATAGACAAAAAAAGCCCCTTTTGCTTTTACAGCTTTTGCTGTCGCATAATCTGTCACATAGATATCTTTAAAATCTTCTTCACTTCTTATGTTAAACTCCGGCCATTTTCCCGGTTGTAAGTAAAATTCAAACATTGACTTGGGAGAGACAAAAAATATCTCTTCTCCGTTACGTAGTACTATCTTTGCGACCCATGTTGGTTCTTTATAGACCTTCATATGGCGTACTAAACCTGTAGTATTCTTATCATAGTTCATCTCATACGAGAAGAGCAGACTTGAGACCATCAATAAAAAAACAATTCCCCTTTTCATCACAACCTCCTAAACCAAATCTTTTTTCTCAAATATTTTGTACCCAAAAAAGGCAAACACCAAACCAAGTAACAGTGGATAGCCTATGGAGAGCAACACAAATGTAGTTTGTGAGACAGAATCCAAAATATAAAATGCCACAGGCCCCATAACAGTCAGCTCCGGATCAAAAAGAGAGATAGCCGCCACACGAAAGATCTCCATAGGATTGATAAGACTGATAAATATAATAAGCCCCTCATCCATGCGCTGCTGTAACATCAACGAAATAAGTGCAATATCAATAAATGCAAGTAAAAATATCCAGATAAAAAAAGCGATTCCCAAAGCAACTTCAGAAGACTTTACAAATGAAGAGATAAAAAAGGCAATGCCTAAAAAGGTTGCACTCATCGCAAAGAGCAGTCCTGTATATAAGAAGAAGATGCTCCATGGAATATCAGCCCCCTTAAAAGCTCCATAGACTACTGCTATAACCATTGCAAAGATAACAGGCAGATATACGGTGATAAAACGCCCTACAACCTTCCCCCAGTAATACTGTTTGAGTGAGATGGGAAAAGAGAGCATATACTCCAAGATATGACTGTCTCTGTCTCCTGAAATGGAGCGCACTGTTGTAATAAGTATAAATATAGGCAGTATAACGATGGTTATCTGAATATACATCAAAAGCAGACGACTCAGCCCGCTAAAGCCCATCACCTGTGACTCTGTTACTCCCGCAATAAAAAACAGAGCTATAAGCCCGCCAAAGACCAAAGAGTAGACCAAAAACCATTTTGCACGAATGGACTCTTT
>JAMORG010000047.1 GCA_027063745.1 Sulfurimonas sp.
GCAGACGACTCAGCCCGCTAAAGCCCATCACCTGTGACTCTGTTACTCCCGCAATAAAAAACAGAGCTATAAGCCCGCCAAAGACCAAAGAGTAGACCAAAAACCATTTTGCACGAATGGACTCTTTAAGATCCAGATAGGCTATTAAGTATAAATTTTTCATCTACATCCTCTCATCAGAAACTATTTTTCCCAAATCCATATAGATTTGACGGTTTATAAGATCTTTTACCTCTTCAAGGCGGTGTGTTACAAAAAGCAGTACCTTTTGCTCCTCATTATCTTTTAAAAGTCTGTAAAAATCATCTCTTGCCTTTGGATCAAGATTAGCCGTTGGCTCATCATAGATAAGAATATCGCTCTCTTTTGCCAAAGAGATGGCAATCAAAAGCTTTTGTTTCATACCCCCACTGAGTTTGAAAAAAGATTTGTTCATATTAGAAGAGATATCAAGTTTCATCTCGTTTGCATAGTGTTTTATAAGCTCTTTATCTACAGCAGCACTCACTGAGATGTACTGCAGAAGCTCATCAATACTCAGCTTTATAGGTGGTGGAAGCTGTGGTACAAAACTTATGTGTTTTAGCACCTCAACCCTTTGCTTTACAGGGTTAAGATGTTCTATGAGCACCTCTCCACTCTCAGGATGATAGTAGCCCATAATGGAACGAATAAGTGTTGTCTTTCCTGCTCCGTTTGCACCCATCAGTGCAATCGATTCACCCTTTTTAAAACTACAACTCACATTATCCAAAGAGAGTGTAGAGCCAAATCTTTTCGTTACGTTTTTTACTTCTATCATAGCTATACCAAACTTTTGAGTCGAAAGTCAAAATTAAGGGCATCTTCATGACAGACATCTATACAGCGACCACACATCGTGCACTCGGCACCCGTGATATATTCACGTGTTATACCCTCTTCTTCACGCTGTTTGTCATATTTTGCTTTTGTAATCTCTAGTACCTGGTTCTCAAAACATACATCATGACAGACCATACAGTGGTCACAGTTGTCATTCCACTCAACACGTAGTGCAGAGATTGGACCCAGCATGCCGTAAGTCGTACCAATAGGGCAGATATAACGACACCATGCTCGGCGTGAGAAGAAAACCTCAAAAGCAAGTACAACGACAACCCAGATAAGTGCCAGTGACCAGCCATAAGTAATAGCACGTGAGAGAATCCCAACTACATTAATCGTCTCAAATACAAGATATCCGCTTGTAGCAGAGAGTGCTAGAAAGATAGCCCAAAAGAGATAGCGAACACGGTGGTCAAACTTTCTCTCTTTAATGATTTTTTTATGCACTAACGTATCATGCCACTTCTCCCCTATTTCAGACAAAATACCATATGGACATACCCAGGCACAATAGGTTCTGCCACCAACTATAAGATAAAAGATAACTATGGTACTCACCCCAATGATTATATTAATGTGAAGATGATGTTCTGCCATAAACATCTCCAAAGCGGTAAAAGGGTCAATAAGGTGAAAACCCAAAAAGCGTGAGCCATTGAGTGTACCTTCAAGTGTTTGAATATCAATGGCAAAAGATAGGAAAAAGAGCAGATGAATAGCAATAACGAGTATCCACCGCTTCATACGATAGCTAAAGATTGTTTTGCCATCTTTTGTTTTATTGAAAAATGTGGACCAGAAGGTTGTTCTTCGTATGGTTTCTCTATTGTTATACTTATCCATGTTCTTTTCCTGTTATGCTGTTTCGTTTAGTTTTTAAGTGCCTCAGCACGAGCTGGGAACTCACCTATCTCATCTGCAAAGCGTCTTAGGTCATCTTTTGTCATATGGATTAAAAGCCCTTTCATAACCATATTCTCTTTACGTCCCGATTTAAAATCTTCCAGTTTTTTATAGATTGCATCAGCACTCTGTCCAAAGAGTTTTGGTCCCATCAGTTTTTTACCATACTGCATACCACTACCGTCAACACCGTGACATGATGCACATTTGCTCTTATACTCATCACTTACTTTAAAGCCACCGATATTTCCGGCTTTCTCACGCAACGCACTCAGCTCTTCATCCTCTTTTTCTCTGTCACTCTTCTCTTGTGGTGTAGCAACTGATGATGCACTCCTATCACCTAAGTCAGCGATGACCTTTCCATGTTCTCCCCCATTATATGCACCACCATTCATGGCGACCCATCCCATAAGACCAAAAATTATCAGTGTCAAGATACCTACAATTATATTTTTCATTATTTGTTCCTCATTGCTTTAATTTCTTTGTTGAAGCTGTAAATCTCTTCTGCCATACTTTTTATCTCACTGTCACTCATCCGATTAATTAAATCTTTCATCAAAGGGTTTGATTTTTCACCGCTTTTAAACTCTTTAATTTTGGCATAGATATAATCAGAATCTCTATCTAAAAGAGACGGCCCTATAATTCCATTCGCATAATCATTATGACAAGGAGAGCATTTAATTATAAAGTTTTTACTCAATTTTCTAACAAGCATACCGACTTGAACCTCTTCATAAGGAGAGCGTACATGCATATTTGCATCAATAGCCGTTCTTGGACGTACTCTTACAGAGGCATCTTTGTTTGCTGGTTGCGCATTTTGATCATACTCACTCTTCTCCCCATAGTCATAATAGTAGGAGTTTCCATCTGTATTTTTGCCTTTTTTTTGCTCTACTTTAATCGCGTGAGCATTACTGTTTTGAACTATCTCAATCTTTGGAGTAGTTTGGCCTAACTCTTTGGCTTTTTCTTTTTGCGACCTCTCTTGTGAGCTGTCACTACAAGCACTCAGTCCAAAAAGCAATACAACCGATGATGCCAAATATAACTGTTTCATTCTCATCTCCTATGCCTTTTTGTTGTAGTACTCATCATATGTTACTCTTGGTTTTATGACTATTGACGGGGTACTTGTCGGACATATCTCTTCACAGGCGCCACAACCGATACACCCATCATAAATCTCTGGTCTCTCCCCGCCACCACTGTCTCGTACCATTGAAATAGCACTCAAAGGGTTGGGAATAGGACAAATATCTGCACACAGTGTACATGATTTGCCCTCATAACCACTCATACGCTCTAAAAGTTGCAACTCTAACTCTGTAACATTACGTACAGACTCAGTAAACTCTTTCATAGGCTCAAGATAATCATCAGGCACAGGTGTATTACTTATAGCCAAACACTGATCTGGAAACTCTAATACGGCCACACCCATATGAATATCTTCTGCTTTCTCACAGCTGTGATCAAGCGCTCCACTTGGACATGCCAAAACACATGGAACGGCATTACAAGCATAACAGCCTCTCTCAATCGGATCGATATAGGGCGTTCCTACTCCATGTCCCATAGCGATATCAGAGAGTTTTATAGAGTGATAAGGACACACCTGCAGACACTGCCCACACTTGATACAAAGGGCTAAAAAATCTTTTTCTGCCACTGCTCCTGGAGGGCGTAAACGGTTTTCTGCTTGCAATGCATAAGGGCTAAAAACAACTCCGCCACCTAAAACAAGTCCCAATATTCCCAAAGTAGAGTACTTTATAAACTCTCTTCTATCAGTTTTTACTTTTTTAGCCATTTTATTTCCCCTCTTTAAAATATTTTACTCACGCGTGGCTGATCATCTTCCATCAAAAACATCGGCTTTGTAAATGGTGCCAACTTTGCTAAAAAATTGAGCAAAGAGATTACGGGTGAACCATAAAAAAACTTTACATCGCTGTCATACATCCAGAGCTGATCTGCATACTGATAAACCTTATGCGGTGTATCACCAATGCCATCATTGTCTCTGTCAAACCCTTCATAATTATCCCAATAGTTGAGTCTTATCTCATTCTCATTGGTTTTTGAACCTCTGCTGTCATTAACAACATCTTCTATATTTCCAGCAATGATATTGTTTTTAATAACATTGTTTTCACTGAGTGAGTGAAAATGCATTGCTTCGGAGTTATAAAGAATCTTGTTTCCTTCTATCCAGTTATGTGTATCTGGCTCAAAAGGGCTTCTGTCTATATAGAGTCCCTGTGCGCAATAGAGTACGGTGTTGTCTTTAATGGTAAAGTTTGAAACATCTTTGAGGCCTATGCCCATTCCTGTCGCACCCTGTGAACTTTTAATAACATTTCCTACTGCTATCGTGTCTTGAGAATACATAAAAAATATTCCTACCGAGTTGAGCTCATATGTATTGTTTTTAACCAAATTTTTTCCTGCATACATAAAATGCAAGGAGTATCTGTTATTTTTACCATAGTTCTCAACTATCTCATTTCCATGTGAGTACCACACAACCATATCTCTTGAATTAATCAAAGAGTTTGCTTTAATAATGTTGTCATTGGAATACCATAAGCGAAGCCCATCCCCACGCAGTCCAAGTTCTACATCTTTTGAAGAGATATGATTGTGTGCTACTATGGAGTTATGAACCATCTGCATATCTATTCCAAAGAGACAATCTTTAATTACACAATTACTTATCTCACACTGTGAAGCATCATTTAGAGTAATTGCTGCATCAATATTTTCATGACGATCACCACTGTTGATTATCGTCAAATTCTTAAGCGTCACATAGGAACTGCTTACTTTAACAACCGTTCCTTCTCCTAAACCATCAATGATAACACCATCACCTACACCTATGATAGAGAGTGGCTTATCGATATGAATAGAACCTTTATAGGTACCTGCCGGTAACTTTAAAATAGATCCAGCAGGTGCTCTATCAATAGCATCTTGCAGTATATTGGCACCAAAAAGCGTCACTGTTGACAATAGAACCAAAATAGCAAGAGCTTTTTTTTTCATTACTACTGCTCTTTTTGTTCTTCCATCTCTTTAAAGGCTTTTTGTTTTGCAAAAAAGGCCAAGAGACTTAAAATACTCACTGCAACAAGCATATAAAAACCTATGGTAGGATATGAGTGCGTTGTAAACTGTGCAATCTTTCCATCACCAAAAACTGTTGGCATGAACGGTTTTATTTTAAATGCTCCCCAGTCATGCAAGTTATGTCCAAACCAATAGAGCCAATAAGAGTAATCAGCAATGAAGATAAGTGGCAGTGCTGCTGGAATGAGCATAATATAGTTAAAAATCTTTTTATCATAAAAGATAAACAAGATAATACCAAGAGTAAGCAATAGCATCGCATAAGGTCCAATGGCACGTTCGAAATGACCACCGACCCACATAGGGTCCATCCCTACATAGTGATTGATTGTATTCATTTCATGAACTTCACCGCTGTAGCCATCAAAATGAAAATATACCGGTATACCTTCTGGAAATGCTTCTTTTGGATAGTTTGGAGCTTCTAAAGATACTGCCCAAATAGGGAGTGATGCAACACCTATTTCAGATGAGCTTTCTATCATCTTATCAAGATCATTATGAGCCTCTTTTGGTGTTGTTACACTCTTGTATCTTCCTTTGTTATAAAGATTCCAAACTACTTTACTTACAGAAGAGATCTCTGCCTCTTTTCCTGCATCTATCTTGTTGAGAGTACCATGAAATGCAAGCATTGGTAACGTAAATGAGAATGTTAAAATAAGCAGTGCCAGTGTGGCGAATATCTTAGCTTTAAGTAAACTAGGGTGACGAGTCTTCATCGTTTTTCCTTCTATAAACTCTGTTTTTATAATCAATACTAAACTTAATTATAGTCTTATATTATTGTATCTGATTCCTGTGTGAAAAATAATGATATATATCAATTTATAATAAGAAGGGAGGGAGGAGGACCCTCCCAAAATATCGAAAGATATGTGAGTTTTAGAACAAGTTGGCATTTTCATCGACCCATTTAAGGTATTCGATGATATTTTTAACTTCTTCTTCATTCATGTGTTGATTAGGCATTTTAAGATTGAAGTAATCAATCATACTTTTTACATACGGGTCATTATATTTACTAGCAGGATCCATGATAAAATCTTTTACCCATTTCTCTGCATTTTCATGTCTTTGTAAAACACCCGTTAAGTCTGGACCAGATGACACTTTACCGATGACGTGACATCCGCCACATCCACCTTCACCAAATGCTCTCTCACCTGCTGCAGCTGCATCAGACTGAGGAGTTGCAACTTTTCTTACAAGAAGATCTTTTGCTCTAATTCCAACATCGGCAGTTTTAACCATATATTGCCAAATCATATTTTCAAAAAGAATCGCTTTTTCATAATCTCCGGCTTTTACAGCTTCATCTGCTTTTTTCTTCTGTTCAGGAATTTTTCCATACTGATCAAGTGCATCTTCAACAAGTGCTTTTACAGTTGGATATTTCTCATAATGGTTCTCTTTTAAGAACTTCACAACAGATTGAATAACCGCATCAGTTGCAGCATTTACAGCAACAGTTTTGTCATATTCAGCTTTTAACTCTTCTTTAGACATTTTTTTCATTTTGAGTTTTTGGGCACTAACATATTTTTTGTTAGGATCTTTAACCATCAAATAACCCATCATCTCTAAGTGAAGTGCAGAACAGAACTCTGTACAGTAGTAAGGGAAAACCCCTTCAATATCTGCTTTAAATTTCAACTCAGTTGTTTCACCTGGCTCTAATGATGCATGAATATCAAAATGATCCACTGTAAAACCGTGTGTCTCATCCTGTGCACGCTCAAGGTTTGTCAGGTAAATTGTTACTGTATCACCTTTGTTAACTGTAATTCTTTCAGGGTTGATGTGTGAGCGAACAAGTGTTGCATAAACATAAACATTTTTCCCTTTTCTTACAATTCTCTCTTGACCTGCTAAAGTTTTACCAACATGCGGCTTACCAGTTTTTGAGTTTGTACCCATTTTATAACGAACTGCAGGATGCAGTTTACTTGCTCTAATTGCTACAGCCTGGTGAGGTTCACCTAAAGGAAGAGGCATATCAACAAGAAGATCCATTTTTTTACCGCTTACATCAATCAACTGGTGATTTTGTGGATGCAATGGTCCAACAGGGTCGAATCTGTCAATTGCAAGTTTGTTTAAAGAGATAATATACTTACCTTGAGGATCAGCAGATTTACCCTCCATACCACAAAGGTGTCCAACGTTATAGTGAACATTCTCTTTATCTAAAACTTTAAGCGTTTTATAGTTCCATTTTACGATTTGACTATCAACATAGAGTGAAGTATAAATCTCACCATCTACATTTGAGTACTGGTTATGCAGTGGCCCAAGTCCAAGCTCCACTTGACCGTGAAGTGATTTTTTCATATCCAAGATAGGAATTCCGTATGGATCTTTTCCGACATACTCTTTGTTTTTAATGAGTTTTTTGATTTTACTCCATTTATAAACAGAAGCGTGTGTGTCAAGCTTACCACAAACTGTAATGTATTCACCATCAGGAGAAACATCTACACCGTGCGGTGATTTTGGTTCCGGAATTAAGAAAAGACAGTTATTTTTAACTGCAACGTCCATCGGAATAACTTTAATTCCATTGATCATTTTGTAGTTTTTCTTATTTTTAGCAAGTTTTGCTAATTTTTGCCAATTATATACATGCAAAAAGTCAGTATCGTTTCTTGAACAACCTGCTTCAAACGGAGGCATACCTACTTCGATACCACCTGTGTACATTTCCGTATTAAATGAGTTTGTAAAGCCCCAACCATAAGAAGCCCCTTTACCTGCATCACTTAAATCCTGCATATATGGAGGCAGTTCAAGAACAAAAGACTCTTTTGGTTTGATACGACCGATTTTTGGATCAAATTTCCAAAGTGTCACACCACCACGATATGTCTCTTTGTACTCTTCGATTGGGTGGTAGTTATTATCAAAAGGTGCAGCATATTGACACGCTTCGATGATATACTCAGAGTTTGGCGTAAAGAACGACCCACCATGCTCTGATTTAAAAACAGGATTAACAACAATCTGTTTTGTCTCAAAGTCATGAAGATCAATTACCGCGATACGTGGATTTGCTTTATCATTGATAACAAGCCATTTCCCATCATATTTTCCATCTTTTTCAGATAGACCTGGGTGGTGTGTATCTCCCCAGTTTATCTCACGCCCACGAATATTTCCCTGACGTAAAATCTTTTTAGAATCTTCATCATAACCATACCCCTGCCATGGTTCTGGCGTAAATACAGCGATGTACTTTAAAATTCTCATTGTCGGAACACCGTAAACAATCATCTGTCCACTCTGTCCCCCTGAACTAAATACGATAAACTCATCTCTCCCACCTGTTGGGTTGTAAGTCTTCGCAGCACGGATAACATCTACCTCTGTTAACCCTCTCTCCTTCATCACTTTTTGCAGTTCTCCACCAACTGTTGCAGATGCAACTGTAGCTGTTAGCGAAACCCCTATCATAAGCGATGTCAGTTTATTTATATAACTAGACATTGTCTTTCTCCTTCATCTCATCATTTTTAGAGTATTTTCCCCAAATGATACGAACATAGTAATACAAAAAAGGAGAGAAAAATTTGACTCAGGTCAAAATAGATTAATCTTTGTTATTGAATGTTTTTATATTTTCTTTGAGTTTATGCAGCTTTTGAATGGATGTTGTAAGTTCATCAAGAGCTTCTATGAGGATATCTTCTTTTTTTATCATCTCTTTGTCATAGAAACGATCATTATCAACACTGCTCATAAAATCCAGTAACTCCTCAATTCGCTTCTCTATCTCTTCTAGTGAATCTGAAGCCCTTTCTATGGCAAGGCTTGAATTATCAATAGAGATATCTATCTTCTCTACAAGTGTATTGAAATTCTCTACAGCGGCATCTATCTCCTGGTCGTGAGAGACTTTTTCTATCGGTTCTATTCCTTTAACGGATTTTTGCCTTACTATACTTTTTGATCTCTGCAGAAAACGTTGTATAAAAGCAATAATATATTTTAACTGTGTAAAGAAGTAAATCAGTAGAAGAAGAAGAGCAATGTAGAGAGCAATATGTACAACTTTGCTTAAATAGTTAAATCGTTCAAACTCTTCTTTGTAAAGATCTATTAAAGTGTCAAAAGCCTCTATCAAGTGAACATTGGCATCATATATTTCTGTTACAAGCTCTTTAAGTGCCATATTGGTGTATGCATTACTGTTTATCTTGTTAAGATCACGAAATTTTTGTACTAAAAGGTAAAAATTGTTCCACTCTTTTATTATCTCGTGATGCTGCTTTTGAATATCTACAGAGAAGATCTCATCTAATATATCCTCTCTTTGTTCCATATTTTTAACAAAACTCCTAATAGCATCATCAAGCATTTTTGTAGAGTGTTCTCCATTGTTATACATATAAAAGATATTTTTTGAGATCTCCTGGGTGAAAGCTTTTTGTTCATTAATGACTTTTAGCTGCTTTGTATAGCGTTCATTCTCCATAGAAGCATACTTGGAAAAGTAAGCCAAAAGCAGTGCCACTATAAAAATAATTCCGGCTAAAAGTTTTATCTTAGTCATCTAGCTTATCCTTATATATTTCACGAAGTGCCTCTTGCTCTTTAACTATCACCTCTCCATGTATTATATCAATAATCCCATTACGCTTTAGCCTTTTTAAGACGCGTGAGAGTGTTGCGGGTTGAATATGCAACATCAAGGCAATGTCATGACGCTTTAACTTGTTAAACATCTCCAAGTCATCACAAAGCATCATACTAACCTTTGATACGGCATCAAAAATAAACTCTCTGTTTATCAGTGATTGAAGCTGTTGCGAACGTTTGAGTATCTCCGATGTCAATGCAGTACAAAGCAGGTTTTTATCCAAAAAGCACTCTTTGAACTTTTTATAGTTTATCTTTAAAACTTGAGCATCTTCTATTATCTCAACGTTCGAGTAGGCATAAAGAGCCGAGCTTTTTAGATCTGAAAGCTCTGATATTAAAGAGTCTTCATAAATATAGTACAAAAAGATCTCGTTTTCATGTTTGTCTATTTTGTAAGCACGAGCCAAACCGGTAACTAAAAAAAGCAGCTCCGAAGATGTAGAGTTTTCATAGTGAAGTATAAAACCCTCTTCATAGTTATGCAACGTTGAGATACTTACAAGAAGATCTAAATCTTTTTCTTCTAAAGATTGAAAAAAAATTTGTGATTGTATGAGATCTTTTAAAGTTTGCATCTATCTCGTGTTATGTCAAAACGAAAAAGCTCTTTTTTGCTTTTAGCACTTTTATAGATGTAGCGGGTATTTATTCCGGCAGATAAAAATTTCTCTGAAGATTGACATACACCCTCTGTTATCGCTCTTTGCATACGAGAGTGATCTTCTTTGATAATCTCTGCATCACTTTTTGAAGGCACATTAAGCTCAAATGTATATATAAGAAATGCATTATCACTTTTCACATTAACAAGCCTGGTATACTTATCTACCTTTTGTGGCAGTGATTTTGCAATCTCTTTCGCAACCATCTGTGCAATATGTATTTTTTGTTTTTGAAGTTCCTCTTTTGGAAATTCTCGATTGTCAATTTTAGAAGGAGGTGTAGTCTCTGCGATCAGTGTGTTTTGAAAAAACAGCAGCAGTAGAAAAAAGATAGTATGCTTCATATAATGTTCTCCTTTTTAGAGAACATTATACAAAATCAAAAGCAGTGATTAAATGATGTTAATCAATAATTTTCACTATTTTTTAGGCACTACATACATATTGTAGTAGCGACCTTCAAATTTTGGTGGTTTTTCCATTACAGCGATATCTTCAACCATTGGCCAAACACGCTCGAGTACCTCACGTGCAGCTTCTGGGTGAGCCATTTCACGTCCACGTAAAAATACTCTGAATTTTACATGTTTTCCTTTTTCAAGGAATTCGCGAGCATGCTTCACTTTGTAAGCTATGTCGTTATCTGCAATTTTTACAGAGAGTTTAATCTCTTTGACATCGATCTTTGTCTGATTTTTTCTCTGCTCTTTGAGTTTTTTCTCTTCTTGGTATTTAAACTTACCATAATCCATGATCTTTGCAACTGGTGGTTTTGCATTTGGTGCAATAAGAACTAAATCAAGCCCTAACTCATTTGCTTTTGTCATAGCCTCATCAGTAGAGATGATCCCTAAAGATTCTCCACCATCAATATTACATCTTACCTCAGGAACACGGATGTCATCATTCATGATAACGCGGTCTTTGTTTTTACTCAAAAATTTACCTCATTTATTTTAGTTTGTATAAGTTTAAGGAACTCGTCCTCACTCATGCTATATTGCTCTCTAGTACGTCTGTCACGAACTGCAACTGTTTTGTTCTCTATCTCTTCATCCCCAATCACAACGATCATAGGCACACGAGTCTTCTCAGCTGTACGGATTCTTTTGTTTAAAGAATCGTTCTTCGCATAGATTTCACTATCGGCATTAATATCAATAAGTTTATCTGATAAAAGCTTAGCATATTCTTTATGTGTTTCTGCAACAGGAACAATTGCTACTTGTGTAGGAGCGATAAACATAGGAAATTCTCCCGCATAATGCTCTGTCAAAATACCGATAAAACGCTCAAAAGAGCCCAAAATCGCACGGTGAATCATTACCGGCTGAATTTTGTCATTGTTCTCACCATTGTACTCAAGCTTGAATCTTTCAGGGAGGTTAAAGTCAAGCTGAACTGTTCCACACTGCCACTCACGCCCAATTGCATCTGTGATTTTAATGTCGATTTTAGGACCATAAAATGCTCCACCGCCCTCATCTATTTCATAAGGAAGATTGTGTTTATCCATTGCATTTTTAAGTGCCTGTGTAGAAATTTCCCACACTTCATCACTACCAACTGCTTTATCCGGACGTGTTGATATCATCATTTTATAATCAAACTCAAATGTTGACATAATTTTATCTACAAAATCAATAACCTCGATAATCTGCTCTTCAATCTGATCTGCACGACAAAAGATATGCGCATCATCCTGCGTGAACTCACGTACACGGAAAAGTCCGTGAAGTGCACCTGTCATCTCATGACGATGCACCACACCATACTCAAAGTATTTAATCGGCAGGTCACGGTATGAGTGAAGTTCATCTTCATAAACCTTAATGTGTCCTACACAGTTCATAGGCTTCACACCGAACTCGATGTCATCAATTTTAGTGAAGTACATATTTTCACCATAGTTTTGATAGTGTCCTGATGTCATCCAAAGATCACTTCTAAGCATCTCCGGACCACGTACCGGCTCATAACCACGCTTGCGGTGTGCTTTAAAAAGCAGTGACTCTAAACGTGCACGCAAACGCCCGCCAGCAGGAAGCCAGATAGGGAAACCAGCACCTACTTCTTCACGGAACGTAAAGAGTTTCATCTCGTTTCCAAGCTTACGGTGGTCACGTTTTTCAGCCTCACGCAACATATCCATATGCTCTTTTAAAGCCTCTTTTGTTGCAAATGCTATACCATATATACGCGTGAGCATCTCATTTTTACTATCACCCCCAAGGTATGCACCAGAGATTTTTGTCAGCTTAAAGTAGCGAATAAGTCCAATATTTGGCAAGTGTGGCCCACGACAAAGATCTTCAAAATCACCTTGTTTATAAATACTTACATCTTCATCAGGAATCATATCAAGCACAGCTTGTTTGAGGTGATCATTTTTAAACTTCTCACGCGCTTCATCTTTAGAGATAACATAACGCTCGATAGGATACTTCTTCTTTGCAAAAGAGAGCATCTGTTTTTCTATCTTTTTAAGATCAGCCTCGCCTATCTCTGCTGATGTTTTAAAGTCATAGTAAAAGCCCTCTTTTACAACAGGCCCTACATAGAACTCAGCATCAGAATAAAGTGACTTGATCGCCTGTGCCATAAGGTGTGCAGTTGAGTGGCGCAGAACTTCAAGTGCCTCAGGTGAATTGTCAAGCTCAATTGGCTCACCGCTTAAACCCAACTCCTTTGCAGTTTGCAGGTCTACTATTTTATCTTCATATTTTATTGCTATCTCGCTCAAATTCTCTTCCTATAATTCAGTTTTTAATACTGCACCGTTTGATGCATTTGATACTAGAAGTTGGTAACGTTTCAACCATTTTGATTTTACTTCATTTTTATAAGGCTTATATGCAGCTCTTCGTTTTGCAATAGTCTCTTCATCAACATTAAGACGCAAGATGTGCTTATCTACATCAAGTTCAATCTCATCACCATCTTCAATGAGCGCAATAAGTCCACCCTCAGCCGCTTCAGGAGAGACATGCCCAATAGATGCACCTTTTGTAGCACCGCTAAAACGACCATCAGTAATAAGTGCTACCGTCTCACCAAGACCCATACCCTGAATAAGTGCAGTAGGTGCGAGCATCTCTTGCATACCAGGACCACCTTTTGGACCCTCGTAGCGAATAACAACAACATTACCAGGTTTTACCTTATGAGACATAATCCCTGCTATTGCTTCTGGTTGTGAGTTAAAGCAGATTGCTGTACCTTTGAAGTGACGCATAGAGTCAACGATTCCAGCAGCTTTAATAACCGCACCTTCCTCAGCAAGGTTTCCAAATAAAATTGAAAGTCCGCCAACCGGAGAGTAGGCATTGTCATTTGTATGGATGATAGAAGTATCTTTGATGTACGCATCTTTGATACGCTCACCAAGAGTCTCACCTGTAATAGTCAGTGCATCAAGGTGCAGTACATCGTTACCACGATTACTTACCTCTTTCATTACAGCATTCACACCACCTGCATCATCAATATCTTTCATATGAACAGTTGTTAATGATGGAGAGATTTTTGCAATGTGTGCGACTTTTTCAGCGATCTTGTTAATATTTTCTATCTTATACTCAACATCTGCCTCACGCGCGATTGCGAGCATATGAAGTACTGTATTTGAGCTTCCACCCATTGCCATATCTACAACAAATGCATTGTGAACGGCTTTTTCATTGAGAATATTTTTGAAGTTATACTTCTCGTTGTTCTCCATCTTTGCAAGCTCAACAATTCTTCTTGCAGCTTTTTTTACCATCTCAATACGCTCTGGAGTCATTGCAAGCACTGTTCCGTTACCCGGAAGTGCTATACCCATCGCTTCACAAAGTGTGTTCATAGAGTTTGCCGTAAACATACCAGAGCAGCTTCCACCTGAAGGACAAGCATTACACTCGATATCTTTGAGTTCTTCTTCGCTCATTTTTCCATCATTAAACTCTCCAACAGCCTCAAATGCAGTTGCCAAGTCAATTGGAGTTCCATCTTTTTTATGACCTGCCGGCATCGGACCGCCTGAAACAAAGATAGTAGGAACATTTACACGAAGTGCACCCATAATCATCCCCGGAACAATCTTGTCACAGTTAGGGATACAGATCATTGCATCAAGTTTGTGTGCGTTCATCACCGTCTCAATAGAGTCAGCAATGATCTCACGCGACGGAAGTGAGTAAAGCATCCCATCATGCCCCATAGCAATACCGTCATCAACACCGATAGTATTAAATACAAATGGAACACCACCCGCTTCACGAATAGCCTCTTTTACTATCTCTCCATACTCATGAAGAAAAAAGTGTCCCGGAATGATGTCAATGTAAGAGTTTGCAATCCCGATAAACGGTTTGTCAAAATCTTCATCTTTTAGACCCGTTGCACGAAGCAGTGAACGGTGTGGTGCTTTATCAAAGCCCTTTTTGATTATGTCACTTCTCATAAAAAATCCCTATATAGTAGTTTACATCTTGAAATATTAGTGCGATTATAGCATTTTTTTTCTATTTTTACCCAAAAACTCTTTACAAAGAAGAAAAAAAAAGATATAATTCCGGCTCACTTACAGATTGTAAGCGTTTTGTTGCGGGAATAGCTCAGTGGTAGAGCACAACCTTGCCAAGGTTGGGGTCGCGAGTTCGAACCTCGTTTCCCGCTCCATTTAATTTATAATTGATAATAAACACAGAGAAAAGACACCCTTTTGCCCGGGTGGCGGAATTGGTAGACGCAGGGGACTTAAAATCCCCCGGTAGCAATACTGTGCCGGTTCAAGTCCGGCCCCGGGCACCACTGATTGACAAAACTGAAACTGGTGCCATCGCCAAGTGGTAAGGCCGCAGCCTGCAAAGCTGCTATCCCCAGTTCAAATCTGGGTGGCACCTCCAGTTTTTATCAATAACTTTTCTACAAATGTGGATCTTTGGCTGAGTTGGTCGAAAGCACCGGTCTTGAAAACCGGCGAGGGTAACACCTCCCTGGGTTCGAATCCCAGAGGGTCCACCATTTATTTAAGTTTTATTTCCAATACTTCCTTGTATAATCATCTTATGACAAACCTAAAATTCTTTATACTTATCCTATCAACTACCATATTATTTGCAAAAGAGCCTGTAACGCCTATTCCTCTTTCTTTAGAAGTTGATGCAAAAAAGGCAGCACTCGGACAAAAGCTCTTTTTTGATCCTATGCTCTCACGCAATGACACCATCAGTTGTGCTAGTTGTCACAACCTTCAAGATGGTGGTGATGATAATCTCAAATACTCCTTTGGTATCAATGGACAAGAGGGAAGCATCAACGCACCTACAGTTTACAATGCTGTCTTTAACTTCTGGCAGTTTTGGGATGGCCGAGCAAAAACACTCAAAGAGCAGGCTACCGGACCTATAGAAAACCCTGTTGAGATGGGCTTTTCTTTTAAAGAGCTCATTCCAAAACTCAAAAAAAGTAAATACAATCAACTTTTTTCAGAAATCTACAAAGATGGTATTACCAAAGAGAATATTGCTGATGCCATTGCCGAGTATGAAAAGACACTTATCACTCCAAACTCTCCTTTTGACAAATATCTCAGAGGTGATAAAAATGCCCTCACGCAAGAACAAAAAGAGGGGTATGAGCTCTTTAAAACAAAGGGGTGTATTTCATGTCACCATGGTGTTAATCTAGGAGGGAATCTATACAATAAATTTGGTGTTTTTGAAAATACAGGCAGCCAGCAGCTTGGTCGTTACAATGTAACACACAAAGAGCGTGACAAGTACTACTTTAAAGTACCTACACTGCGAAATATTGAAAAGACGGCTCCTTACTTTCATGACGGAAGAACCTATAGCCTAAAAGAGGCAGTTTTGCTTATGGCACAGTATCAACTCGGCAGAGACATTAGTGATGAAGATGTAGAGAAAATTCTTGCTTTTTTACACTCTCTTAACGGTGAACTACCTAAAAATATTGAGCCATAATGATACAGATTTTCAAGAAGATAGATAGAACTACACTTATTCTCTCTCTCTTTATTATCTTTATAATTATCTTGTTTGCCTATGTATTTACCATAGAAAAAAAGATGAACCACTATGGCAAAATAAATACTGACTTGGTACAGTTACAGCTTTTAGACAAAGAGATGGATAACTTTTCACTTGCTACCAACAAATTTAGCAACTATGACACGATAGATGAAAAAGAGAAGAGTTTTGAAAAAATTTTCCATCAACTTCAAAAGCATATAGCAGTTTATAATCAAGAAAATAGACAAATACAAAAGCTTCTTGATGATATCTCAAAAGAGTACCAAAATAAAATAGACAACTTAGAGTATTTTAAAGCAAAAAACTCTTCTCTTCTTAACAGTACACATTTTCTTTTTGATCTTCAAACAACTATCGTCAAAGACATCTCACTTCCTCTAAAGGCAAAATATGTAGTCAATGAACTTCTTTTTTATCTTTTAAAATATACTACCAACAACTATATTGACAAACAAACCATCTATAAATCTATGCAAAAACTTCAAAAACTTTCTAAAAAATACAAAAATCAATATCTTCATACTTTTTATCTACATGCAAAACTGATGCTGCATACTATTACAGAACTTAAAAATGTCTCTTATGATATCCAAAACGATACTCTCTACAGCAAGCTGCAAGAGTTACAACACATATTGAAAAAAGAGTATGATGAAGATATATTCAACCAAACACTCATTGCATCAATCTTTTTTGTACTTACTGTCTTGTTGCTTATTTCTCTGATTATCTCACATCTAAAATCACTAAAAACAAACAGAGAACTTTATGCTTTCAAGTTTGCTATTGAACACAGTGATAACACTGTCGTTATTACCGATATTAATAAACACATCACTTACGTCAATGAAACCTTTGAGAAAACTACTGGCTATAAAGCAAAAGAGGTGCTTGGAAAAGACCCAAATATTCTTAAATCAGGAGTACAAAGCCAAGAGGTCTATAAAGAGCTCAACGATAAACTTGCACATGGTCAAAAATGGGAGGGACAGTTTGTCAATAAACGAAAAGACGGCTCATTATTTTATGAAAAATCCTCTATTGTTCCACTGCAACTTAACAATAAACTCTTAGGTTATCTTGCACTCAAACTTGATATTACAGAGTATGTAGAACAAAACAACAAACTGGCACAAGCTGCCAGTGTATTTGAAAACACAGAAGAGGCTATCATTATTGCAGACAAAGATGGGAAAATTCTCTCTATCAACTCTGCCTTTAGTAAAATCTATGGCTATGAGCCTCATGAAGCAGAAGGAAAATCTCTTCAGTTCCTGCACTCAAAACAGCAAAATAAAGATTTTTACAAAGAGATGTGGCAACAGCTAAAAGAAAACGGTCTTTGGCGCGGAAAAATCATCAACAAAACAAAAAATGGTGAACTTATCCCTGTGTGGAATACCATTAAACGTATTCTTGATGACAAAGGTGAAGTTATCAACTATACAGCAATTCAAACGGACTTGCGTGAGATAGAGAGTTCTCAGGCAAAAGCCGACTATCTGGCATTTCATGATCCGCTTACAGGTTTGTATAACCGTATTAACTTTGAAGAGTATCTCAAACATGCCATCTCTACTGCCAAACGAAACAATACCCTCTTGGCTCTGCTCTTTATTGACCTTGATCGCTTCAAAGTCATTAATGATACATTAGGACATGATATTGGTGATAAAGTTCTTATTGAAGTTGCAAACAAACTCAAAACAATCTTGCGTGAGAGTGACTTTATTGCAAGATGGGGCGGAGATGAATTTGTCATTATACTTGAAAACATCTCATCTCCTAGTGATACTGCTTTAGTTGCCAACAATATCATAGATGCATTGCAGGAGCCAATAATAATAAACAAACACAAATTACTTACAACTGCAAGTATTGGAATATCCCTCTATCCTGACAATGGTGATGATATTCAAACTCTCATTAAGCATGCAGACAGTGCAATGTATCTGGCAAAAGATGAAGGTAAAAACAATTATAAATACTATACCCATGACCTCTCCAAAGAGATTCAAAAGAAACTCGATATTGATATGGAACTACACAATGCTCTAAGCAATAATGAAATGTATATGGTATTTCAACCGCAATACTCACTAAAAACCTCACAGATTATCTCAGCAGAAGCTCTTATTCGATGGGAAAATCCAAAGCTTGGTTTTGTACCGCCAGATCTGTTTATTCCAATAGCAGAAGACAGCGGAGCTATTAGTAAGATAGGTTATTTTGTTTTTGAAGAGAGCTGTAAGGCACTCTGCAGATTCAGAGAGGCCGGTCTTTATCTAGAGTATATTGCAGTCAATGTCTCAAGTATCCAGTTTAGAGAAGCCCACCTATTAGATACCTTTTTAGCTATTGTACAGCGTCATGGGCTTGAGCCTTCAGATATTGAGATAGAGATAACAGAGCGCTTTATGATGGAGCAGACAACACAAAATATGCAACTTTTACAAAAATTTCGAGATAAAGGCTTTAAAATTTCCATAGATGACTTTGGAACCGGCTACTCATCGATGGCGTATCTCAAAGATCTACCGGTTGACACCATTAAAATAGATAAATCTTTTGTTGATGACATAGGAGAAGAGAGCTCAAACAATGTCATTATCGAAGCTATCATTGCACTTGCAAAAACGCTCGGCTACGCAATCGTAGCAGAAGGAATAGAGACAAAAGAACAGGAGAATTTCTTACAAGATGTTCGCTGTGATATTGGACAGGGTTATCTCTTCAGCAAACCGAAAAAAGCAGATGAGCTGATAAAAACTTACGCCTCTCACGCAACTTCAGAGTAAAAAATATATCTGTTTTTTCCAGACTGTTTTGCTTGATACATTGCTTCATCAGCATGTTTTTTAATAATGAACTCACTCTCTCCATCATCAGGATATCGTGATATTCCAACACTAGCAGCAAGAAAAATCTCTCCATTTTTACATGGTAGTGTCAGATGAAAAAGCAGATTTGCAGCCAAACTTTTCAACTCTTTATTATTTTTGTACTTAACAATAGCTACAAACTCATCTCCACCCAAACGATATGTATTTTCCACAACCTTCGTTAATCGTTTCGCAGCTTCTTTTAAAACTCTATCTCCAATATCATGACCATGATGATCATTAATATCTTTAAAGGAGTCCAGATCAATAAAAAATATTGCAAATCTCTCACCATGCTGATAATAATCATCTATATAACCCTGCAGCTCTTCATCAAAGGCATATCTGTTTTTTAGGCCTGTAAGCCTGTCATGTGTTGCCAAGTACTCAGCTCTTTGAGCTGTGGCATGTAGTCTGGCTATATTTATGTGCAATGCCTCTACAAGCTTGAAATTATAAAGAGGCAAGATAATCAAAGTTACCAACCACCCAATGGCAAAAGCTTTATTCTCCAACCAAAAAGGTGATGTATTTATTAAAACAATCCATGCGAATAAAACAGTCGCATACGATATATATGCTATCTCTTTGCCATAACGTATAGCGTATACCACACTAAACCATAAAAATACACCTGCATAATAAGCACTCATTGAACCAACAAGATACATCATATAGGCTGTGAAGAAGGTATCTATCAATATAAGAACGATAAGTCTCTCTTTTTGGTATTTAAAAGGATAGTGCTGTATGAAAAAATAATATACAACATTTAACGCAATAACAAAAAGAGGTGCAATGGTATAGACAGCAAATGAGTACTCATGCAACTGCTGCCACTCATCACCACCATAAAAGTAGAGATAGTAAAAAACAGCTAAAAAACTAAGTACAAAAGGGATACGTATAAAGACTTGAACTTTTTCATGTTTTAAAAAGTGTTCTTTAAGTGAAGAAGAGGCTTCATTCATAAATATCCCTTATAGTTTTAAAAATAGGATTCATTATAATTATAATAGTATAGCTATCATAGAATAAAGGCTGGTTTAAAAAGTGATGAAGTGATGAAGTATAAGAGGTTTCAAACCCTAAAAAGGGTTTGAAATTATTTTGCTAATGCAGCTTTAGCAGCGTCAACTACTGCAGTAAATGCAGCAGCATCGTTCATTGCCATATCAGCAAGAATTTTACGGTCAAGCTCGATGCCAGATTTTTTAAGACCATTCATAAATGTTGAGTAGTTCATACCGTTTAGGCGACATGCAGCATTGATACGGATGATCCAAAGTTTACGGAACTCACGTTTTTTCTGTTTTCTGTCACGGAATGCATACATTAATGAGCGTTCAATTTGCTCTTTAGCTTTTCTAAAGTGTTTACGACGACCACTATAGAAACCTTTTGCTAATTTTAATATCTTTTTGTGTCTTCTTCTACGAACAACACCTGTTTTTACTCTTGGCATATTTACTATCCTTATGTTTTCTTTACCCAGCTACTTTCAGTGTAGTCAAGGTGCCACTGCTTTGGTGGACTTGCCCAACTCTAAAAAGTTGGAGAGTTTCAAATGATTCGTTTAGCTTAGCTAACGATCATCTCCTTGATGTTTTTCTCATCAGATTTTGCTACATACTTAGCTGTATGCTGCTTACGACGAGTTTTTGCATCTTGTTTTGTTAAGATGTGACTTCTAAACGCAGTACCGCGTTTGATCTTGCCACTTTTTTTAACTTTAAAGCGCTTTACAGCACCTTTTACCGATTTCATTTTTGGCATCGAGGGCTCCTTTGTAAAATTCTCAATAATTGAGACGCGAATTATACCCAAATTTTTCTAAATTTTTGCTATACTTGAAATATGATAATAGATAATTCGATACAACACATAAAAAATGCACTCAAAGATTTAGACGCAGAAGTAGAGAAGATCCTCTTAGACTGGGGACTTCCCCTTAATGAAAAGGATAATCTCATGCTGCCGATTTTACAACAAAAAAGAGTGCTCACGCAAACTTTAGAAGACTTGGAGTACCTAAAAGCACACCCTCCAAAACCAAATCAGCCCTGTGGCATCTCAAAATACAGAGATGATTAAGCTAAAGTGGGTATAATTTCATCGCTTCTCTTTAGACCTGTGCAATGGGTGCTTGAGGAAACGTGTCAGGGTAGGAATACAGCAGCACACCTTAAGCATTCATGTGCCGCAGCCATCTGGAGAGGGGCACCTTCAATAAACGAAAATCAATCATGACCTACATTATTACAGCACTCAAACCAGAAGCACAAGCCTTTGTGGACTACTATAAACTCAAAAAATCAAAACTAAATACCTATACATTGTTTGAAAGAGAAGATATCAAGCTTATTATCTCCGGTATGGGCAGTGAAAATGCCAGACTTGCAACTCAAACACTCATAAACCACTATGATATTACTGATGATGACTGCTACATCAATGCAGGTATTTGTGCTGCCTCACGCAACTATATAATAGGCGAACTTGTAAGCTGTGGCGGAGTAATATATCAAGAAATTGAACATAGATTTCAAGATGACTTGCCTCTTAT
>JAMORG010000048.1 GCA_027063745.1 Sulfurimonas sp.
GTTTGTATTAATTCTAAAACCCATAATAAATCCTTTTCTATGGAAGAGCTTATCGCTCTTAGTTTTTTTATATCTTTGGGCTTCCTTGCCCTAGATGTTAACAATATCGTCACCCAAAAAAATAACTTTAGAAAATTTGCAAATTTTTTTATATTTTTTCTTTTTATATTTTTTTAGGTACACTTCCAAAATCGAAAAACAAAACACTATACTATATATAGGAAAACTATCTTGAATTTAATTATCGTCGAATCACCGGCAAAAGCCCGTACTATCAAGAACTTTTTAGGTAAAGAGTATGAGGTTATCGCATCAAAAGGACACATCCGTGACCTGCCAAAATCACGCTTTGGTATCACCATAGATGAAGAAAAACATGAAATCATCCCAAAATACTCCGTAGCAAAAGAGAATGCTCCAACTGTAAAAGAGATAAAAGAAAAAGCCAAAAAAGCAGACACAATATATATCGCGACCGATGAGGACCGCGAAGGAGAAGCTATTGGGTGGCATATCGCTCACGCGATCAAAAAAGATCCTGAATCTCTGCCCCGTATTGTCTTTCATGAGATCACAAAAGGGGCTATCGAGCATGCACTGGAGTCTGCAAGACACATAGATATGAAGATGGTCAATGCCCAACAGGCTCGTCGTCTGCTTGATAGAATTGTCGGGTACAAACTCTCTCCACTCCTTGCATCAAAGATTCAAAAAGGCCTCAGTGGTGGACGTGTTCAAAGCTCTACACTCAAACTCGTAGTTGACCGTGAGCGTGAGATAAAAGCTTTTGTTCCGCAAGAGTACTGGACGATAGATACTGTCTTTAAGACAAACATCGACGCAAATCTTATCAGCCACAAAGGTGAAAAACTCTCTAAACTCTCCATTGAGAACAAAGAAAAAGCCGAAGCAATTACTGCAAGTGTCAAAGCAGATGAGTTCACCATAGCAAAAATAGAGACAAAACAGCGAAAGTCTGCAACACCTCCGCCATTTATGACCTCTACTCTGCAACAAACAGCATCGAGTAAACTCGGCTTTAGTCCTAAAAAGACAATGATGATCGCACAAACACTTTATGAGGGTGTAAAGACTCCAGATGGTACTTCAGGGGTTATTACCTACATGAGAACAGACTCCCTTAACCTCGCAAAAGAGGCAGTTGGTGCAGTTCGTGGTATCATTGAGAGTCGTTTTGGGAAAAAATATCTGCCTAAAAATCCTAAAGTATATACGAAAAAGTCAAAAGGTGCCCAAGAGGCTCACGAGGCTATTCGTCCGACTATGTTACAGTTCACACCGGAAGTTGCTGCGAAGTTTTTAAAAGCAGATGAGATTAAACTCTATCGTCTTATCTATGAACGTTTTATGGCCTGTCAGATGGAAGATGCACTCTTTGAGCAACAAAGCATCATCTTTAGAGGCAATGAAAATGAGTACCGTGCAAGTGGTAGAAAGCTTATCTTTGACGGTTTTTATGCCGTAACAGGTACAGAGGACAAAGACAAACTCCTTCCATCTCTCAAAGAGGGAGACAAAGCAGAGATACAAAGCATAAAACCAGAACAACACTTCACAGAGCCGCCTTCTCGCTACAGCGAGGCAAGCCTTATCAAAAAGCTCGAAGCTGAAGGTGTTGGTCGTCCATCAACCTATGCACCGACCATTGCAACACTGACAAACCGTACCTATGTAACTATAGAGAAAAAGCAGATTATTCCAACAGATGTTGCTTTTACGGTAACAGAGATACTTGAGAAGCACTTTCCAAACATTGTTGACATCAACTTTACTGCAACGATGGAAGAGAAACTCGATGAGATTGCTGAGGGCAAAGAGGATTGGCAAAAACTTCTCTTTGACTTCTATGAAGAGTTTATGAAACAAATAGCCGAAGGTAAAGAGAAGATAGTCTCACTCAAAGTTGCAAAACCACTTGGTCGTAACTGCCCTAAGTGTGGAAGTGAACTGCTTCTGCGTTCTGGTCGTTTTGGGCAGTTCATCGCTTGTAGCGGCTTTCCTAAGTGTAAGTACACAGAGCAGTGTGACGAAGAGGGCAATGCTGTAGAGAAAAAAGAGACAACAGCAGAAGACAAATGTGAAAAGTGTGGTTCAGACATGGTCATCAAAAACGGTCGTAACGGACAGTTTTTGGCATGTAGTAACTACCCTGAGTGTAAAAACACGAAAAGCATCCAGGTTGAAGAGAAAGTAAGCCAGACACCATGTCCTGACTGTGGTGGCAAGATAAGCCTTAAAAACTCTCGTCGTGGACCGTTTTGGGGGTGTGAAAACTACCCTGAGTGTAAGTTTATCTCGAAATTCGAACCAACTACCATCAAGTGTAAAGAGAAAGGCTGCACAGGCGTTTTAGCACCTCGCACATACAGAAACAAAGAGGTCTATGAGTGTGTCAAATGTAAAGCACGTACACCTCGCGAAGAGATTGACGGACAAAAGTAGTTATGAAGATTGGCATACTCTCAGACACCCACTCACGCAGTGATTTAGCCCAAGAGACCTTGGAGATGCTTTTGCGTGAGGGAGCAGAGTTTATTATCCATGCCGGTGATATTGTAAAAGAAGAGACTCTCAAACTCTTAGCAGCATGTGGTAAGCGTTATATCGCGGTCTATGGGAACAACGATGCACGACTTGTTCAGTATCATGAAAGCTATAATCTCGTACAAGAGCCCTACTACTTCAAGCTTGCAGATACAAAGTTCAAACTTATGCATCTGCCACTTTATATGAGCAACGATGCAGAAGTTATCATCTTCGGTCATACACATCAGTTTGAAGCAGTGCAAAAAGGCGGCTCACTCTACCTCAACCCCGGTGAGGTCTGTGCCAGAGAGAAGCCATGGAGTGAAGCGGTCATCCTTGATGTAAAATCAAACAACTTTATAGTAAACTACTATACAAAAAAAGAAGATGAACCTTTTGTTTTGACAAAAGAGTTCACATTTCAAAGGGAAAAAGCGTGAGTGAGAAGATATTTTTATGCTCTATCTGTAACATCAACAGTGGAACATGTAATGAAGATTGTAAATTTTGCTCACAGAGTGTCCGCTACAAAGCAGATATCGAGCGCTACAAACAAAAACCCATAGAAGATATACAAAAAGAGGCTCTTGCAGCACAAGAAAACGGTGCACTTGGTTTTTGTCTGGTTACTGCAGACAAAGGTCTAACGGACAAAACACTTGACTTTGTCTGCGAGGTCGCTGAAGCAGTACAAAAAACAGCACCAAAACTTCGTCTAATCGCCTGTAATGGTACAGCAACGCTCACGCAGCTAAAAACGCTCAAAAGTGCCGGTATAAAAGCCTACAATCACAACCTTGAGACCAGTGAGGCCTTCTATCCTGAGATATGTACAACGCACCCGTGGAGCGAGCGTTATGAGACATGCCAAAATGTAAACGAAGCGGGCATGGTGCTTATAAGCGGAGGGATCTTTGGTCTTGGTGAGAGCCAAGAAGATAGAGTATCGATGCTTGAGTCTTTAGCATCACTGAGTCCGACAAGTGTACCTATCAACTTCTACCATCATAACCCGGCTCTACAACTCAGCCCTAACCCACTAAAGGCAGATGAAGCCTTGGAGCTTATTCGCCTCACAAGAGCAATGCTGCCAGATGCACAGCGCATTATGGTGGCAGGCGGACGTGAGATGATGTTTAAAGAGCGTCAAGGAGAGATCTTTGAAGCAGGTGCGAACTCCATAGTCATAGGAAACTACCTTACAACTGCAGGACGTGCTATGCACAAAGATCTTGAGATGCTTGCATCACTCGGTCTTGAAGTCGCTACACAAGTCTAGGATCAGGCAGTATGGAGCACACACTTAATGATAATGTAGTTCTTATCTTTACTATATCACTTATCATTATCTTCTCTCCTTTTATTGCAAAGATACTGCGTCTTCCAACAACACCTATTGAGATTATTCTCGGTTCTCTTTTAAGCTATGTCGGCTTTATCCATGACGAGCATCTCTTTAAGATCGTCGCTGAGCTTGGTTTTTTGTATCTTATGTTTATTGCAGGAACAGAGATCAACCTCAAAAGTGTGCTCAAGACACCCTTGAGCATTATAAAAAAAGTAGCTATCTATCTGAGTTTTTTATATCTCTTTTCCATCCTTTTTTCAATGCAGTTTCAGCTAGGCAAGATCTTTATGGTACTGCTGCCTCTTATCTCGGTAGGGCTTGTTGCCTCTTTGGCAAAAGAGTATGGCAAAACTCCTTGGATTAATCTCTCAATGACTGTCGGCGGCATTGGTGAGGTCGTGAGTATCGTAATCCTTACCATCACCTCTGCCGCACTGGAGTCTGGAATAGGGCTTGGACTCTTTCAAACCATCATTGCACTGATTGCATTTATTGTCTTTATGTTTTTGCTCTTTCGGGCAATGCAGCTGCTTTTTTGGTGGTTTCCCAAGGTCTCAACACTTTTGATGCCGCATGAGGACAACAAAGAACAAGATATCCGCCTCTCAATGGGTATCTTCTTTCTTTTGGTTGCTGCGATGCTTTATCTGCATCTTGAGCTTGCTTTTGGAGCCTTTTTGGCGGGTATTTTCATCCCTACTTTCTTTGAACACAAGCACGAGTTACCTGAGAAACTTGCCTCATTTGGTTTTGGATTTTTAATCCCTATCTTCTTTATTCACATTGGAAGTTCTTTTAATCTGGATGCTCTTTTTATGGTGGGACTTATCGAAAAAGCACTTGTCATCTCATTTGTGATGATTGCTATGCGTGTTATCGCATCACTTGTATTTGTTAAAGACTTAGGCTTTATAGACTCCATATTATTAGGACTCTCGCACTCTATGCCGCTGACACTTCTTATTGCAATGGCGACACTTGCATACAGTGCACACTCCATTGACAAACTCCACTACTATGCCTTTATCTTGGCTGCGCTTATTCAGGTTATTGCTGTTATGATTTTTATCAAACTCATTCATGTATATAAAGAGAAAAAAGAGCCACAGGGCACATCATGAGACCACTTCTTCTTCAACTCGCCTATGATTCCATCGAAGAAGTGATACAAGCCAAGAAAAAAATAGATATAAAAGAGTTGCAACAAAAATATCCCCAACTTCAAGAGAGATTACCAACAACACTGCGTATCTATATTGATAATGAATGCATAAAAGAGTTACAAAAAGATGGTATTTTACTTTCAAATATTGTAAATGGAGCAAAAGAGCTTGCCTTCATACAAGGCAAACCTCTTTTACTACGAGAGTATCTTAGCTGTGAGCTGGAGATAAGCATAGATACCCCAAATGGCAGACTCACGCACAGAGCCTAAGAGCTTTTACACCCTTTGATATGGCACGCTATCTTATAGCCGTGATTTAAGCCCAATGCAATACTCCCACCGCTCTCTTGCGTGATATCACCCGCAACAAAAAGCCCTTCAATATTTGTCTCATAATCGTCATTATGTACAGGCTTGCCATCTTCTTCTTTAATGCCGGAACTTGCCAAAAAGGCACTCGGGGTTGTTCCACCTATGGCATAGATGACTCTGTCATACACCTCTGGCTCACGCTCGGCAAAAAGTACTTTTATCTTACCATCTTCAGTCGCTTCCAGTCCATCAATATTAACTCCTAAGATAGGACGCACTTCCTGATGCGCTATTGCATTGGCAATGTTTTTTTGGTTTGTCGGATTGGCACGACGAAAGGTCTCACGGCGGTAACATATAGAGACATCATTGTTTTCACTCAGATCCACTGCATACTCAACAGCACTGTCACCACCTCCAACGACAAGTATCTTCTCTCCACCCGGGCACTCATCAGTAGTGTAGTTTACCTTTTTGCGAATAGCAGGAGGAATTTTATAACTTGGCTTGTTGGGTTTTCCCATGCGACCTATGGTCACAACAACATGTTTGGCTTTTATGCTGCTGCCTGCCATATGCACTTCAAAGTAGCCATCTTTTTTCTCTATGCCTGTCACTTCGACATGCGTTTTCAGCTCAACTGAGTGCTTCTTTAAAAGCTCATCAAAAAAATCCAGTGTTGACTCTTTGGTGCCATCTATGAAGTAGATATTGCCATCGAGCTCAACCTTTTGACCTTTCCACTCTACATCGACACGTTTGTTGTCTTTGTAGTATTTTCTAATGGTGGCGTTGTGATTCTCATCTTTTTCCAGTAACACAATGTCACGGATTCCCTGCATATAACTCTCTACTGCTGTTGCAATACCTGCAGGGCCTGCTCCTACAATCGCCAACTCATAAATATGTTCACTCATTTTTATCTTCCCCTGTTTGAGTTTTAAAAAGTTTAGCATATTTTAGTGTTAATATCGTATAATTTGAATATGTATTATGCAATAATAAAAAAACCAGACACACACCCCACAGAGTTTATGGGCTTTAGTGTTCCAAAGTTCATTACAAAAAAAGATAGTGACAATGTTATTTTTGAATTTGTTGTCGATGGGAAAAAGGTACGAAAATGGGTTAACAAAGATGCCATCCTCCTGCTGAGTGATGACAAAAACTTCTACCTTGAGACCTTGGAGAAGTTTAAAAAAGTGCAAAATCAGCAGCAAGAACTGCTCAACGAAGCAAAAGCACAACTCGACCAGACAGTTGAAAACTTTGCCCAGACAATGGATGAGGAGTTTGAAGCTTTTGAAGAGTTGCGAAAGCAAGCAGGTATTCCCTGCATTCTTAAAAAGCTCTAAGCAAGTTTGTCGGGAAACTTTGTCATAAACTTTTGCAGTTTCGGCGCGATAACGACCTGACAGTAGCCCTGATTTGCATTGAGGCGGTAGTAGTTTTGATGATACGGCTCAGCCTCATAGACTTCACCCAAAGGGCTTAGCTCTGTAACTATAGGAGCATCAAATTCTGCTTGATGTTTCTTGATTGACTCCTCTATAACTCTTTTTTTCTCTTCATTTTCATAGTAGATCACTGAGCGGTATTGCGTGCCTTTATCTGCACCCTGTTGGTTCAGTGTTGTCGGATCATGAATGGCAAAGAAAATATCTAAAATATCTTCAAGTGAAATCACATCCCCGTCATAAGTTATATCAACGACCTCAGCATGCCCTGTTGCACCTGAGCAGACATTTTCATATGTCGGGTTTGGGCGTGCTCCGCCTGTATATGCGCTTACTGCTGAGAGCACCCCTTTTACATTTTTATAGACTGCCTCTATACACCAAAAACAGCCACCACCTAAAACTATACGCTCTTTTTTCATTACTATCCCCTTTTATAACACAAATATTTTAATTATTCTCTTTATTATTACACAATATAACTGTAAAAAAATATGAATAGTTCTTTATCTTAAAAAATTAAGATTTATTATAAACATCTAAGAGCGCTCTATAAATTTTCTCCATAAGCGGCGTATCTACACCCTCTTTTTTTGCGATAAAACCACTTAAGCTCTCAAGCTCACTCTTTTTACCATTTTGAAAATCAAGATGCATGGAAGAAGAGGCATCTTTTGGAAGTTTCGAAGCGACATCAAGAGATTTTTGCACCTCTTCATCAATATCTACTCCCTCCTCTTTTGCAACGGCAGCTATCTCACGCAAAAGAGCCTTGGCCTCCTCTTTGTTCTCTTCATAGACTTGCTTTATCGGCTTATCATAGTAGCTTGTCAGTGATGCAAAGGCAGCGATAAAGATATACTTCTTCCAAAGAGCCTCTTTGATATTTGCAGGAGTTTTATAACGAAGTCCGGCCTCCTCAAAGAGCGCTGCAACTTCTTCTACAGCATTTGTATCTTTGCCACCAAAAACAGCCGCAAAGACTTTGCCCTTTTTACGAATCACACCTGCTTTTTCTATATGTGAAAGTATATATACCGCCCCATCCAAAACACGACTGCGTGAGCATGAACGTAAAATATCACCATTGTTGACACCATTTGAAAATGAGAGCACTACACTCTGCTCATTGATATGCTCACGCAGTGCCTCACAGCTCTCTTGCAAGTCATAACTCTTGACACAAAACAGCACAACATCATAAATACCCTCTGCCTCACGCAGCTCTTTTGCGTTTAGGTGTACACTCCACTGCTCTTCATCCTCTACAATAATAATGCCGTCTCGCTGAATGACTGCCAAGTGTTCACCGCGTCCAAAACCCGTCACATCAATACCCGCTTTTGCAAATGAAGCGGCAATGTAGCCACCAACACCGCCAAGTCCAACAACTGCTACTCTCATCATCTTCCTTTAACTTATATGGTTATAATTA
>JAMORG010000049.1 GCA_027063745.1 Sulfurimonas sp.
ACTGCTTAAAAAAGGTGTGATTGCCCCTTATATGAGTACAACTGCAAAGAACAACCTCGCCATCAAAATAGCAGAGTATGCACAGATGTATGATGTGACACTCTTTTGTAAGGCAGAGGATAACTCACTGATAAATGCAGGTGTGATGCTTGATGGTGATGTAAGCTCACGCTTAGGGCTTGCAGGCATTCCAGAGCTGAGTGAAGTACTGCATGTCTCTCGTATGATAGAAATTGCTCGCCACTTTGGCATAAAGATACTCTTTAAATCCATCGCTTCTCCTCGTTCAGTTGAGCTCATTGCAAAAGCAAAAAAAGAGGGAGTTCGCGTGAGCTGTGAGGTCTCTATTCACCACCTTTTACACTCAGATGAAGCGTGTGAAGGCTTTAACACCACAGCAAAACTCAACCCGCCATTGGCATCAAAAGGGAGTAAAGAGCTACTCTTGGAGGCTTTTAAAAATGGTGATATCGATGTGCTTACAACTCTGCATCAACCAAACTCGCCTGTAAACAAAGAGGTGGCATTTTATGACGCTGCCTATGGGTGTGAGGCTTTAAGTGATGCTCTGCCACTCTACTATACGAAGCTTGTTAAAAGTGGAATAGTCTCTATGAGTGAGCTTATTAAAAGAGCGGTCCAAAAACCGGCAAAAGCGATAAAAAAAGAGGCTGGCAAAGTAGGGGAAGGGATGCGTGTAGATGAGCTTGTACTATTTGATACTACAAAGTGCAGTACTGTAAAAAATGCACAGTCCCTCTACAATAATGAAGAACTTTTTGGAGAAGTACAAAGACTTGGCTAGTCTTTTTTCTTCTCTCCTTTTAAAACAAAAAAGAAAATTGCCGCAATCACGACAAAAATAGCAATTCTAATCGTTAGTGTTGTAATGTCTGTTGTATCATTCACAGCTTCTCCTTAGCTTCTTTTTGCATAGAACTCTTTTTTATACTCGGCAAATCTATCTTCAAGTATCGCCTCACGCACCTCACGCATCAGGTTAAGGTAGTAGTGGAGATTGTGGATAGTTGCGAGTCTAAAGTATGTTATTTCACGTGAGCGAAAGAGGTGGTTGATGTAAGCGCGTGAGTATGTCTTACAGGTGATACACTCACACTCAGGATCGATCGGAGCCGGATCTTCTTTATACTTTGCACCTTTGATGTTAAGCTTGCCAAAAGAGGTAAAGAGCGTACCGTTTCTTGCATTTCTTGTTGGCATAACGCAGTCAAACATATCGATACCCCGCTCGATGTTCTCTATCAAATCTTCTGGCGTTCCCACACCCATAAGATAGCGTGGTTTGTCTTTGGGCATATACTGTGTTGTATGCTCTACGGTGTCATACATTTCGTTGTTAAGCTCACCAACAGAGAGACCACCAATGGCAAAACCGTCATAATCAAGTGCACACAGCTCCGTAGCACTTTTGGTACGAAATGCCTTATCTGTTCCACCTTGGATGATGGCAAAGATATTTTGCTCAACGCCGATACCCTCTTTTTGTTTGGCACGAAAGTACTCTATGGACTCTTTTGCCCAGGCAGTTGTTCGCTCGATGCTAAGCTTGATGCGTTCCTGTGTCGCAGGAAGAGCTACAAGGTCATCGAGTATCATCATAATGTCTGAACCTAGATTATGCTGAATATCGATTACTTTTTTCGGTGTAAAGAAGTGTTTGCTTCCATCTATGTGAGAGCGAAATTCAATACCGTCAGTTTTTGGTTTACTCATATCTGAGAGAGAAAATGCCTGAAAACCGCCACTGTCTGTTAAAAAACTCTTCGGATATTTTGTAAAACCGTGAAGTTTTCCCATCTTTGCCACTGTTTTGTCACCGGGACGTAGGTACATATGGTAGGTATTTGCGAGTATTATCTCAGCGCCAAGCATATCAAGTACATCATGAACATCAAGGCTCTTAACACTTCCAACCGTTCCAACAGGCATAAATACCGGTGTTTTAATGGCTGAATGAGCTGTCTGTATAGTTGCGGCTCTTGCTTTGCCACTTGTTGCTTCTAGGGTAAATTTCATAAAAATGATTTCCTGCTTTTTAAATAATGGCGTAATTATAACATTCTAAGCACTTTTATAGTAAAATAATTCAAAATATTTTTTACAAAGGTGTATTGATGGCAACAATTAGTATGGGTGATATCAAAAAAGGTGTTCGTTTAACAGTAAATGATGTACCTTATAAAGTAGTAGAATTTCAACATGTAAAACCTGGTAAAGGTGCAGCATTTGTTCGTATGAAAATCAAAAGTTTTTTAAATGGTAAAGTAGTTGAGAAGACTGTTCACGCAGGCGATAAGTTTGAAGTACCTGAGATCACATACAAAACTATGCAGTATCTTTATGATGATGGTGAGATGTACCAGTTTATGGACAATGAAACTTACGATCAGTTAGGTCTTACATATGATCAGTGTGAAGATGCAGCAAAATGGTTTGTTGACGGTATTAATGTAGATATCGTTTTTTATCAAGGCAAAGCTATCTCTGTTGCAGCACCTGAGACTATGGAGCTAAAAATCGTAGAGACACCGCCAAACTTCAAAGGTGATACTTCGAGTGGAAGTAAAAAACCGGCAACACTAGAGAGTGGTGCAGTGATTCAAGTACCATATCACGTTTTAGAAGGTGATGTTGTAAAAGTAAATACAGTTGATGGTGAATACCTCGAAAAAGTAAAATAGAACTTTAAAATCTTTTTATTTCTCACGCATTGCGTGGGAAACTTCTTTTTATCTCTTACTCCACATTAAGCAAAATTTACTATAATCCTTTTTATATATAATCTATATTTTAGGATAGAAATTGAGCGCACAACTTCCATTTACACACTTACATCTTCATACTGAATACTCCCTGCTTGATGGAGCAAACAAACTCTCGAACTTAGTTTCACGCGTCAAAGAGCTCGGTATGACATCTGTAGCGATGACAGACCATGGAAATATGTTTGGCGCCATTGATTTTTATAAGCAGATGAAAGATGCTGGGCTTAAACCTATCATTGGTATGGAGGGATATATCCATAATGGTGAGACACTTGGTGACAAGTCCACAAAACAGCGTTTTCATATCTGTCTTTATGCAAAGAACAAAAAAGGTTATGAAAACCTTATGTACCTCTCTTCAAAGGCATTTATAGAGGGCTTTTACTATTTTCCGCGTATTAACAAAAAAGAGCTGCGTGAGCATAGTGAAGGGCTTATCTGTACCTCTGCATGTCTGCAGGGTGAAGTAAACTGGCACCTCAATCTCAGTGAGAGAAATGTCAAAAACGGAGCCGGTGGTTATGAGGCAGCGCTGCAGGTTGCACAGGAGTATAAAGATATCTTTGGAGATGATTTTTACTTAGAACTTATGCGTCACGGTATCGGCGATCAGCTCAATATCGACAAGCAGATCTTACAAATTGCCAAAGAGCTTGATATTAAAATAGTTGCAACAAACGATACCCACTACACATATCCTGGAGACGCTCAGTATCATGAAGCATTTATGTGTATCGGGATGAATAAACTCTATGATGATCCAAACCGTATGCGCCACTCAGTCCATGAGTTTTACATCAAAAGTCCCGACGAGATGGCACGTCTCTTTGCTGACATTCCCGAAGCACTGTTACATACGCAAGAGATAGTAGATAAGTGTGAAGATTTTGTCCCTATTGTAAAGACTCCTACACCGCCGCATTTTAAATTTACTCAAGAGTATGCAAAGGACGAAGGGCTTGAGATAAACAACGAAGATGATGCTCCTCTGCCTGAAGATGCAAGTGAAGAAGAGAAGAAAAAATGGATGAGTGCGGCTGATAAGAATGATGCTGAGTACTTTGTCTATAAATGTAAAGAGGGGCTTGAAAATCGTCTCAAAATCGTTGATGAGTCAAAACATGAAGAGTATAGAAAACGCCTTGATTTTGAGATGGATATCATCAACTCTATGAAGTTTCCTGGATATATGATGATCGTTTGGGACTTCGTTAAAGAGGCTAAAAAGATGGGTATAGCCGTAGGTCCCGGACGGGGTTCTGCTGCAGGAAGTCTTGTTGCCTATGCACTGGAGATTACCGACATTGACCCTATGAAGTACGACCTGCTTTTTGAGCGTTTTTTGAACCCGGAGCGTGTAAGTATGCCCGATATCGATATGGACTTTATGCAGGCGCGTCGTGGTGAGGTCATCGACTATGTTGTTGAAAAATATGGACGTAATCAGGTGGCTCAGATCATTACCTTTGGTTCACTCCTTGCAAAGGGAGTCATTCGTGATGTTGCCCGTGTACTTGATATGCCGCTTAGCCAAGCTGACAAGATGGCAAAGCTCATTCCAGATGAGCTGGGTATCACACTTAACGGAAAGATGAAAAAAGGGCAGTTTATTGAGGGGGCGTACCAAAAAGAGCCAAAGCTTCAAGAGCTCATAGAGTCAGATCCACAGGCAAAACGGGTCTGGGAGTTTGCCAAAAAACTCGAAGGCTTAAAGCGAAACTCAGGAATGCACGCCGCAGGTGTGGTTATAAGCAATGAAGAGCTGTGGAAAAAGACACCAATTTACAAACCAAGTGGGGAAGATACTTTTGTAACACAGTACTCACTGAACTTCCTAGAAGATGTTGATCTTATCAAATTTGACTTCTTGGGACTTAAAACACTCGATGTTATTCAAAATGCAACAAAGCTCATCAAACGAAGATATGATGTCGATGTTGACTGGCATGCTATAGATGAGAATGATCCAAAAGTGTATGAGATCATCAGAAGTGGTGATACTGTTGGGATGTTTCAGATAGAGTCAAGTGGTATGCAGGACTTGAACCGTCGTCTAAAACCTGACAGCTTTGAGGACTTGATCGCGGTACTGGCACTTTACAGACCAGGGCCGATGGAGTCGGGGATGCTTGATAGTTTCGTTGAGCGTAAACACGGGCGTGAGAAGATTGAATATACCTTTGACTCAATGGAGCCGATTCTTAAAAACACCTACGGGGTCATCGTCTACCAAGAACAGGTTATGCAGATCGTGCAAACCATTGGAGGCTTCTCTCTAGGTTATTCTGACATTATCCGTCGTGCGATGGGTAAGAAAAAAGATATGGCGGTTTACAATGCCGAGTTTTCTGAAGGTGCTGCAAAGCAGGGCTATGATTATGACAAAGCAAGTAAACTCTTTGATCTTATTGAGAAGTTCGCCGGCTATGGTTTTAACAAATCTCACTCGGCAGCCTATGCGATGGTCACATTTCAAACAGCATGGCTCAAGACCTATTATCCAAACGAGTTTATGGCGGCACTTCTAACAAGTGATAAGGACAATACAGACAAAGTCGTTCGCTACATCGATGAAGTAAAACGCATGGGTATTGAGCTAAGCCCTCCGGATATCTGTGACTCACAGCTTGAGTTCTCAGCTATCAACAAAGATGGTCAAGAGGTGATTTTATTTGGGCTTGGTGCCATTAAAGGTGTTGGAGAAGCTGCCGTTGAAGCGATGCTCATTGAGCGTGAGCAAAATGGTGATTATGTCAGTTTAGAAGATTTTGTAAACAGAATCGAGCCAAGTAAGGTAAACAAACGTGTTATCGAGTCTATCATAAAAGCAGGTGGTTTTGACAGATACGGCTACTCACGCAAGGCACTTTTAGACCAGATAGATTTGATTATAGAGACTGCAAAAAAAGCATCTGAAGCGAAGAAAAATGCAGTAGGAAGTCTCTTTGGTGATGATGCAGAGATAACAACGGTAAAACTTGAACTTACAAACTCAGAGGAGTATGAACTCAAAGAGATCTTGGAGTTTGAAAAAGATACACTCGGTTTTTATGTATCGGGTCACCCGATGGATGAGTACAGAGAGACGCTCAGTGAGCTAAACTATACACTCTCATCTGAGCTTGAGAGTATTAAAGACGGCTCGTATGCCATCTTCATCGGAAAAGTAGAAGAGATTACCAAAAAAGTTTCAAAAAAAGGAAATCAGTTTGGCATAGTTAATCTGATGGACTTTCACGGAAACCTTGAGATTATGCTCTTTTCAGACAAGCTTGAACAGCTTGAAGCGATGAACCTTGAAGAACCGGTAGCTTTTAAGGCACGAATCACCCACACAGACTTTGGACCACGACTTAATGTGACAAAAATAATGACACTCAAAGATGCAAAAAGAGAGACCAAAAAGGTAAAAACAGAGATACAGGAGCATATACCAGAACCTATTAATCTGGCTGTGCGACTGAGTCGTGATTTTGATGTTTTGGAGAATTTACATACTCTAATACGACAAAACCCGGGAAATCGGCCACTTCGCATTATGATCGTCTCAAAACTGCACAATGTTGTTATCGATTCTGCTATTAGCGTGAGCGCTGAGCTTGTAAAAGTTTTAGAAGGTAATGAATTTGTCGATGTGGTCAATATATAATTTAGTAAAGATAGTGTAAAATTTGAGTAAGCAGATAATTAAGATAGGATAATATGGCAAGAGTAACAAAAGAAGAGAAAAAGCAGGGAATTATTTCGGCGGCATTGAAACTCTTTTCGGAGAAAGGGTTTTACATTACTACTATTCCAGATATTGCAGATAAAGTCGGAATGAGTGTCGGTAATTTTTATAACTACTTCAAGTCAAAAGACATTTTGGCAAAAGAGCTTGTTTTATACATTTCTGAGTATCTTGGAAGCCAGATACGTGAGATAAATGAGCGTGATATTACAACTGAGCAAAAGATCTATGAAATAGTCTCTATGTACTTCTCTGTTGCAGAAAAGAAGCCGGAGATGATAGAGTACTTTTTACGTGTCTATCTCTCAAATCGTGAAGTTTTTGGTGATGGTTGTGAGGGGATGATCTGTGTCTCTCCTTTTGTCACAGAGATGATGATGTTTTTTAATGACGGTGTTGAGTCTGGTGATCTGCATGATCAGGACTTTTTCTCTGCTTTTGGTCTTTTTATGGGTTATCTTGGCGGTATGGTCTTTTTGTTTGGTGAGAAGATACTTCCAGAACCATTAGATAACTATAAAGATGATATTGCACAAAATATTTACAATGCACTCAAAAAACGCTAAAAAGCCAAAACTACTTTGGCTTCAGGGTATTACATGTAATGGCAATACCCACTCTTTTTTAAATCTCTCTTCACTTGATATACTTTTAGATAAATTTGAACTTCTTCATATACCTGCATTTGCAACACAATATACCTTAGAAGAGATAGTCGAGTGTAATCTTGATTGTGATGTTTTGATTTTTGAGGGTACTTATGACCCTTTAATGAGAAGAGCAGATGTTGCTTTAGAGAAGATTTTACTTTATTATGCTAAAAGTGCTTCACACATTATAGCTGCTGGTAGTTGTGCCAGTTTTGGTGGAATGTTTAAAGCTGTAGCTCCTGAGCGAAACAGTGGCATTTTGTTTGATGAAGAAGAGAAGTTAGGTCCACTCAAAGAGGATGAAAAAAAAGTTATCAATCTCTCCGGTTGCCCGATTCATCCTGAGTGGCTTGCTTATATACTTCAGATGATAGTAAATAATATGAACATACTTTTGGATGAACTGCATCGCCCACTTGAGCTCTATAGTCCCTTAGCACACCATGGTTGTACAAGAAATGAGTACTTTGAGTGGAAAGTAGATGCTAAGAGTTTTGGAACAAAAGAGGGATGTTTGTTTTATGAACAGGGGTGTCGAGCGCCTATGACTCATGCATCATGTAATAAGATACTTTGGAACGAAGTCAGCTCAAAAACACGTATAGGAACTCCATGTTTTGGATGTACAGAGCCAGACTTTCCAAGAAAAAATCTCTTTAAGACAAAGACAAATATGTCTATACCTCAAGATGTTCCACTGGGCGTTCCAAAGCGAAGCTATCTCACGCTTGCAGGAATTGCCAAGACATTTCATATAAAAAGACTTGAAGGAAAACTGATTGATTACAAAACAACTCCTTGAACAGATAGAGGGTGAAGCCTCTGTATATTTTGACCTAAAAGAAGACAAAGTTGAGTTTGCAAGCATTGTTTTTCCCCATTTTCGTGGTATGGAGAGTATTTTAGAAGATAAAAATGCTCTTGATGCTCTTGTGATAACTCCACGTGTCTGTGGTATCTGTGGGCATGCACACCTTATGGCAACAGTGCGAGCACTTGAAGATGCTTATAAAAATGCAGGATATGATGTAAATC
>JAMORG010000050.1 GCA_027063745.1 Sulfurimonas sp.
GAGAAGAGGTAACGGCTACTGCTTTTAGCTTGTCAAAGTATGGTTCACACTCAGCCAGAATTTTTGGCAGTGCTTCTGCATGAAGACGAGCTGCAAGTTCTGGGACAACACCACCATAGACAGAGTGTTCCAGCTCTTGGGAGATCTTTTTATGAAAAAGAAGTTTTTTGCTCTCTATCTCCGTTATTGCTATTGCACTGTCATCACAGGAGCTCTCTATACTTAAAATCATACTCTTTTCCTATTTTATATGTACTGCTTTTGCATAAGCACGCACCTCTTTATCTATTGCAAAAACAGCATCTATACTCTGAGGTGTTTCTCTAAAGTGACCGTAGGCTTCTAAAATAACAGTTGCTATATCCATAAAACCTATCTCTTTGTTTATAAAACGCTCAATGGCAGCTTCATTTGCAGCATTGATAACAACACCAAGATTCGGATTTTTTAGCACATCTTCTTTGATTTCCCAAACAGGATAGCGCTCTTTGTTTATCTTTCTAAATTCTAAAGAACCGACTTCCAACAAATCGACATGCTCTAAAATAGCCTCATCCATCTTCTCATCAAGTGCATAGGCAATAGGCAGCTGCATACTTGCGTGAGCAAAATGTGCCGTCGTTGAGCCATCTTTAAAATCAATGAGTGCATGAATGAGTGACTTTGTCTCGATAATGGCATCATACTCACCCTCACCAAAGAGCCAGCGTGCTTCAAGCAGCTCAAACATCTTGTTAACCATCGTTGCAGAGTCTATGGTGATTTTCTCTCCCATCGACCAGTTTGGATGTTTTTGGGTGTCTGCAAGTGTTGCGTGAGCCAAGTCACCCAGCGGCCAGTCACGAAATGCACCACCGCTTGCAGTGATAATCATCTTTTTTATCGGTCGCTCTTGCAAGAGGTACCAAAGACCAAAGTGTTCAGAGTCAATGGGCTGGATTTTAGAGGTATCTATAAAAGCACCCGCAGCCACAAGAGACTCTTTGTTCGCCAGTGCTACGCATTTGTTGGACTCTATGGCTTTGAGTGTAGGACGAAGCCCCAAAAAGCCGACAAGAGCATTGACAACCAGCTCACTTTTGGCTTCTTCAATGGCTTCTAAGATAGCTTCACTGCCAAAACTTACATGAGGGTGTAGCACTTTTGAGACATCCTCTTTGTTTGCAATAACAACGCGTTTTGGCTTATGCTCTTTTATCTGCATATTTAAGAGCTCTATGTTTGAGCCACAGACCAAAACCTCAATATCAATGCCAAACTTTTTTGCAACAAGGAGAGTGTTGACTCCTATGGAGCCTGTTGAGCCTAAAAGTACAATGGAGGCTGCTTTCAACTATACAAGTCCTCTCAGTAACACCAGCATAACAACCGCGCCAAAGAGGTAGCCATCTATTCTATCGAGCACACCACCGTGTCCCGGTAGAATGTCTCCACTGTCTTTTACACCTGCTGCACGCTTGAGCGATGACTCAAAAAGGTCTCCAAAAACAGACGCAACAGAGACAAAGAAAGAGATAAAAAAGGCAACACTAAGATCAACGATAGAGAGACCAAAGAACATCCCGCCAAGTGTGGCCACTGCTATACCGCCGGCAACACCCTCCATAGTTTTGTTCGGACTTGTCTCGCAAAAAGGAGTCTTTCCGATGCTTTTGCCAACAGCATAGGCACCAACATCAGTCAGTGCTACAACAGCCAAGAGCCACAGCAGTGCCATCACGCCATACTCTTCATACATTGTCAAGATAAAAAGCATTCCAGCAGTCGGGTAGATAAAAGGAAAAAAGTCTCTCCATGGCAGGTTCTTGTTGTAAGCAACCGCCGAAGCATAGGCAACACCTGCAAGCACGAACAAGTCATCACCATAAGGGTAGAGTGCAGCTAACAGCCAGATACCTACAGCATACGGTAAAAGATTGTCTCTCTCAACACCAAAAAGTTTTACGGCCTCTTTAAATGCCAGTAGATAAACCACACCCAAAAAGAGCCACATCACAAAAAAATTATCAATAAGCCCTACAAGCAAAACAGCAGCTAAAAGTACTATGCCTGTAACAACTCTCTCTTTATCCGAAAACAGTGCCATAAAAATTCCTCACATTTAATTGGCTTATTATAACCTATGTGAGTTTAAGCTTGCCTATTTAGACACGAATATCAAGAGTATGTTCTGATGAAGGGCTGATGTTTTCTTCACTCTCTGACTCTTTTTTTACGCGTCTTTTTTTACTGCGATAAAGCTCTTCATCTGCCTCTTGACGCTGATGTTCACGATCAGGGTCAATGGCTTGGTTCTCTTCAGCAGGGCGAACCTCTTCAACCTCTTTTTGCTTCTCATTGACTGCGGCTTGTGCAGCAATGTTTTGGAGTTCAAAACGTGTGTATTGCCCACCGGGTACAGAAGTAACTGCAGGTGTCATTTGATTAACAAGTACTGCGTTTCCTATTGCACCTACGGACATACAAGCTCCTTTTTATTCTCGTGTATCTACCTCTATGGTTTTGTATTTGTTATACAAAACATTAGCTCCATTTTGAATCTTTACCTCACGTCGTGGAGTATAATCGACCAAATATCTATCTTTTGAAGTAGTTGTAAAATCTACACAGAGTCTCGCTGCTGCTTTTATGATGTGCTCAGGCAGGTTTTGCTTGTCTGTTTTGATGATAACATGGCATGATGGTCTCTCTTTTAAGTGCAGCCAGATATCTTTTGCTCTGGCACTCTCAAGCAGCCTGACATTACCTCTCTCATTTTTCCCAAGCCGGACTTTGTAGCCCTCAACCCAGAAGGTCTCTATGGAGTCATCGGTTTTTATCTTTTTGCTCTGCTGCTGTTTTGGAAAGAGCAGTTCTATCTTGGCAACATCTTTTGCCTCTTTTACTGTGTTTATAAAGAGTTTGATATGTTCTATCTTAGAGCGGAGTGACTCCTCTTCGATGTGAAGATGTTTTGCTTTTTGTTTTGCCTTTTTACTCTTTGCAAAGAACATTTCACTGATTTGAAACGGCGATGCATAGGCTCTATCCAGCTTTATCTCTACTTTTGAGCCGTCATAGTCATCAAGCACCAGCTCTTTTGCATAGGGTTTTATGTTGTGTACATTTGAGAGTACCAGATTACCATAATGCTCATACTGCTTTGCCTCAGCCTCCAGGCTCTCTTGCGAGTCAAGTCTCTCATAGAGCCTTTGAAGTTTTTTCAGCTTCTTTTCCAAAAGAGCTATCTTTTGCTTTTTAAGGGAGCTGAGTTTTTGTAGCTGCTCTTTTTCATAGACATCGTATAAAAACTTCTCTACATCATCAAGCGGATACTCTTTTGCCTGAAATGGAGCCGGTGGAACATCTAAAAGCTTCTGTCCTACCCGTACTTCACGAAATGAAGAGAAAAGATCAACATGGCGCAGTGCTTCAAGGACTACATTGTTCTCATCCAAGATGATGACATTAGTATATTTACCGGTAAATTCAAACTGAAGATATGTTACCTGCTCTTTATAGGCTGATGTAAGCGATGTTTTAAAACGAATGATCTTATCACCGTTTAGCAGCTCAACGTCCAAAATATTACTACGGTTAAATCGCTTTGCCAAGATGATGTCAAAGGGCGCATTATAGACTTTAGAACGCGGGTACTCTTTGCATTTAAATATCGAGGAGTTTGAACGCTGCATATTAAAATAAAGTGCATCATCTTTGTCAAAAACAACTTTAACGATAGTGTCGCTCACGCGATGCGCTGCTGTAATCTTTTTGAACTGTTTTAAGTACTCTGTTATCTGTTTAAGGTGAGAGAGTTTCATCTACAACAACTCCGCTTTTGCTTTTCCAATGTAGTATCCTTGCGCATAATCTATCCCACACTCCTTAATCATATTGTAAATGGCCTCATTTTCAACATACTCAGCTACCGTTTTTATATGCAGTGTTTTTGCAAGATTTACTATAGCTTTTGTAATATCATGCTTCTTCTTACTTTTGACAATATCTTTTATGAAAACTCCATCTATCTTTATCATATCGAACTCCATCTCCAAAAGACGGGAGAAGTTTGAGTTTTGTACACCAAAGTCATCGACTGCGATTTTATAGCCGGCAGCTTTGAGTCTGTTTATCTTTTTCGTGATTTTTGAAGAGTTGTTCTCAATGGTTATACTCTCCAGTATCTCAAAAGTAATCCGAGAAGGATCAATCTTATACTTTTGAATTTTCTGTTCTAAAAAGGGCTCAAGATAGTCTTCTAAAATATCTCTTGTACTGAGGTTTATGGAAAAGGTTTCATCTCTTTTTGAAAAAATTTCAAATGCCTTGTTAAGCATTATTCGTGTCACTACAGTTGAGAGTCCAAGCTTTTCAGAGGCACTCATAAACCACTCAGGAGAGACAACTTTGTCTTCATAAACACCTCGAGCCAACACCTCATAATGCTCTACCTTGCCATTTGCTACATTTGCTATTGGCTGAAAGAAAGGCACAATCTCTTCATTTAGTATCAGTTCACGTGTAATTTTAAGCCAGCGCAGTGCTTCACGCTCTTCTTTAAAGTGTTCCGTACTCTCATGATACACTTCAAAGTGGCGACTGCCAAGTACTTTGGAACGTTCGAGTGCATACTCACAGTTTATGAGTGTCTGTGAAAAATCTTTACGTACTTTATCAACACCAATATTAAAACTTATCTTTATCTCACACTCATCTATCTCTAAGCTATGCCCATCAAAAAACGCAACCAACTGCTCACAAAAGGAGTAAACATCTTTTAGCTCTGCATCTGCCAATAAAATCACAAATCTGTCTGATTCTGTTTTATAAAGCTTTGCATTTTGATGTAGATTTTTACGTAAAGCGCGTGAACTCTCTTGAATAACACTGCTTGCAAAATCTTTCCCATACTCTTTGTTGATAGCTGTAAAGTTTGAAATATCCAGCAGTAACATATATGCATACTCTTGAGTACGCAGATCTTCATTGAGCATGATGGCATTTGGCAAGTCCGTATAGTACTCATGCATACAACGGTGTTCAAGCTCACGCGTCTTTTGCGCAACCATCTCTTTGAGATGATTTTGGTACTCTTGTACTTGTCGTGCATTTTCTGTACGTTTGACGATTTTAGACAGGACATATAAAAAATGTTCTATATCAAAAGGTTTTAACAGGTAGCCATCTACACTGTAACGAATACTCTCAATAAAGTACTTTGATTCTGTATGTGCTGAGAGTATGACAATAGGAAGATCTTCATTGACTTCACGCATTTTTGAGATGAGTTTTAGTCCATCCATATTTGGGAGATTGATATCTGTTATGATAAAGTCAAAATCACTTTTTTGAAACTTATCCCAGGCATCATCTCCATCGACAGCAACGATGATATCATCAAAAAAACTGCGTAAAAAATCCAGTGTAGTCTCACGCATAAGATCATCATCTTCAACGAGCAGAAGTTTAAACTGTTTTGTATGCTTTATAAGCGAAAGGAGCGCCTGTTTCTCCATAGATCATGTCCCAAAAAGATAATTATTATAGATAGTTTAACACAAAAAACCGCCATTTAAATAAACACTTCTTTTTTTGGTTATAATTCGCAAAAAAGACAGTTATGAATCAAAAACTCTATATGGTCTCCCTTGGTCCTGGAGATGCCGAACTTCTAACATATAAAGCACTCGAAGCATTCCGCAAGTGTGATGCCATCTGTGTTCCTACAAAGAGTCCTGACAACAGCTTTAGCAAATCTATCAGCCATAAAATAGTCTCTGATGCACTCAAGCTCTTAGGCATTGAGAGAGAACTTGTTGCAGTTTATTCTCCTATGCGCTTCAATCATGATGACTGGGAACATGAAGCAGACATCATCTTAGATACGCTCCAAAAACACAAGTGCGTTGCCTTTGTAACCATAGGCGATGCCGGAATCTACTCAAGTATCTACTATCTGTTAGACATCATCAAAGAAAAAGCTGCACATATCCATAAGAGTTGTGAAGTCATTCCGGGGGTTACCTCTTTTTCTGCCGCTTCAGCAGAGGTGCAAAAAGCACTCTGCCTTGGTGATGAGGAGCTGCTTATCAAGCCGATAAATCCTCGCTCTGAAGTAAAGACAACAGAGATTTTGATGCGTCCAAAGATAGGAATGAATACGGAAATCTTGGGAGAAGGTGACTTTTACACCTTTGAAAACATGTACCTCAAAGATGCTAAAATTACTCCTTCAAAAATAGCAAAGGTCAAAAAGTATATGACTCTTTTTATAAACTTTGCCAAACGAAAAAGTCTCTAAAGTTTTTCAAAATAGTGGAATTGTGTTATACTCTAAAAATGAAACGAAAAGATTTTGAATGGATGGATATGGGACATGAAGATTTTCTAGAAGAGCTGCTTGCAGCTATCTCTCAAAGTACAACACAAGATGTTCTACTTGAAGAGATGGGTGCTGAAGTTTATAATAACGCAATCACATTTTCTCAATTAGCCATCCTTCTTGACAAACTCTCTTATGAACTCACACTAGATGAAAAAAGAACTCTGCAAAAAAATGAACATATCCTTGCCAAAGGTTACTTGAAAAAACGTCTCCCCCAAGAAGTAAAACTGCTCAAACTGGGTATTCATAACAACCCAAATCTCATAACACGCAAAGACCTTGGTATCATTGATGATATGCTTATCTGGCTTGAAGAACTTCTATCGCACATACTGCATCAAACCACTCTGCCTGATATCACACAAAAGATTGAACCTTTTATAGAGTACATCAACCAAAAAGCCGGTATCTATTTTGATGATGAGGATGTCAAAAACAACTTTCTTACAACAAACAAAGAGCTCTATCACTCTGCTTCACTGGCACTCGAGTTTTACAATCGCGAGGAGTATTTCTACTTCGTTCTCATATATATTGAGATGATTGCACTCTTTTTAAAGATGGTCACACTTCTTGGCAGTATGTTTGTTGAAGATATTTTACTCTCTATCTATGTTGATCCTACAACATTGCTGCCAAACCGCTTTCAGCTGCTAAAAGATGTAAAAACACTGAACAATCTTGTTATTCTTATCATCAATATCAAAGGATTTTCAAAAATAAATCTTTTGCATGGCTACGAAACAGGAGACTTACTTCTTAAAAAAGTGGCTGCATTTCTCAAGCTTCAAGAGTCTGTAAAAAATTACCGTATCTATGGAGACGAATTTGCAATTCTAACTCATAGTGAAGCAGAGGCAGAAGCTATTTTCAAGCAACTAAATAGAGCAATCTCTATGAAAATCGCTGATGTTGATTATCATATCTACTTCTATGGAGCTTATGACAGTTTTAAAAAGCTCTCACTTGAAGCGTGTGAACTAGCTCTTGTTAACAGCCACAAAAAAGATCTTATCAATACAGATGAAATCCAAACACTTGTTGAGAAATATCGACATGAACTTACGATGGTTCAAAAATTAAAAGAAGTGATGATCTCTGATACTATCATTCCATATTATCAGCCAATCTATGGATGTGGTAACTTCAACAGGGTCATTAAGTACGAAGTTTTGATGCGTGTAGAGTATAAAAAACAAATCCTAGAACCAAAAGATTTTCTCTCAGCACTGCTTGGGGCACCATTTTATACCGAGTTTACAAAAACGATACTTTATAAATCTTTTGAGACATTTAAAGACAATGAGTGTAATTTCAGCATAAACCTCACAACAACAGATATCAAAGACAAAGGGGTCAAACTCTTTTTAGAGACACTTATTGCCAAATATCCAGAGACAAGCAAGCGTCTTACGATTGAGATTCTTGAAACAGAGGCACTGAGTGAGTTTGAACTTATCAACAACTTTATAAACTATTTCAAAAAATGCGGTATCAAGTTTGCACTTGATGATTTTGGAAGTGGTTATTCAAACTTTGCACAGATTGCAAAACTTAATATCGATTTTATAAAAATTGATGCCTCCATCATTAAAGATATCGCACATGATACAAAAATGCAAAAACTGCTTGAAGCCATACTCTCCTTTGCAAAAAGCATGGAGATAGAAACGATTGCCGAGTATGTTCATAACAAAGAGACCTTTGAATATCTTGATGGAAAAGTCTCTATGATGCAGGGTTACTACATAGGAAAACCGCAACCAATATTGCTATCTAAAAACAACCCTTTTGTCTAATGAATCTT
>JAMORG010000051.1 GCA_027063745.1 Sulfurimonas sp.
GCTGTTACACCCATAAAACTGCCTTTTTCTTTTGTAACGACCTCTTCACTTGAAAAGATAACTGTGTACTTCTTTTTAAAGCCTCTCTTTTTAAGCTCATAGCGTATCTTTGAGCCAAATTTGTCACCGTAGCTCTTCCAAATATCACTTACCTGTACTTTTGTAGGGTCTAGTCGTTTTGCCGAACCAAATGAACTTATCAGCTTTTTATAACATTTTTGAGCAAGAGCAAGCTTTGCGTTACGATCATCTATAGCATCAAGCACGATATCATAAGGCTCAAAGTCAAAAGCCCACACCCACTCTTCATCGATGCGCTTATTTATGACTTTTAACTCAGGGTAGTGTTTTTTAAGTGCTTCTACTTTAGACTCTCCCTCATGCAGTTCAGACCACATCTGGCGGTTTTGGTTGGTTTTGTCATACGTATCAAAATCCACTATGGTTATATCTTTGACACCGCTTCTGTAAAGACAGTCCAGACAAAAACTTCCAACCCCGCCAACACCCAAAAGCAGTACTTTTGCATCTTGAAGTTTTTCAAAATCATCATCCAAAAGTAGTTTTAAACGGTCATACTGCTCACTCATCAAGCCACTTCTCTACACTCTCTCTGCTTTTATATGCAGTAAGGTCTAACATAATAGGCGTTAGAGAGATATGCCCTGCTTTTATCGCCTCATAGTCACTCAGCCCCTCTACTCCCTCACGCGGCTTGAAGTTTAGCGGATGCAGTCCCAGCCAGTAGTGCTCTTCTCCACGCGGGTTTCTGTGCATATCTGCTTCGTTTGTGTAGAGTCTATAGCCTGCGTAGGTAGTCTTCATCTGCGCTTCTTGCTTTTTGTAAGGGATGTTTACATTTAAAAACTCTCGATCTCTCAGCGGCCAGCCATCTTGACGTATCTTTTGTACCATCTGCTTTATCGTCTTTTGCGCTAGAGTAAAATCCCCTTGCGGGTCTGTAAAGTCCATCACCTGTGAGATGGCTATGGAAGGTATGTTATGAAGAACACCCTCCATCGCCCCTGCGGCTGTTCCGCTGTAGGTGATATCTTCACCCATATTTGAGCCTCTGTTTATGCCACTTATGAGCAGGTCTGGCTTTTTGTCTTGAAAGATAGCACTGAGTGAAAGGTACACACAATCTGTCGGTGTTCCATCTTCAAGCTTGAAAAAGTCCTCTTCTACACCAATAAAGCGCAGTGGTTTTGTAAGTGTGAGTGAATGCCCACAGGCAGACTTCTCATTGGCAGGAGCAACCACTACTACTCGTACATCATCAAGCTCACGCAGAGCCTCACGCAAAGCAAGCAATCCTTTTGCTTCATATCCATCATCATTTGTTACTAAAATTGTATATTTTTTATTCATAGCGTAATTTTACACTAAAAATATTACAAATTAGGAATAGTTTATGCTTCTTTTTGGGTATGAAGATAATAATAGCATTTTTACTGACACTGACAACACTCCTAGCAACAGATATTTCACAAAGTTATCAAGATCTTAACAGTGAGATAGAAAAGTTAACGACAAAGATAAAAGTAGAAGACAAAGTAGCACTTTACTACCTTATATTAGCAACACATGATGCCATCAGCAGCTCGCTGGCACTGAGTGAAAATGATGCAAAAAAACTAAGCAATATAGAAAAAGAGACAATAAACAAACTACAAGAGCTCTCAGCTACTGAGGCTTTGCAAAAGTATAAAGCATTTCTTACAGATGCCAAAGCTTTTATGAAAGAGCAAAAAGAAGTATCTCAAAAAGTTACGCCACAAGTAGTTTTCAAAGAAAAAATTGTCTATAAAGAAAAACCTGTTGAAAAGATCATCTATAAAGAGAAGCCTGTTGAAAAAATTGTCTATAAAGAAAAAGCAACTACAACAAGCTCGTGGATAGCTGTACTTATCGGTGCTGTTGTCGCACTTATCTTGGGTCTAATTGCAGGATTTTTCCTCTTTACAAGCAAAAAAGAGCCGCAAACTTTTCATGATCCAAAACTTCAAGATGAAAACCAAGAGCTTAACAGACGTATTTATGACTTGGAAAATGAGCTTGAACGTATTCAGGTTGAGTGTCATAAGAAGCGTGATGAACTTGAGATACAAAATAAAAATCTTATCAAAAAGAATGAAGAGCTCATGCAACTCTCTAATGAGTTGGAATACAAGCTCTCAGACAACTGCCAGGCTCTGCAAGATAAGATAGATGAGCTAGAACAACACAAGGAGTTACTCTCCCTTGAGTATACTACCTTGCAAAAAAACTTTGAAGAACTCAGTAGTGATGAGAGTGACTTTGAGGAAAAAGTAGCAGATGTTCAGGCACAAAGCCAAAATATCCATCATGTTCTTGATGCCATTGCAGAGATAGCAGAGCAGACCAATCTTCTAGCCCTTAATGCTGCCATTGAAGCTGCTCGTGCCGGTGAGCATGGGCGCGGCTTTGCAGTAGTCGCCGATGAAGTGCGCAAACTTGCAGAGAGAACACAAGACTCACTTACAACTGCAAAAGTAGAAATAAGTGCCATTGTAGAGAGTATTCGCAACTTAAAAAGCTAAAACTTGACTTTAGCGCTTTTGTTATTGTAAAATTGCAGTAACAAAAGATATGCATTAAGTTGTATACAAATCTTTCCTACTATTAGATTTCTTACAAGAGGTCTATTACAAAATCCCAAAAAATTAAGGTAGTCCATACTTATGAGTGAAACTTCTTCATCACAACAACCCCGCAAAAAAAATAACAACAAAAATAACAATAACAACAGAACACACACGCCAGTTAAAGGTTCAAGCGTAGAGGAGCTTCGTACAAAGAGCATCCAAGAGCTTGTAGAGATGGCAACTGAGCTTGGTGTTGAACATCCAAATGAGCTCAAACGCCAAGATGTTATCTTTGAGATATTGAAAGCACAAACTGCGCAAGGTGGGTATATCCTCTTTTCTGGTATCTTGGAGATCATGCCTGACGGCTATGGTTTTATTCGCTCGATTGACAAATCTTTTAATGAGTCTATTAATGATGCATACGTTTCAAACACTCAAATAAAACGCTTTGCACTTCGTAACGGAGATGTGGTAACCGGTCAGGTTCGCCCTCCAAAAGATCAGGAGCGATACTACGCACTTATCAAGATTGAAGCGGTAAACAGCTTACCACCGGAAGAGTCTAAAAAACGTCCACTCTTTGACAACCTCACGCCACTCTACCCAGAAGAGCAACTTAAGCTTGAGTATCACGAAAAGAAACTAACGGGTCGTATGCTTGACCTCTTTTCTCCTATTGGTAAAGGGCAGCGTGGGCTTATTGTTGCACCTCCAAGAAGCGGTAAAACAGAACTTCTAAAAGAGATAGCTCACGGTATCACGGCAAACCATCCAGAAGTGGACCTGATGGTACTTCTTGTTGATGAGCGTCCTGAAGAGGTAACAGATATGGAGCGTAGTGTAAAAGGTGAAGTTTACAGCTCTACATTTGATATGCCTGCAAAAAACCACGTAAAAGTGGCTGAGATGGTTATAGAAAAAGCAAAACGTCGTGTTGAGATCGGTCGTGATGTAGTTATCTTACTTGACTCTATCACTCGTCTTGCTCGTGCATACAACACAGTAACACCTTCAAGTGGTAAGGTGCTCTCTGGTGGTGTTGATGCAAATGCGCTTCACAAACCAAAACGCTTCTTTGGTGCAGCACGTAACATCGAAAACGGCGGAAGTTTGACTATCATCGCAACGGCACTTGTAGATACAGGAAGCCGTATGGATGAAGTTATCTTTGAAGAGTTTAAGGGAACTGGTAATATGGAAGTGGTTCTTGATAGAAAAATCGCAGACAGAAGAATCTTCCCAGCTATTGACATTCTTAAATCAGGTACTCGTAAAGATGAGCTGCTTATCGGTAAAGAGACACTTCAAAAAGTATTTATTCTTCGTCAAATGCTTCATAAACAAGACAATGAAGTCGAAGCTCTTAAGTTTATCTACAACACTATGGCTAAAAAAGCTACAAACGAAGAGTTTTTAGAGAGTATGAACACAGACAAGTAAGCAATTTCTGCTTACTTTTCCTCTCAAAACTCCCTCTAGCGCTCACGCAAAATAATATCTACTATATCATCTGCTAAAATTATTCCGTTTTTATAAAGCAGCTGTGTCTGTGCATTTTTAAAAATAACAGTCGTAGGTACTTGTTCTACATCAAAACGGTGTACCAAAGAGCCACACACTCCACTGTCGATGTCAAGTACAGAGAGCTTTGGCACACGGTCAACAACCTCTTCAAGCTCAAACTCCATCAACTGACAGGCATCACAAAAAGTTGAACCAAACTTAAGTATAACTGTGTGCCCTTTGGCAAACTCACGCGCAACTATCGCGTCAAAATCTTCTTCATCTATCTCTATAAATGGCATTTTTACCCCTTTATCTTTGTAACAAGTGCTCTAAAATGCTCACCCCGCTCCATAAAGTTTTTATAACTGTTAAAACTCGAAGCTGCCGGTGAGAAGAGCACCCTTTTATTTGCTATCTGTGCAGCTTTTTGCACACTCTCTTGTAGATCTTGAGCATAAACTATATCTTTTTTGCCCTTATGTAGCTCTATTTTCTCATAGATTTGCTTACCTGTATCTGAAAAACAGATGATTTTTTCTACATCACTCTCTAAAAGCTGCTCTACAAATGCATCGTAACTCACACCTCTATCATACCCACCGACGATGAGAGTATCGACATTTTTTAATATTTTAACAGCCTCCATAGTCGCCTCTGGAATGGTTGCAATGGAGTCATTGATGTAGCTCACACCATCAACTTCATCCACATACTCTAAGCGGTGCGGCAGTGTTTGAAACTCACGCAGCGTCTTTGTGTACGTGGCTTCATCAACACCAAGCAGCTCACGCAACTGCTCTAAAATCTGTAGCGTAGCGTGGTGAATGTAGCCCTGTTTGATATCAAAAGTGTAAGGGATTTGTAGCTCTTTGTCGTGTACATTATAAAAATGTTTTGCTTTTATATCTGCTTTACTAAAGAATTTCTCTTGCTCTGGCAAATTTGTAATGAAGATATCATTTTCTCTTTGATGTAAGAAAATATTGAACTTGGCGTGATAGTAATCATCTTCACTCTCATAATAATCAAGATGCTCGGCAAAAAGGTTTGTAAGTACGGCAATGTGTGGCGAGTAGTTGATATGATGGAGTTGGTGTGAAGAGAGCTCCATCACAACAAAAGTATCATCCTCTATCTGCTCCATAATCTCTAAGGGAGGCAGTCCGATATTGCCACATAAGAGGCTCTTTTTATCTGCATTTTTGAGCATACTATCGATGAGTGTCACAAGCGTACTTTTGCCTTTTGTTCCTGTAACGCCAATAATCTGCGAGCCAAAATGTTTGATAAAAAGCTCGGTAATAGATGTAAAGTTATAATCATTATATAAAATACCAAGATTATGCAGTGAAATCCCCGGAGATTTTATAATAAGCTCTGCCTCACGCAGTCCATCGAGATAGTTTTCGTCTTCACTGCTGTAGGCTTTATCGACAATAATTATCTCTGTATTTGGCAAATATTTTTTTGCAAAGGCATGAAACGATTTTCCCTCTACACCATAACCAAAGATAGCTATCTTGTTATAATTCTGTAGCTCAGAAATGAAGTTTTGCAACTTGCTCACGCAACACCTCTTGAAACTTAGCAGGAAGATTATTCTCCCCCTCAAAATCAACCGCCAAGTTATAAACAAACTCTTTTGGCTCATAATTTTGCAACAGTTTTGGCAGTTGCTCCTTAGCGTAGCTTTTGTACTTCTGCGTGAGGGCATAATTTACCTCATCATACGTTCCTACACACTCAAAAGGCTTCACTGCTTCGCTTTGGCTAAGACCATCAAAGAGCTCACGCAGCGCTTCATCATCTAGCATATCTTTGCCAAAAATCTTTTGTAGTGTTGCATCGTCAATGTAGTTACAAAGCATTATGTAGGTAAAGAGGCACTTTGGACACTTCCCACACCACTCATTTTTTTTACTGCCGACATTACAACTGCGAAATGTAAAGAAGTGCTCACGCGCATGCTCGCTAAAGAGCTTGGCGATATGAATCTCATCAAGCGGACGCAAAAAGCTAAAATACTCCACATCTTCTGTCACAAAGTTCTTGACATACCAGCGAAAGTCATTCTCAAACTCAATCGATTTTGAGTACTGATGGTTTATCTTTTGACCATTATAGATGATGTTTTCTTCATTGGCACTGGACTCGTTTGAGAGCACAATGTAGCGGCTTTTGTAAAGCAACCCAAGCCAAATGGAGATAAACCCGACAATAGAAGAAAAAGGGATATGCCCGTTTAAATATCCTCGTTTGTTAAAGTCTAAGATCTTCTCTAAGTCCAGCTCACGCTTAAGCTCTATGGCACTCTTTGGATGTTTATCTAAAATCTCTTTAGAAGCAACAATAGGGTTCATAGAAAAAAGCAACGAGTCAGGAAAAACATCTTTTAAAAGCTCATAACTCACCAGTGAATCTTTCCCTCCGCCTATTGGGATGATGGCACGCTCTTGTGTATCTCTTTTTATCTTTGCAAACTTTGGCTCATCTGCTGTAATAAACTCCACCAAATCATCTTGCGTGACATTGATTTTGTTTAAATAGATAAACTCCCCTAGTCCATTAAAGTAGAGCTTTTTAAACCACTCTTTTTGCTGCTGCGTGAGATAGCCACACTCAATATAAAACACTTTAGGCGCTGCAATCTTGTAGTAACTGATAGCCTCCGCCAAACCGATGTGAAAAACAGCCGTATCCATCGAAAAGTCTGTACTGAGTTTTTCATCTTTTTTCAGTTCAATGCGGTGATAAAAAGGAGTAACTTTTTCGCCCTCATACAGTTCATACAAAAAGTGCAAAGCAATTGCTTCATCACTCTCAACTATCTCGTAACTTTTGTAAATAAATTTATTGTTCAGGGTACGTAATGTTTCAAAATTTTTCATAATTGCCATTTATAATTTAGTAGAGATATTATAACTTAAGATTGCTAAACAGTTACTCATAGCGTTAAGGGACATAATGTCCTTTTAATGGATTTTGGAGCAATTAAGTCAACACTTTGTCCTTTTTAACGCTATAAAAAAGTTAAAAGGACATCTTATTTTTAAGGAAACCAACATATAAATTCAAAATATTGCTATTTGTTATATTTTTAAACAATTAACAGACATTTTCTATGGGATTTAATTTTGTTATTTGGAGTTATTTGGGATATAATGTTCGTTGAATAAATAGTTATATCAACAAAAAAAGGTGGATTAAATATGTTTGATTACTTTAAACAAAAAGCTATAGACAATAGAGCAAACGATGACATTTTATATGAATATGTTTTAGAAGAGATGGAAAATGGAACAATCGTTAAAGGTTCATGGGCTAAAGCTTTAGCAAACTCTGATGGGGACAATAATAAAGCAAACTCTATTTATATGAAATATAGAGTTCAAACAATTAAGGATGCTTTTTCTATTCTTCAAATTGAATACAATAAGATAAATAGAGAAAATTTATTTTCTTATATAGCAAGTAAATTATTTAATGACATAGAGAAAGAGAATTCAAAACAAATACAAAAGACTCTACCTACAAAAAGAGAAGTGTGGAAAATGATATTAAATGATGGATTTACAGAATTTGGACCAAATACATTAAGAGATAGAAATTTAGATATTTTTCCATATCATATTGAAAATAATAAATATATCATTACTAAAGATAGAAAAGAAGTTAAAAGTTATGCATTTAGATAAATTAAATATAACAAATCGTAGCAACAAAAATATGTACCCTCGGGCGCAAAAACTTTAACTTGTTTAAAAGCTTGGCTATCATATCAGATATTAAAGTTTAAGAAACAGGGTACATATTTTTGTACTTAACCGTTGCCTCGGACGCTTCACTTACCGAGGCAACGGGAGCGCAGACTGAACACCCGCTAGTTATGCTTACATTTAGTGTTCTTGACAAAAGGAATATTAAAAAATCCT